>NZ_JARUHH010000004.1:0-344009 GCF_043558025.1 Fictibacillus sp. UD
GGAAAAGACGATGGAACGAACCGTCTTGGATTGTTTAAACAGCCGACAGGTATCACGATCGATGCTGACGGCAGACTGTATGTGACAGATAAAGAACGCGGTATGATCCAAGTCTTTGAATCTACTGCTTTTTCTAAACAAGTGCACGAAGGCATCGCGCTTTTTAAAGAGGGCCGTTATATCGAGAGTCAGAAGTACTGGGAAGAAGTGCTGGAGATGAACTCTTCGTTCGGTCTTGCGCATTCTGCGATGGGCTCTGCTTACTACAAACAGCAAGACTATGATAAGGCGTTAGAAGAATACGAGTTTGCAAACGACGTGTTCGGTTATTCCGATTCGTTCTGGGAAGTACGTCACGCGTGGATGCAAGAGAACCTGGAAACGGTGTTATTCGCGTTAATTTTCTTCGCCATTTTGTACTATGTCGTAAAACTGATCGACAAAAAGAAAGGCATTCTGGATCAGCCTCGTAGACAGATTGGCGCGATTAAGAAACAGAGATTGATAGGAGAACTGTTCTTCCTGTTCAAGTTCTTCCGTCATCCGATCGACAGCTTCTATTATCTGAAAAGAAAACGATATGCGTCGATCCTGTCTGCGACGATTTTGTATGTCATTTTAATCGTCGAGTATATTTACAGCCGGTTTTATACCGGATTTATCTTTAAAACGGTGAGCAGCGATGCGAACTTAGTCGGCGAGCTTCTCTTATTACTCGTACCGCTCGCACTTTTTATCGTGGTGAACTATCTCGTTAGTACAATTAACGATGGTGAAGGAAGGTTCAAGGACATCTATATCGGAACGATCTATTCGCTCGCTCCGTTCCTTGTGTTCAGTCCGATTCTGACCCTTTTATCGAACGTGCTCACATACAATGAAGCGTTTATTTATGTTTTCTCGATCCGCATCATCTACTTATGGTGTCTGATCATTCTTTTCATCATGTTAAAAGAGATTCATAACTACACGTTCTCAGACACAATCCGAAACATCTTTGTCACGCTGTTCGGTATGGTGATCATGCTTCTTGTTGTGTTCATCGTGTTCGTGTTGATCGACCAAGTGTACGATTTTGTTTATTCCATCATAAAGGAGGCTGTTCTTCGTGTATAAAAAGATAAGTATCGCCCTTCTTACCTTGCTCGTACCGATCTCTGTATTTGCCGCGCAAGATGATAAGAAAAGTACCGAGCAGCCTCCCGTACCAACGGAAAGTAGTCAAAACGTGATGAAGTATACCTCCTCATCGTTTACGAAGCCTGAGAAAGCAGATGTGGCTCCGATCAAACAGAAAAACTCGTTTGAAGGTTTTGAGAAGGCATCAGAAAATGAAAATCTTGCGCTTTATGTGAACGAAGAAACGCTCGCGATTAAGGTTCAGAACAAGAAAACCAAGTATGTTTGGAACTCAGGACTAGATCAACCCGATCAATACCGATTGAACAAAACGTGGGAACAGATGGCACAATCCGCGATTACCGTTGATTACATGGATCGTCGCGGAAAGGTAAAAACCGAGAGCATCACAACGAATGATTCTCGTCCCCGTGTGAAGATGAATGATAAAGGGTTCACAGCCTCTCTTTACATGAACCAGTCAAAGCTCGAATTCGAAATGAACGTGGAGCTCCAAGGAAGCGACCTTGTCGTTTCGATTCCGGAGAATGAAATCAAAGAAAACAAGTACACGAAGCTCATCTCCATGCGTGTTTATCCATTCTTAGGAGCGGTAAACGAGAACGACATTAACGGTTACATGTTCATACCAGACGGAAGTGGTGCGCTGATCCGTTATGAGAAGAGGGGAAGTAAAGCAGATGCACCGTTTACCGCATCGATTTACGGTGAAGACGAAGCGTTCCAGAAAACAGAAGTGAAGAAAGATGGGAAGGTAACACCAGTTGAGCAAATTAAGATGCCTGTGTTTGGTGCTGTTCACGGGGTAAAGCAGAACGCGTTTTTAACCGTGATCGAAGAAGGCTATACACATGGTGACATCTTAGCTTATCCATCGGGTGTTTCGACCGACTTCAACTGGATTTCTTCAGAATTTCATTTCCGAAAAGAATATTATCAGCCAACAAGTAAGAACATGAAGGGCTTAAACTTATATCAAAAATCGAAGAACCCATTCGGCGTCAAGCTGAGATATATGTTCCTGCAAGAAGACGAAGCTGACTATGTTGGGATGGCAAAAGCGTATCAGAAGCATCTCACAGATACGAAGCAGCTGAGGAAAAACGATGACAAAACAGGTGTGAGACTTGAATTTTTAGGCGGTGAAGTGAAGGAAGGGTTATTGTGGGACTCTGTTCTGCCGATGACGAAAGTCGCAGACATTCCAAGCATGACTTCTGAGCTCAAAAAAGACATCAATGATCTGTTTGTCGTGTACAAAGGCTGGTCAGAAGGCGGCCTGACTGGAACGCTTCCGAACAAGTTTCCGTTCGAAGGTGAACTCGGGAACAGTGATGACGTGAAGAACACGATCGACACGCTTAAAAAGGATAACATTCCGCTTTATTTTTATAGCGATTACACGAAAGCGTATGATGGAGCATCCGGTTACTCTGGCAGTAAGGACGTAGCGAAGAAAATCAGTTCCGAAACGATCTCACACAGTGAAGAGAAGAAGACTCTATATTATCTATCGCCAGAAAAATCTCTTGCGATCGCGAAAGAAGATGCAAAGGAATTTAAAGAATACGGCATCTCGAACGTGGCGATTGATTCGAGCGGCTATACGCTTTTCTCTGACTTTAGCGGTAAGAAATCGAGCGAGCGTAATCAAACGATCAAAACTTATCAAAAGCTGTTCGGCACACTGAACAAAGCAGTGGGGAACGTTGCTCTGTACGAGCCTAACACGTATTTATGGAATCAAACAGACCGATATCTCGACATTCCGATGAACGCGTCGAACTATGTGTTTGAAACAGACACCGTGCCGTTTCTGCAGATCGTTTTAAAAGGATACATGCCATACTACGCACCATTCTCAAACTTTCAGTCAGATTCAGAAGATCAGATGCTGCGCATGATTGAGTATGGAGCATATCCATCGTTTCTTTTAACGAAAGAACCGTCTCATCTCTTAGCCAAAACAGCATCGAAAGACGTTTATACATCCCAATATTCCATCTGGAAAGAAAAAATTCTCTATCAGTACAAAAAAATCCAGAAAAGTCTTGGTGTGGTTGAAGGCGAAGAAATTGTCAGCCGAAATGTTCCTCAGACTGGAATAGTTGAAGTAGAATACTCAAACGGAAAAGTGATCATCGTCAATTATACGAACGCTTCTTACAAACGAAACGGTATGGAAGTTGGAGCGAAAGATTTTGCGGTAACAGAAGGGGGCAAAAGCGATGAAACGACTAAGCAACAATAGAAACCTTACAGGATTGCTGTTTGTTTCACCTTGGATCATCGGCTTTCTCGTCTTTACCGCCTTTCCGCTTTTATACTCGCTCTTTTTAAGCTTTCAAGAAGTGAAGATTACAACGGACGGTATTAAAACGAACTTTGTGAAGTTTGGAAACTATGAATATGCCTTTACGGTAGATGGGACGTTTGTGGACCGCGTCTTAACGTATTTAGAAGAGATGGTCATATCCGTACCGATCATCATTGTCTTTTCGCTAATCATCGCTCTATTGTTGAACCAGAAGATCAAGTTCCGTGGCCTGTTCCGTACAATCTTCTTCCTGCCCGTTATTATCGCGAGCGGACCCGTGATCAAAGAGCTGATCGATCAAGGAATCACGACGATTCCTTCTATTGAACAGTACGCCATTTATCAGGCGCTAAATGATAACCCTGATGGTTTCTTTAACGGTATATTGCTTTATCTGATTAAAAACCTGATCGTAATCCTTTGGTATTCAGGTGTGCAGATTCTGATCTTCCTTGCTGCTCTTCAGAAGATGGACAAGCAGATCTTTGAAGCCGCGAAAATCGACGGGGCAAGCAATTGGGAGTTCTTTTGGAAGATCACTCTGCCAAGCCTCGTTCCGATGATCATCGTGAACATGATTTATACGATCGTGACGTATTCTGTATTCTCGTTGAATCCGATCATTGAGCATATTCAAAAGAACATGTTTAAAGTAGACACGGGCTATGGCTATGCCTCAGCTCTGTCTTGGATCTACTTTCTCATTATTGCTGCAGCGCTGGCTATCGCGGTTGGTGTGATGACGGTAAAAAGAAAGAAAAAGTACACCTAAGAGGATGTGATCAACGTGCAAACCAAAACACAGCAAGTAAACAAGTATTACTTTAAAACGAAAAGAATGTTTTTGGGCATGCAGGGGACGGATGGTCTTCTATATAAGCTCTTGATCTACGGACTCTTAGTGGGGATCGGGTTCGTGTATTTATATCCGCTTCTCTACATGGGTGTTTATAGCTTTAAGAGTTTGGACGACCTGTTAAACCCGCTTGTAAACTGGATTCCAACACAGTTTTATACAGGAAACTATGAGCAGGCAAATAAGGTATTAAACTTTTTTTCAACATTAATGGAAACGCTTTATGTGACGGTCCTACCAGCACTGGCACAGACCGCAGTAGCCGCTGTTGTCGGGTACGGACTTGCCCGTTTTGATTTTAAAGGAAAAAAGATCATGTTCGTTCTTGTACTCGCGACGTTTATCATTCCGCCGCAAGTGACGCTCATTCCAAGATATATCTTCTTTAATGAGCTGAACATCCTTGGCAGTTTGAGTGCGTTCATGCTGCCGGCAACGTTCGGACAAGGGTTGAACAGTGCGATCTTTATCTTGATCTTTTATCAGTTTTTTAGAGCGGTACCAAAAGCACTGGAAGAAGCAGCTCAGCTCGATGGGGCAGGACATTTCCGGATCTTCTTCACGATTGCTTTACCGATGGCATTGCCTGCGATCATCATCTCGTTTTTGTTCTCGTTCGTTTGGTATTGGAACGAGACGTATTTGGCGGCGATCTATTTTGGAGATGCACTAACGACTCTTCCACTGCAGCTGCAAAAGTTCGTTGCGACGTATCAGCAGATGTTCCCAGCTGAGATGGGAGTCAGTGGCGGTAATCAGTTGAACGAAGGGATTAAGATGGCAGGAACCGTCTTGTCGATTCTGCCGTTATTGATCGTGTACTTTATCACGCAGCGCTGGTTTGTTGAAGGTGTAGACCGTTCGGGGATTACGGGGGAGTAATGTGAATTTGGGTCTTCATTCTTTGGTGAGATTCTTCTTAGAAAAAGTGGAATGGAGCAGAAGGTGTGAGACTCCTGCGGGACGAGCGGTCAGGTGAGACACTTAAAGGCGTAAAGCGGCAAGTGGCTCACCGGTCGCCCCGCGGAAAGCGAAGCACCTGGAGCGAAATGAAACGATCTTCACTTTAAAAAAACCACAAAAAGAGAGGGGAAAAACGATGGATACACAGAAACTATTGGACCTTGAAGCGAAAGGATGCTTTGATTTTTTTTGGAACGAAGCAAACACGGATAAAGACAGCCCGGGATACGGATTGATCCTGGATCAGTCAGCGAACAAAAAAGTAGCAAGTATCGCATCAAACGGGTTCGGATTAACTGCAATCATTATCGGAATCGAGCGTGGTTGGATCAAGAAAGAAGAAGGCTACGAACGTACGAAAGGGACTCTTGAAACATTTCTGAACAACGTGGAACACGCGAGCGGCTTCTTTTACCACTTCTTAAACATGCAAACGGGAAAAAAGAACGAAGAATGGTATGACTGTGCGTCGATCATCGATACCGGAATCTTTTTGTGTGGTGCTGTAACGTCCGCAGAATACTTTGGTGGCGAGATTGCAGAGCTTTTTGAAAAGATATACGCTCGTGTCGACTGGAAAGTGTACTATGATGAGCCGGTAAACCAGTTCTTCATGGGCTATAACCCGGAAACAGGTGGTTTCCACCATTGGGACATGTACGCAGAACAGATGATGACGTACGTGCTTGGCGTGGCTTCACCTACCCATCCAGTTCCGGTGAAAATTTATGACGGCTTCGAACGCAGAAAAGGAACGTACAAAGATTACGAGTACATCCACGCGCCAGGCAATGCGATGTTCGTTCACCAATATTCGCATGCGTTTATCGATTTTAGAAATATCGTCGACGGAGACGGAATCAACTGGTTCGAGAACTCGGTAAAAGCATCGCTTGCGAACCGTGCGTTCTGTATGGAAAAATCGAGTGAGTTCAAGACATATCATGAAAACGCGTGGGGCTTAACCGCTTGTGCGAGTCCGACCGGCTACCGCGTACCTGGTGCTCCTCCTTATTATGAAGGCTGTACGCCTGAGCTCGAGGGGACGATCGCACCGACTGGAGCAGCGGGATCGATCGTGTTCACACCAGAAGAGTCGATCGCAGCGATGAAGTATTTTTACGAAGAACATCCACAGCTTTGGGGTGAGTATGGTTTTCAAGACTCTTATAACCTGGACGAAACTCCAGCTTGGTATGCAGACCATGTCATCGGAATCGACAAGGGTATCACGCTTCTTATGATCGAGAACTATCAATCTGGTCTCGTGTGGGATCTGTTTATGAAAAACAAGTACGTGAAACAAGGTGCTGACCTGTTAGGTTGGAAAAAGACAGAAGGAAGTCCGGCAAAATGATTGAAATCAAGAACAAACAGATCATCATCGACGGTAAGCCCGTTCTAATCACTTGCGGTGAGATTCATTACTACCGTCTTGATAAAAGTGATTGGCAAGACCGGCTGGACAAGTTGAAAGAAACAGGATGTAACGCTGTGGCCACTTATGTGCCATGGCTTTGGCATGAGCCGGTAGAAGGGCAGTTTGATTTTACGGGTAAAACACGTCCTAAAACAGACCTTGCCGGGTTCATCGACCTTTGTACGGAAAACGGCTTTTATTTCTTCGTTCGTCCAGGTCCATTCATCATGGCCGAGATGAAAAACGAAGGCTTGCCATATTGGGTGTATGAGAAGCATCCTGAGATCATTCCGGTTGGTTGGGACGAAAGCGAACCAACAACGCCGACCGTGGATTATCTCGCACCAGGATTTTTACAAGAAGTTCGTAAGTATTATGAAAAAGTGATGGAAGTTGTCACGCCGCGTATTTACCAAAACGGTGGAAAAATCATTGCGTTTCAGCTTGATAACGAGATCGGAATGCTGTCTTGGGTAAGTAACACACCCGATTTGACGGACAACGTGCTGAACGATTTCTCAAATTGGTTGAGCGAACGATACGGCGATAACGTTTCTCTCCGCTATCCATTTTCGTTGGAAGAAAGTGCTGAGCGAAATGCTGCATTCCGTTCTCCGAAAGAAGAGTATGCGGCACAGCTGTTAAAAGATCTTGGCTATTACATGCGCTATCGATTCGCAAAATACATTGCGATTTTAAGAGAGTACGCGGAAGAGTTCGGCGTGAAAGACATACCGTTCGTTGTAAATATCCACGGAACAGGCGGTGGACGAGGCTTCACGTACCCGATCGGAATCAGTCAGCTTTATGAAACATATACACAAGCACCCGGATACATCTCTGGCTCTGATATTTATTTTGGCGACCTCGACATGAAAACGTTCCAAGACCTCTACATCATTAACGGTCTGATGGAAGCCGTTCATAACGAAGATCAACCGTTAACGTCTGTTGAGTTCAATTGTGGTGACGGAAACTTTGGAGAGACGCTAGGTGAGCGCTATGATCCATCAGCTGCAGATTTTAAGTTTAGAATGTGCCTTGCTCAAGGAAACCGACTGATCAACTATTATCTTTTTGCTGGTGGAAAAAATGCTAGGCTTGATACGCTTGTTGACGACGGAAACGACCGCATCGCCTCAACAGGCGAACGTCATGGTTTTGCGGCACCAATCGGTCCAGAAGGCCACTACAACTATACGTTCCCGCGCATGTCACGCGTGAACCAAAGTGTGATGGCAGTAAGTGATAAGCTCGCGCGAATGGACGAAGAGCGTGATAATGTATCGTTCGCGTTCATCCCGGACTATTACATGACAGAATATCGTTATCCGAAGAGTGAAGTGATGCGAGAGATCCTCTCGAACATTGAGGCGAACCGCGGTGCTGGTGCTTGGGAGATCATGGGCCGTGCAATGCTGCTCAACGGTTATCGGTTTACAGCGGTCGATGTTCAGAACAAACTCCTTGATGTGACGAAAACGCCTGTCCTCGCGTTACCGTCTGCTCGTTATATGGACAGTGCGATTCAGCAGAAACTCGTAAACTATTTAAACACGGGCGGAAAAATTCTTCTATATGGTGAGGTTTCACTTTTTGATATGGAAGGGAAGGAATGTACGATTCTAGCGGATGCGCTTGGGGTGACAAGCAAGGGTTATCACCGTGACCGCTACAAAAACTATCTTTCTATTTATGGAGACAATTGGGCGTCGGGGCAGCCAGAGATTCGATCTGGTTTTGCGCAAGGGTTTGAAGTAGCAGAAGGTGTGACTCCGATTTTAAGAGTGTACGGATCAAATGATGTATGCGGTTTTGAATCTGAGATTGGTAACGGGTGTGCAATCGTTGTAGCAGGATCCTACCGCTGCGACCTGCCGTTTTTTAAAAAAGCGCTTGAACGATTGGGTTCACGTGCAAAGCTTACTAACGATTGTCATTATCACGGAATCTTTATGACGTCTACCTCTAATGTTGACGGTGAACGGTTCATCCATATTCTGAACCTAGATGGATTTGATAAGGAATTCACCATTTATGAAGATGAAGAAGCGTTGTTTGGTGGAAGGAAACTGTTGTTGCAAAGCAAAGACGGTGTGATGCTTCCTGTGAATCTAGCAGCAGGCAACGCGAAGATAGCTTACGCGACAGCAGAGGTTACAGGTGTGAGTGCAGATCATATTGATTTCCGCTTAACACAAGTGGAAGATGTGATCGCGTTTGATATTGGAACGAAGATTTTACCGAGTGCAGATTATGTAATTGAAGAAAATGATGAGTTAACGCTTGTCCGAAGCAAAAAACACGCAAAAGTGGACAATCAGTTGCGGGTTTTGGTGGGATAGTTAGGTAAGACTGCTCTTTTGGAGCAGTCTTTTTCTATTTTTAGATAGTTAATTGTTAGGAGTCAGCTTTTTGTATTTAGGTGAAAAGTTAATCATAGAAGTTAAAAATAGACACAAAAAAGTATATATAATTGAGCATTATTCTAATTTATAGCTATTGTAAGCATCTTCAAACTTTTTATAGAGAAAATACTGGTAAATTTTATGCGGACTACCAGTGATATTGGGCGCTTGAGCGAAAAGGAAGGCAGTTGGAGCGAAACGCATTGTTGTTGGAGCGAAAACAGAGGTTCACTGAGCGAAACGGAGGATCTATTGAGCGAAAAGAGCCCACGTCTGCGCGAACGTGTAATAAATATAAGAACACGTACCGTAAAACGAATAAAAATATTTACCAAATCTCTTTTAACTGGTATAAATTACCTATAGAGGAGCGGTGAAAATGGATGTGTTAAAGAAAAACAGCAAAATAAGAAGGAATTCTATCGCTGCAATCGGAGTTACTGTCATTGTGACAAGCTATCTGAATGAATGGTGGATTTTTACGTTGGGCTGTATAGTGCTAATAGGTGTTCTTCGCAGTGAATCGACTCAAGAATTAAAACGATTTTTTAAATCGATTTGGTTTGTGTATTTTACTTGGTTCATCCTTCTTCTTGCAGGTGGGACAGACCGTGAAATGACCTTGGAGGTTTTGGGTAACGTTGCTTTAGTTGCGGGGTTCTTTTTCCCAGTGTTTATTGTTGGTATTTCTGTCATTCCTTATTTTCAAGTCAAATGGTTATTACCATATGAAGTCAGAACGTTTAATCGAACAGCAAGCTATGTCTTTTTTGGATGGCTGCTTTTTCTAATCGTGCTTATTGGATTAATGCATCCATAAAAAAGGACTTCTCAAAACGAGAAGTCCACAATTTCTATTACTTTACTAATTTAAACGGTACACTCACCACATCATGGCTGTTCTTTCCGATAAACGCCTCAAACTTGCCATCATCACTCTTGAACTCAAGGTTCTCATGGTGATAACGAAGCATTTCTTCTGTGATCTCGAACGTAACTTCCTCTGACGCTCCAGGATCAAGAACAATCTTCTTATAACCTTTTAACTCTTTCACCGGACGAACGACGTCACCCGCAATATCACGAATGTATAACTGAACAAGCTCTTCACCAGGCACATCGCCTGTATTCGTAACGGTTACAGAAGCCGTAATCGAGTCTTCCTGTGTCAACACATTATTAGACAACTTCACATCGTCATACTTGAACTCTGTATAGCTCAATCCGAAACCAAACGGGAATAGAGGCTCATTCGGAATATCCAGATAATGAGACAGATAACGCTCTTTATTATCCGGAGTTGGCTGCGGACGACCTGTGTTGAAGTGGTTGTAATAAACAGGTACCTGTCCAACAGAGTAGGGGAACGACATCGATAAACGTCCAGACGGATTCACGTCTCCGAATAAAACATCAGCAATCGCAGCACCCGCTTCAGTCCCTGGATACCAAGCTTCCAGCACAGCGTCTACTTGATCTGCAACACCATGCAGGTCAAGCGGTCGGCCGTTAAACAGAACAGTCACGATCGGCTTACCTAGCTTTTTCATTTGTTGGATTAGTTGAAGCTGAGGTTCAGGCAAACGAATGTCAGCTCGACATCCCGCTTCACCGCTCATGAATGAAGCTTCCCCAAGTGCGAGCACGATTACATCCGCATTACTTGCAGTTTTAACGGCTTCCTCGATCTGCTCAGCCGTTACTGACTCAACCTCACACCCTTCAGCAACTGTTAAAAGTGAAGGATCAGCTAATTTTTTCAACAGACCCGTGTCTACTTTTACCACGTCATCAAATGCACCTTGCCAAGACCATGGGCCCATTAAATCACCATTTGTAGCGAATGGTCCGATTAGTGCGATTTTTTGCGTCGATTGAAGAGGAAGAACGTTACCTTCATTTTTTAATAAAACACAAGACTTAGCAGCGAGTTCACGTGCTACTTCACGGTGCTCGTCACACAAAATGACTTCCTCGGCACGCTTCTCATCAGCACCACGATATGGATCTTCAAAAAGTCCAAGCTTCTGCTTCAACGTTAAAATTCGTTCTACTGATTCATCAACGAGTGATTCAGATAACTTGCCGCTTTCCACAAGCTCCTTCACGTGGTCGATGTAGCATGTTGTCATCATTTCGATGTCAACACCAGCTGTGAGCGCTTTATACGCTGCTTCTGCTTCGTCTTCAGCCACACCGTGCGGAAGCTGCTCTTTTACAGCACCCCAGTCCGAGATGATCACACCGTTAAAGCCCCACTCATCACGAAGAAGGTCGCGCATCAGCTTCTTGTTCGCCGTTGCCGGAATTCCGTCAACAGTGTTGAACGCCGTCATCACCATTTCACAGCCCTCATCAAGCGCAGCTTTATAAGCAGGCAGATAAGATTCGCGAAGCTGGCGTTCAGACATGTTCACCGTATTGTAATCGCGTCCGCCTTCAGGTGCACCATAAGCCGCAAAGTGCTTTACACAAGCAGCCACGCGGTCTTTATCATTCGTTAAATCTGTCCCTTGAAAACCACGAACGAAAGCACGAGCAAACTCGCTGTTCAGGAAACCATCTTCACCCGTAGATTCCATAACACGGCCCCAGCGAGGGTCACGAACAAGATCGACCATGGGAGCGAACGTAACGTGAACACCAGAAACAGAAGCTTCTTTTGCAGCGATCTCTGCACTCTTTTCAGCTAGATCCATATCCCACGAGCAGCCGATCGCGAGAGGTACAGGAAAGATCGTTTTAAAACCATGTACGATATCAGCCATCATCAATAAAGGAATGCCATGACGGTTTTCTTTTAAATGTGCGTCTTGAATGTTTCTCGTTTCACGAGCTCCTGATCCACCAAGAACAGACCCGGTATTGCGAATCACTTCATCCGAAATCCCCATCTCCTGCATGGGACCCGTGATAAAACCTTGATCAGATGAACCTTTAAAGAAAGGAGTGGCAAGCTGAACCAACTGGCTGATCTTTTCTTCTAATGTCATATCTTGAATTAAGTGTTGTACGTTCTGCTTAAGCATAAAGAAAGTACCTCCTGGATTTCTATTAAATGTATGATGGCGAGTTAATCGAAACGTTTCGATAAATCTTTTATAAAAATTATAAGCGCTTTCATTTTAAGAGTCAATGAAAAATCGAAACGATTCACTAGAAAATAAAGAGGACTAAAAAGAGGCGGTATCTTTCAGTTAGTGGTCGATAAAAAACAAAAACCCGGTCTCGATACCGGGTTTCTCATTTTACTAGTTCATTAAGTTGAGCATTACGTTTTTCTCTTTCCTTTTCATCCGCAAGGTCATACTTCTTCAACAAATGAAAGACTTCATTTAAGTAGTCTTGATCAGCGTCAGCAGATAAAGAATCGCCAACCTCCATCACCAGTTCACGCGGCATAAAAGCTGATTGTTCTGCTAGCTTTTGCTTCACATCTTCTAACGTGTGGTCAATCGTGCATTTTCCCATTTTAAAAATACCCCCTCTATATATAGCTTGAATTAGTTAAGAAATCGTATCATAGATCAGGTCGGGGTGAAAGAATAGTGTCTTGACCAAGATTCATGTTACGCTAATTAGGATATAAAAATAATGGAGGTGTGTTAAACATGCGTTTAAAAGGTAAAAAAGTGCTAAGTCTTGTGCATCATGATTTTGAAGACTTAGAATTGTGGTACCCGATTCTCCGGTTGCGTGAAGAAGGAGCCGTGGTTGAACTCGTTGGTGAGAAGGCGGGCGAAACATATATCGGAAAATATGGTGTTCCCGCTGAAGCTGATTTTGCTTTTGGAGATGTAGATGCAAGTCAGTATGACGCGATCCTCGTTCCAGGCGGATGGGCACCGGACAAGCTGCGCCGTTTTCCAGAAGTGATCGCCATGGTTCAGCACATGGAGGAACAGCACAAGCCGATCGGCCAGATCTGTCATGCAGGCTGGGTTCTCGTGTCAGCAAAAGTTTTACAAGGTAAAAAAGTAACAAGCACGCCAGGAATCAAGGATGATATGGAGAACGCTGGTGCTGAGTGGATCGATGAACCGGTTGTAGTTGATGGCCATCTCGTTTCTAGCCGCCGTCCGCCAGATCTGCCAGATTATATGAGAGAATTTGTTGCGGTTTTGGAAAAGAAATAATATTAAGTAGAGGTGAACACCCGATCTTTATGTAATTCGGGTGTTTTTCTTTTGTTTTTTGGAACGAGCTATAGTGTAAAACCGAGTTCCCAACCCACCTCGATCGCTATACACTACTAACACGTATTCCTTCATCGTTAGGAGTGAAAGACATGCCATCCCAAGACGATTTTATTAAACAAGAGGGCACGGAGTTTCCAGGTAAAACTTACGTAGAACACTTGCTGCGCCCCGTTTTTAGCGATCAAAGAGACTATCTTTTTAAACATATGTTTAATATTCACCGTGCACACGTTGTGATGCTCGCGGAACAAAACATTCTGCAACAAAAAGAAGCTGCAACCATTCTGCAAGGAGTAGAATCTGTCGCCAAAATTGACCCGCAGTCCCTCCAATATGACTCTCAATTTGAAGATCTTTTTTTCATGATAGAACACAAAATCAGCAACGAAATTGGACCAGACCTCGCCGGAAAAATGCACATGGCACGAAGCCGAAACGACATGGGAATCGCGATGTACCGTCTCGCATTAAGGAAACACATCATCACACTCACAGAGAGCTCACTCTTACTAGCAACAGCCCTATTAGAAAAAATCAACGAACATGCCGAGACCATTATAACCGCGTACACCCACACCCAGCCTGCACAGCCGACAACGCTCGGCCACTATTTAACGGCGATCTTAGACATACTTCTGCGTGATATCAAACGACTTCATTCCGCTTACGAAACAGTGAACTCTTCTCCAATGGGTGCGGCGGCCTTATCAACAACAAGCTTTCCCATAAATCGAAAACGCGTCTCAGAACTGCTCGGTTTTCACAAACTCATTGAAAACTCCTATGACGCAGTTGCTGGGGCCGATTACCTGATAGAATCCGCAACAGCAGTCTTAACTCTGATGACGAACAGCGGCAGGTGGATCCAAGACTTCCTTCAACTCGTGACACGTGAACATAACATCTTAAAAGTTGCTGACCCATACGTACAAATCAGCTCCATTATGCCGCAAAAGCGAAACCCTGTTTCTATCGAGCACTCTCGCTCACTTGCCAGTTCATCAGCAGGGGAAGCACTCGCAGCCATCCACATGATTCACAACACTCCGTTCGGCGATATCGTGGATACAGAGGATGATCTTCAGCCACATCTTTATCGAAGCTACGAAAAAGCAAACCGGGTGATGTACCTCATGCATGCGGTCATTCGTACGATGGAAGTAAACAAAGAAACAGCTCTCAAACGAGCAAAAACGTCATGCATTACGATTACCGAGCTCGCCGACTATATTGCAAAAGAAAAACATGTGCCTTTTCGAACAGCCCATCAAATCGCAAGTGCCATTGCTAAAAAATGCTCACAACAAAGTATCGAGCTTTACGAACTACGACTGCAAACAGTTAATGAACTCATTCGTAGCCACCAAAATGTATACCTCACACAAAAAGAATGGAAAGAGATCATCTGTCCCATTGAATTTGTACGGCGGCGAAGCATACAAGGCGGACCGAATCCGAATGAGGTGAGGAGGATGGCCGAAGAGCGGGATGACTATATACAAAGAGTACAAACATCACTCTTCAATGAAAAAGCACGACTAAAACTCGCACAAAAACTCCTAATGGACGCAGTCCAGCAGCTTATGGCCGAAGGAACTCCATAGCATTCATCCAAGAACCTGTTGCCGCTCAATCTTACTGCAGGTTCTTTTCTTTTTCTAAGACTTCCCAATTCATCCTTTTTGTAATATAATTCAGAAAAATAAGCGCCATGTGGTGATATGATGATGTATTTATTATTTATTAGTTGTATGGCTTTATATTTATTATCCGTTGTCTTTCCCGCTCAACTGTTGCAATTGGCTGTATCTACGCTTTGTTTGCTGATTGTTGCGATATATGTAAAAAGAGTAGGGAAGACGGTTACATTCATAAGCTCACTCTTTCTAATAATGGGACTAGCTATGCTTTGGTCAAGTGATGCAAGATGGAATGATTATCTGCTGTCATTCGGACCCATGCTGAACCTTTTGTGTTTATTTATGGTTGTTCCGCTTCTAGCTTATCCCATCCGATTAGGAAACTATGCTGAATCTATACAAGAGATAATCAGAAAGAATGTCAGAAACCCGAAGCAGCTTTATTTTATGACATCAGGGCTTTCTTACTTTTTTAGCAGCTTTATCAATTTAGCTAGCTTACCTATGACCTATCACGCGATAAAACCTTCTTTAGCGCACTATTCTGTAGCCAATGAATATCGTTTTATGAGCAGAGCCATCACACACGGTTTTTCTATGCCGCTCCTTTGGACACCGGTCACGCCAATCGTTGGTATTGTGATTGAAATGAATGGTGTAAGCTGGGCGTCTATGCTTCCTTATTTAATCCCGTTAAGTTTGATGGGACTAACACTTGACTGGCTGCTTGCCACTCGTCAGTATCATAAACATCGGAAATCAGCCATGTTTACTGAAAAAGAAACAGCTGCCGCAATTGAAGTTCATGCGATACAAGCAAATCGGACAAGCAGATTGTTTCACATTTTAATTGCCTTAATCCTATTTAACCTGATCGTATCCATTATTGAATATCGTACATCGTATAGTTTTCTATTTATTGTAACGCTGCTTGTTATACCAGTTGCTTTTTTTTGGAGCTTACTTCTAAGAAAAGGTAAATCCTTTATAAAAGGAATGGGAGAGCATTTTCAAACGCATGTCGTGAAAATGAGCGGACAGTTTGTCATCTTTTTATCAGCAGGGTTCTTTATATCTGCAATGAAATTTTCTAACACCGATCACCTATTCAATGTGGGACTATTACAGATAAAGGATGCAATAGGCGTTGAGGTATTTTTAGTCTTGCTCCCGATCGTTCCACTGATTCTAGCGTTTATGGGACTGCACCCAGCAGTAGCTGTGGCATTAATGGCTGAATCACTTGATCCTGCATCACTGCAGATTTCAAGTCAGCTGTTGACGCTGTCCATGTTGGGCGGTGCCGTGGGGGCGTTTCTTATGGGGCCTTTTAACGCAACGATTGGACTGATGGCCACAATAGTAGAAGAGAGCCCTTATAAACTATCAAACTGGAATGCACCGTTTACAATGGCTTATCTTGGTTTATTGATGGCATTCATTCTGCTTTTACAAGTTATCTTTTAAAGCTATACAGACCAAACAAAAAAGCAGCCCCCTGTATGTTCAGGGAGCTGCTTCTTTAATTTAATTAAACAGCGGATGTTTCTCGGAGTACAAGTTTCGTATATTTTGAATCTGGACCGGAGCCAGAAGCGGCAATCATCTCATCCAGTTCTGCTCGTGCACCTTCTACTGTTTCAAAGGATTCAAAGAACTTCACACGAATCTCATTTACAAATTCTTTTCCTTCATACTTTTCATATAGTCTGATTTTAATAGAATCATCTGTTACTTTGGCAATGGTGTAGCTTGCTTTTATTTCTTCAAAAAAGATAAAATCATAAGTTTCAACCGGTTCTAACCCTTCACCTTTAATGGTTGTTTGATACGTATCTTTGTTCGTTAAAATAATATATTTTTCCATTTCTACACCTCACTATTGTATTTTGTATACCATACACTCTATTTTACCTAACCGAAACTATGAAATCAATTATTTTTAAAATAGATTGAATATTTAGTAAAAAAGACCTTATTCCTGTTATATCTCTCTATTTTTACGAAATTTGCATTTTACAAAAAGCACGCAAATGATATAATCAAAACTAAGTTTCAGAAATTTCAAACTTTTAAACCCAAGGAAGAGGTGTACAAAATGCCAACTGTTCGCTTATTTCAAGATGGAGAACTTATTGAGCAAGAAGTGAAAGAAAATAGCAATCTCGTTGTTTTAGCGGGCATTAAACAGTTTCCGAAATTAAGATACGGATGTGGCATGGGGAAATGTACGAAGTGCGCATGCAAAGTGACAGGTGGGGCTGAGCAGTTAAATCCGCCTAACTGGAAGGAGGAAAAGATGCTTGGAGATCGTCTTCAGGAAGGTTTTCGTTTAACTTGCCAGCTGACAGTAAGAGATGATCTTGAATTGGTACAGGATAAAAATTTTAACTTGAAAGGTATACAATATTCCAAACTAGCCGCAAAGTAATGCGAACTGTCTAATGATTGAGAAAGGGGTGATCCGCAAGTGAATTCCTATCTCTTAACAGAGATGACCTATCCAGAAGTGGAAAAAGCCTTAAAGACGGTGAAATTAGCCATCATTCCAATTGGTGCACACGAACAGCACGGTCCGCATATGCTTGAAAGCTGTGATAGTGTACTAGCAGAAAAAATGGCGATTAAACTAGCTGAACGATTATATCCAGACGTAATCGTAACTCCAACGGTAAACATGGGAGTGTCCCATCATCACTTGAATTTTGCCGGTACGATCTCGCTCCGGCCATCCACACTCATATCTATCATTAAGGATATGATTGAATCTTTAAAGACCCACGGAATATCGAATTATTTACTTTTAAACGCACATGGTGGCAATCAATCGACCCTAAGTGTAGCAAGTTTAGAACTTTCTCATGAACTAAACGTTAAAATCTATTATGCAAAAACAACAGCTTCTGCTAAAAACGCCATTTCAACTTATGTGAAATCACCTTTATTTGGGCACAGCTGTGAGCGTGAAGTTTCCGAAGCGCTATATCTTGCCCCTTACTTAGTTAAGCTGGATCGTCTGCAAAAAGGTGACATACAGCCTGGTATCTGGCGTGAGTTGCGACCGAATAAAGCTGTTCAAGGTCCCTATCAATATGAAGAAATGACAGTGAATGGATGTATTGGGGACGCTACTCAAGCAAGCGAAGAAATAGGCAGAGAAATTGTTGAAGAAGCACTGAACAATGTTGAAAAAACAATCAAAGAAATACTGGAGTTAACAACAATAGAAGTCTGATATTCCTTTTTTATTTCAAATAGGAAGAAGGTGCTAGGATGGAGTTAACATTTGCTCATTGGTTGTATGCATTTGTCACATTAGCTGTAATCACAACAATGCTTTTTCGTAAAGGGGTAGTCCTGCCAACCTTGCTTGGAACACTGCTTGTGGCATGGGTCTATTCAGGATCGATGATCGGCGGATTAAAAGCAGTCTTTAATGCAAACCTTGTGGCTGCAAAAGAGTTGTTTAGTATATTTCTAATTATTACGTTTATGGTGGCATTATTAAAATCATTGAAAGATCTAGGATCCGATCAAAAGATGATCGCTCCGATTCAACGGATTATGGTAAATGGACACGTTGCTTTTCTAGTTTTAATCGGAATTACTTTTGTCATTTCACTGTTCTTTTGGCCGACTCCAGCGATTCCGCTCATTTGTGCACTCCTAGTTCCTGCAGCTATTCGTGCAGGCTTGCCGGCGATGGGTGCAGCAATGGCGGTTGCAATGGCAGGACAGGGCATGGCTTTGTCTTCTGACTACATCATGCAAGTTGCCCCTATGCTTTCTGCAAAAGCAGCAGGTGTATCGACAGAAGTGGTAGCCACAAAGGCTTTTGTTATGTCTTTATTTACAGGAGTTACGGCATTAAGCATTATCTATCTCATGATTAGAAAAGATATCAAAAAGCCAAGTGAAGTAAAAAACGATATATCAGAACATGTAAGCGCATACAATTTGCAACTTGAACTTGAAACCGCATCACAAGTATCTGCTACTACAGAAAAATATATCTCGGACAAAGAGTTAAACGTTTGGAGTAAAGTGTTCGCTGTGCTTGTTCCTCTGTCAATGCTGGCGGTTATGCTGTACATGTTTTCTACTAAATTGGGTGGAAAAGCTGTCGCACTTGAGGGTGGAGACGGAGCTGCTTTTGTAGGCGGAGTAGCAATAGTATTACTTGTCTTAGCCTCACTGGCTTTTGCACGTATGCATGCACTTGATAAAATCAGCGATTATATAACAGAAGGATTTGTATTTGCGTTTCGTGCTATGGGGCCTGTAATACCGATTGCAGGATTCTTTTTCCTTGGTTCCGGTGATTTCGCAGGGGGCATTCTTTCATTAGCAGACGACGCATTGAAACCAGCGTTTTTGTTTGATCTTGTACAAGCTGCTCAAAGCACAATTCCTCAAAACGGATTTTTAACAGCGTTCGGCATTCTAATCATCGGTATCATTACAGGACTCGATGGTTCGGGCTTTTCTGGACTGCCATTAACGGGTGCGTTAGCGGGAGCTCTTCATCAAGGAACCGGAATCGATCCAACAACGTTAGCAGCCATAGGTCAGATGGGTGCGATCTGGACTGGAGGAGGAACGATTATCGCGTGGTCTTCACTAGTGGCCGTTGCAGGATTTTGTGGTGTTTCTGTTTTGGACTTGGCGCGAAAGAATTTTTTACCGGTTATAACAGGCTTATTTCTAGCAACATTCTTAGCTATACTCATTTGGTAAGAAAAAATAGTTAGAAAATTCATACAAAAGGGTTGACTTAACAAAAAGATAAGAGGTACTATAGTGTTAAAGTTGGTATACCAAATACAAAATACCAAGTGGATGTAATACAAGCATACATACCACGGTTACTATTCTAAGGAGGAGTTCCACAATGGCAGAATTATTATCTAAAGATGAGTTCCGTAAGCAATTAGAAGAAGCGATCAAAGGTAATCATAGTCAGAAAGCACCTTTTACAGAAGCTTGGGCAACAGGTAAGCTAACTCGTGAGCATTTCGCTCGCTGGGCAGAAAACCACTATCACTATGTAGGACCGTTTGCAGACTATCTGGCTTACATTTATGCAAGTACTCCAGAAAAATATACGGATGCTAAAGATTTCACTCTTCAAAATATGTATGAAGAAGAAATCGCAGCTGACAGACATACGGACTTGCTTATCCGTTTTGCAGAAACGTGCGGAACAACTCGTGAACGAGTAGAAGATCCACATAACATTGCACCAACAACGCTTGGATTGCAAAGCTGGTGCTATGCAGTAGCGATGCGTGAGAACTTTGTTGTTGCAACGGCTGCTTTAGTTGTTGGACTTGAGTCTCAAGTGCCAGACATCTATCGTAAACAAACGCCTGTTTTACGTGAAAAATATGGATTCAGTGATGAGGAGATTGAATTCTTTGATCTTCACATCGTATCCGATGAAATTCACGGTGAGCGGGGATACAAGATCGTGTTAGATTGTGCAGACACGGTTGAGCTACAGCAGCGTTGTTTAGAAGTTGTAAGAACAGGTGCAAAGATGCGCCGCATGTACATGGACGGTCTTTATAGCACATATGTTGCAAAAGACCTGGATCCAGTAAAATCGTAAACTACTAAAATAACTAGCTACCTGATAAAAGGCAGTTTCTCGCTATGAGGGAAGCTGCCATCATTTTTTATATCGAAGAAAAAGGAGAGATTCTGTATGCTGTCCACTCAAGTGAAAACGTACGACAACTATATTAACGGGCAATGGGTAAAGTCAGATACGAACAAAACATTTCAAAGCTTAAACCCTGCAAACAAAGAGGAAGTCGTGGGAAACTTTCAATCTACTTCTTCAGAAGAAGCAGTGAGAGCCATTGAAGCAGCTGCAAATGCATTTCCAGCGTGGTCTTCTCTATCCACTTCTAAAAGAGCTGCACTGCTAAATAAAGCAGCGGATCTACTAGAGAGCCGATTGAACGAAATTGCAGAAGAATTAACGAGAGAAGAAGGAAAGCCTTACAAAGCGAGTTTAGGAGAAGTAAAACGTTCCGCGGATACCCTTCGCTTTTATGCGGTTGAAGGCCAGACCTACACAGGTGAAACATTTCCGAGTGACGATCCTAAGATGAGAGTGTATACCGAAAAAGAGCCGCTCGGTGTTATTTCGGTTATAACACCTTGGAATTTTCCGCTCTCAATTCCTGCACGTAAAATCGCTCCGGCACTCGTTACAGGAAATACGGTCGTATTTAAACCTTCATCTGATACACCGCTGATTGGCTACCGTTTAGCAGAAGCCTTTCATGAAGCGGGTATTCCAGCTGGCGTATTGAATTTTGTTACAGGTTCATCGTCTGAAATTGGTGAAGTTCTTGTAAAACATCCAGCGATCAGAGCGGTAACATTTACAGGATCAACACGTGCTGGAGAAGAAATTCATCGTACGGTTTCCATGACAACACGAACACAAATGGAACTTGGAGGTAAAAATCCCCTTATTGTTATGGATGATGCTGATCTGGATGAAGCGGTCTCGTTAACAATTAATGGAGGATTTTCTCTTACTGGCCAGGCGTGTACGGGAACAAGTCGTGTTATTGTTATGCGTTCTGTAAAAGAGGCTTATTTAGAAAAACTAGTACAGCGAACAAAGGATCTAACGGTGGGGCATGGTTTTAATAACGATGCGTTCATCGGACCACTTGCTAATGAAAAACAGTTAAAGAATGTACTAAACTATATTCAGATCGGTGTCGACGAAGGGGCAGAACTTTTATGTGGCGGCGAGCACCTTACATCGTCTGAATTCGAAAAAGGGTATTATGTAAGCCCCGCGGTATTCTCGAACGTCACACCTAACATGCGAATCGCACAGGAAGAAATCTTTGGTCCAGTTGTGGCTGTTATGGAAGCAAATTCTTATGAAGAAGCGATTAATATCGCTAATGATATTGAGTATGGATTGTCTGCATCTATTGTGACAAATAACATACAGCTAGCTGAACAATTTATTAAAAACATTCAAGCTGGAACAGTTAAAGTGAACAGAACGACAACAGGAAACCTGATGAACGCACCGTTTGGAGGCTTAAAAAAATCAAGTACATCGACGTTCCGTGAGTCCGGTAGAGTAGGTCTCGAGTTT
This sequence comes from Fictibacillus sp. UD, assembly GCF_043558025.1. Classification (NCBI taxonomy): domain Bacteria; kingdom Bacillati; phylum Bacillota; class Bacilli; order Caryophanales; family Fictibacillaceae; genus Fictibacillus; species Fictibacillus sp. UD. The sequence goes on from NZ_JARUHH010000004.1 coordinate 22,079, forward strand.
TTCACACAAACCAAGACGGTCTATGTTGGATATTAAAAGAGTAAGGGGGATAATACAATGAGAACAGCTATTAAAATCGAATTAGAAGAAGCAAAAGTTATGATAGAAGCTGCAAAACAAAAAGCGGAAGAGATCAATGTGCTTGAAACGATTGCAATTGTTGATGATGGTGGCTATGTAATTGCCCTCGAGAGAATGAACGGTGCGCGCATTACAGGTCCAGAAATTGCAATTGCAAAAGCCTTTACGGCTGCTGGACACAAGAGATCTACCCATTTGTTTAATGCTTATCCAAATGGTCCAGCACTCCCAGGAAACGAAGCTTTCGGCATTCAGCATATGCTAGGAGGAAAGTTTGCTGTATTCGTAGGTGGTTTTCCAATCGTTGTGAACGGGGAAGTAGTAGGAGGAGTTGGAATCTCAGGAGGCAATGGTGAACAAGATACGGCTGTTGGAACGGCTGCTCTTCAAGCGCTTCATGATCAATTATCAGAAACTGGACATCCAGTACTCGTTGAAGCAGATATAAAAGTATAAGAAAAAGCGGGATATTTTCTATTTATAGAGAATATCCCTCCGTTTATTTCATGTGTTTTTATGAAGCGGTCTGTTAAAAAAGGTTGGTTTTCATGCAAGGACATCTGTAAAATATTAATTTTTAAAAATCAACCGTAAGTTACTAGAAACTCATGAAAAGAAAGTAGGTGTTTTGTGTGCGGACATATTGGGAACTCTGTGTTGGGTTTGCAAGAACCGGAGTGACGGGATATGGTGGCGGCCCATCAACTATACCCTTAATTGAATATGAAGCTGTAAAAAAATACAAATGGATGACAGAAGAAGAATTTGGGGATTCACTTGCACTCGCAAATACCCTTCCTGGACCTATCGCGACAAAAATGGCAGCTTATATCGGCTATAAGATTAAAGGACCTCTTGGTGCGTTTATTGCTATCATGGCTCATATCGTTCCATCTATTATCGCTATGATAGGATTGCTAGGCGGCTTGTATGCGTTTAAAAATTCTCCAGTAGTCAAAGGCATGATTCATGGGGTTGCTCCTGTAGTTGGCGTGATGCTTGCCGTGATGGCCTATCAATTTTTTCAAAAAGGAAGACAAGGGCTCGGCAACAAATGGATGATTGGCATGTCTCTTTTTTCTCTTTGCATCATCCAGGTACTAAACCTTCACCCTGGATTCGTGATCATCTTTTTCCTCACCAGTGCTTTTGTATGGAGCACCTATAAGGAAAGTGGAAAAGTGGCATTTTGGAAAAAAAGGGTTGTTAGAAGCCGGGAGGAAGAACTATGATCTATTGGGACATTTTTTGGGCATTTTTTATATCTAACATACTCGGTTATGGTGGGGGACCTTCTACCATACCGTTGATTCAAAATGAAGTGGTCAATCAATTCAACTGGCTTACTTTAAAAGAATTTGGTGATCTTTTAGCGATGGCAAACGTGTTGCCAGGACCGATTGCAACTAAGATGGGAGCGTATATTGGCTATGAAGTAGGTGGCGTTGTGGGATTAGTTATCGCCCTGATCGCAACGGTCGCACCTTCTGCGATTGCCGTTATCATTCTGTTTGCTTTTGTTAATCATTTTAAGAATGCACCACAAGTAAAGTGGATGACCAAATCAGTTCAGCCTGTTATTGCCATTCTTCTAGGTATTTTAGCTTTTCAATTCTTTTTAACGGCCTTCGAGGATATTGGAGTTCTTCATCTGCTTATCCTTGGGCTAGGAAGTCTGCTATTGCTGGAGAAATTGAAGATTCATCCAGCACTCGTAATCGTTGCTTCCTTATTCTATGGAGGAATCTTTCTCTCGCATTGAGGTGACATAAATTGCCCTTATAAGCGATTAAGGATATAATTTGTATACCAAACAGCAAATGACAGGTGGAGTTTTATAATGCAAAATAAGTGGGCGCAAGAAGACTTATTGTCCATCCGAGAACGTGCATACCGATATTTAAAAGATATGATTTTAGACGGAGAGTATAAAGCGGGAGACCGACTCGTTGAAAGAGAGCTTGCAGAGAAACTCAGCATAAGTCGTACTCCGATTCGAGAAGCTTTATTCCGATTAGAATCACAAGGATTTGTAAAGACCGTTCCGCGTAAAGGAGTGGTCGTGGAACGCATCTCAGAAGAAGAAGTGATTGAAGTCTTCACTATTCTATCATCACTTGAAGTGCTTGCATCAAAGCTCGCTGCACAAAAAATGAGTGAAGAGACACAAGCGGAGTTTGACAAGATGATTGAAAAGCTTCAAGATTTGGAAGGGAAAACGGAAGAAGAAATATCACAGCTGCATATGGAGACAAACAAGATCATACACACAGCTGCAAAAAGTCCGAAGCTTCACGAAATTCTATCCGGATTGACCGACTATATTCGAATCTTTGCTAACTCTAGTTATGAGACGCCTGGCAGAAAAGAAGAATCGATGAGAGAACACTTAGAAATCATGAAAGCTGTTCGTAACAAAGAAGTAGAGATGGGCGAATATTTAACAAAAATCCACATTGAGAATTCAAAAAAAGCGTACATTGCTTTTTTAAATCGACTAAAAGAAAAAGAGTGAAGAGACAGCCTTACCTGTTCTCTTCACTCTTTTTTTGTAGCAACTTAGACTCCAATGACTACAGGAGACTGCAAACTTTTTAACGCTTTAACAATACTCATTGATACGATATAGCTGGATTTAGGGTTATCAGCCAGAGGTGTATTTTGTACTTTAACAGAAACCTCTCCAAAATGTCCTTTAGCGGTGATCTCATGGGAATTCCTTTCAATTGAAGGATCCACATACACCTGAACTTTCGTTTCTTCAAAACCAATCCCTGCAAGACTTAAAGCTGCGGACACATTCACACTTTCTGGAAATAGCTTTGCCGATTCTCTTGCATTGCCACTGAATACACAAACGGGTTCTGAAATGGTCGCCAAATCTACCTTTTCTTCTACAAATGTTCCATACCACGCCCTCGGAGGTTTCCTGCTGACTAATCGAACTTCATGTAGCGTATGGTTGGCTGCAGCGTGAATACGATCTAGCCCTGCAATGGCAGCTGAAGGAATAATTAATTGTTTATGAGAAGACATAGCGGCTTTTTTTAATGAGCTAAAAAGATTATCATCTGTTAGTGCACCAACCGAAACGATGATAAGATGACACCCATTTAGCAAAGCTTTTTCACCATATAGTTCTACCGAATGATGACCTGCCGCTTCAATGACTACATCTAAATTTAATCCAAAAAATACATCTTCCTTATTTGTAATAACGCATCTTTCATATGGCGGTTCTTGAACCTTTTCAGGTGAGCGCACAAGAATTCCAGCAATTTCTGCGTCCAGTTCATGTTTGCTGCCGTCAAAATAAGTAGCAAGATCCTTTCCAATCGCTCCATATCCTATTAGACCTACCCTAAGCATTGCCGCACCTCCTGTAAAAATGACTTTTCAACAAGCAAAATTGTATATTGTATACCTAAAATTATATAGTTTAAACAGCGTTAGTCAACGGAATATCAATAAATAATAAGAAAATTTAATATTGTCAGAATCTTTTTAATATGGTATATTGTATACCAAGAACATAATATAGGAGGTCAACCATATGCCCACTATTCATTACTTAACAAGTGATAAGAAATTTGAGGTACCTGAAAACTCCAATATTTTAAGAATGTCACTGCGATATGATGGCGAACTTCCAAATCGTTGCGGTGGAGGGAATTGCGGGACGTGTGTGTGTAAGATCGAAAAAGGCATTGAACATACAGATAAAATCAAACCAGTTGAGAAAAAAAAAGTAGGTGAAGAGCTGCTCGCTCAAGGCTACCGTCTTGGTTGCCAAACATTCGTGAACGGTGATGTTGAACTGAGCTGGGACAAGGAGATTACTAAAATGGTACAAAGAAGAAAAGTAGTTCCTGTACGAACACCTGTAACTGCACCTTAAAAAGGGAGGACATGCTTTATGCTGGTTTGTAAAAATCATGTCAGAAAAGCTCTTCAGATCTTAGTTTTTCCTCATATTAAAGAAGTTTCACAAAAAGCGCCGTGCTGTTTTTGCGATAAAGATGCATCTGTAAACGTCTATTATTCTCACCAATCCATAGGTTACGAGTTTAAAAAAATACACAGAAAACCCGCCTCATAGGAGACGGGTTTTATTATGCTTTGTTTTGTTAGTATTTGATAATGGACATTAAAATGTTCATTTTACGGTCAATAAGTTTTTGAACCTTTTTTGATCCATATAAGTAATTGAACATATCATTTCCCCCTGTACGTTATGGTTTTACTCAAATGATAATCACTATCACTTATGTATATTGTATACCAAAACCTGATTGTAGTCTATAAATTTACTTTAAAAGATTCAAAAAAATGTTTTGGTATACCAACTGGTTAATTATTCAGATTTTTCTGTATTCATTCTCAATTAGAAGTGTTGCGGGAAATCTGTCAGTGGCAACTGTATTCCTTTTAACTCCACAATCTTTTCCAACCTGATTCTACATGTTTCAACAATTTTCTTGTATTAGAAAAATTTCCCCTATATGATTAAGGTAGACTATTTAAGGGGCTGGGACGAATGAAGAAACGTCGATTTTTTACTATACTCGTCATTTTTGCATCTATAGCGAGTGTGGCTGGCGGTCAGATCTATTACAACAATAAATTAGAAAAAACTGTGTACGCAGCAAAGCGTGAATTAGCAGATAAACCGATCGAGACAGAGGAAAAAACAAATGAATCCGTGAAAGAAGTGGTTCATTTTAAGAATGCTCCCAAAGACATCTCAGAAAGATATAATCAAAAGAAAGCCGCTGGTGAAGTTTTTGCTTTTCATTTGATCGGTTCAACAAATACTTCTCAAGATGAGGGAACATGGGCAAAGTTTTTTACAAGCGAAATGAAGAATTTATATAAAGAAGATATCTCGATTCAAACGAGTAGTTTTGCAAAATATACAAGTACTGAGCTCATCAAAAATAAAATCTATGATGATATTACCGCAATAAAAGCTGATGTCGTTTTGATTGAACCGCCTTTATTAAATGATAATGAAGGTATCAGTATGAAGGATACTTTATATGTTCTCGGTAATATGATTGCAGATATTAGAACGACGAACCCAGAGTCGATTATTTTACTTCAACCTTCAAACCCGATTTATTCACCTGAAAAATATGCGAAGCAAATAGCTGAGTTAGAACAGTACGCTAAGGACCAAAACGTTTCCTATCTAAACCATTGGACTAGCTGGCCAAGCGTAGATTCAGAGGAAATCAAAGACTATTACGACAGCAATACCTTAATGCCTAACGAAAAAGGCCACAAGGTATGGGCAGATTATATGATTTCTCTGTTTAAATAGCAGTTAAGACTTCGGGTATCTGGGGTCTTTTTTGATTGCTAGGATATGGTATAGTTACTAAACGTACTATATTAAACAGGTGGTCTATATGAAAAAAATCTTACTGTACTGGCTTCCGGTCCTCCTTTGGATGGGTATTATCTTTTATGCCAGCTCTCAACCATATGAAAAACAAGATCTTCGTCCTACGCTCTCTGCGAATCTAGACTTGAGTATCATAGAAAATCTATTTTCATCTTTCACGTTTCATTACGCGGGTGACGAAATCAGTATACAAGCGTTAGGCGCAGCTCATTTTCTGGAGTTTTTCATACGAAAAGCGGCACACTTTTTTACGTATTTCGTATTAGGATTCCTGATTTATCGGGCGTTAAGCTATTATTTTTTAAACAACCGTTTAACGTTTATTTCATCCTGGGTCCTAACCATTCTGTATGCCATCTCTGACGAGGTGCACCAAAGCTTTACCCCGAACCGAACGCCGCATGTAGAGGATGTAATGATCGATGCTGCTGGTGGGCTGATTGGAATCACGCTAGCACGCTTCATCTACAGAAAAATTCGTACAAAAAGAATTTAGATTAGTGCTACAATAAAAGAAAAAAAGAATGCAGGTGAAAACATGCAAATGCCGATAACAATGCAATCCAGCCTAGTGACGGTTGGGAAAGAAAAGCGTTTAGAAGGTAATGTGTTTGAAATTTCATTAGACGGTTATAAGCTGTTTATTTTGGATCATCCTGTACCGGTGCAAAAAAAAGAAAACAGCTCTCCTGTTGGGAAAGCTGTTATTAAAGAAGTGACGTGGAAAGAAGACTCCACTCGACTAGTTTATGAACTTATCGATCTGCATGGTGTGAATTAAGAAGGAAGGAACTCGAGTGTGAGTTCCTTCTTTTATTTATAAGTTATCGCCTGCGATCCCATCTGCTCCCAAGCTTTCACAAAATCCTCTCGCGGCAACTTCCTGTTTTTCTCCTTATTCAACGGATCATTTACATAAACGTGTTTTTTATCAAATCCCGTAATCACGACAGAGTGTTCCTTCCACGTAATCTCAACTTGTCCTGACGGAGTATTCCATGTTCGAAATTCACTTGCAGGAAGCTTCCTGAAATCAGCATTGATGATAATCCAAACGGGTTTTCCTTTTTCCACTTCATCCAACAACTCTTCAAAAGTTCCACCGCTCAAATCTTCTATACGTTCTGGCAAGTATTCCTCAGCAAGTTCAGCTACAGGACCGTGATAAACACCATACCCCATGTTATCAAACGTATAGATGTCCCCGACAAATCCATCGTTCGGATTGCCGTAATAATAGGTTCCATTCTCGTTTTTGTAAGGTGTATCCACTTTCTTAATCTTCTTAGCAAGCTCCATTTTGTCCACATCTACACCAGCGTGCTGAAGGACCATAGCCAATGAAGTAACTTCACATCCGCGATCTAACTCAGGCTTTTGTTGAATTAAAGGAACATTATCAAGTAAGGTAACGCCATTTTCTTTGGTAACACCTGCTGCTGCACTTAACAGAGCAAGTTGACTATTTTCTTTTTGTTTTTTATTTTGTTGATAGCCTAAGAAACCTCCAAGGATAAACGCTGCAAACAAAACGATTAAAAGTTTTTTCACTTTATACTCCTTGTCTTCAAGTTACTACATATATTACCAAAATATTAGATGCTTAGCATAAATTTGAACTTATTTCATTACATAGAATAATTGTCTAAAATTTTTTAAAAATTATTATGTAATTTAAAAGGGAATAATCGAAAAGAAGAAAAAGTGAGAATCAGAATCATGGAATTTAGTAAATGAGAAAGAAATGGGAATAACAAGGTTTTAAAGTGTTTTATTATAACTTCTATTTTGCTCGAGCAATTTAAATATAAAATATAAAAAGGTTATATTCCTTCTGAATCTTTTTATAAAATAAAGGATTCATTCAACAAATAAAGATTCAAAGGTAATGAGCAACATCGCTAAAACGAGAAACGCATGTTCAAACTTGGGACGGTATAAAGCAAAAGCAAAGCGGACAAGTAAATATCAACCCCAAAATAAGGGTTGAAACGGCACCTTTTAGTTCTAATAAAAGGTATTTTTATTATCAAATTATGCAAAAAATATCCTAATTTAATGGAATGTGTATATATACAAATGGAATTTTTTAACTTATGATTGTGTTATTGTCAAATAAATAAAAAGGGTGGGTTTTGGTTGAGAAAATACTTTGCTTTGATGTCGGTTTTTGCACTATTGTTTACGTTGTTTCCAACCGTTTCGTTCGCAGCATTAGATGAGCAAGAGCTAACTGAGTATTTAGAAGAAATTAGTATGGAGCGAGGAATTGAGTTTGCAAAAGAAGATCTTGAAGATTATGTGATGGAATATTATGAAGAAGATCTTTCTTTTTTTGAAGATGTTACAGAATTAAGAGATTCACTTGGTCCTGTCATTAAAGCAGACTATAGTAATCTTGAAACAATATACGAAGATTTTGAATTAGACCAAGAATCTTTATTTACTTTACTTGAAGAAAACGGAGAAAGTATTGATAACTACATATTTGTAGATGATTTATATTTTGACGTAAGCTTTTTCTTAGGTGCTGAGGAGATGCCTGAATTCGGTGATTTATTCGCAGAATTTGGTCTGACAGAAGACGAACTTAACTCACTAATGGAACATTTAGTAGCACTAGAAGACAAACTTACTGACCCGGCAATGGAAGAACGTCTGATGGAGCTTGCAGATCGTATGATGGCTTTTGAAGATTTTGAAAGTGTTGACGAACTAACAGATGCACAAATTGCAGAGTTCTTATCAATTGCACAAGAAATGCTTGAAATTTTTGAGCTTAAAACTGAATTCTTTTTAACGAATGGTACGGATACGCACCCACTCACATTAAAAGAATTACTATTTTTAAAAGAAATGAAAACAGGTTACAAACTCATGATTAAATTATCCGATCTAAATGGTAACTTTATTTTAGATATGTTATTTACTGCTGAAATGATTGGTGCTGAGATTATCCAAGAAACAGGTAAAGATATTAAAGAAGTACCTAAAGTAGTAGATAAGATTGAAAAGATTAAGAGTTCACCAAAACAAAAACATAAAACAGTTAAGGGTGCGAAGCTTCCAAAGACAGCGTCTGATTATGGAACAAACATCATGCTAGGTTTAGGGATTGCATTAGCTGGTAGTTTTATGTTTAGACGTCTAAGACAACAATAATATGAAGAAGAAAAAAAGATTCATATTTTCAACTATTGCTATTTTAATTGTTGTTTTTGGTCTATGGTTCTCATCAACAAATGCATACAAGTTTGGTAAGGGTTACTTACTTTTTAAGATGAGGCAAGAAGAAAGAGAGCAGACTTTTGCTAAACCAGAAACTAAATCATTAGCTACTAAGGAAGTATCTGCTAAAACAGAACTATATGAAAATCGTCCTAAAGAGGGGGAAAACATTGGGGATTTGTACATCCCGAAGTTAAAAGCAGAACTGCCGATTTTCCATGGAACAAATGAAGATGAACTTGAAAAAGGTGTAGGTCATTTTGCTGATAGTGTCTTGCCAGGAGAGAAAGATAATTCTGTACTTTCCGGGCATCGTGACACAGTTTTTCGCAAACTGGGTGAAGTGAAAAAAGGTGATCTTTTAGTAGTAACTACTGATGCTGGAGAATTCACGTATAAAGTAAAACAAGTCAGAATCGTTGATAAGGATGACCGTACGGTAATTGTTCCTAAGCCGCGGGCAACCTTAACGGTGAGCACATGCTACCCTTTTAATTTTGTAGGGGCAGCACCAGAAAGATACGTTCTTGTGGCGTTTCTTGTAAACTCAAAAATTTCCTATTAAAAAAGGGATGGCTCAGCAGAAGGAACTGTAACTAAAAAATTAAACAAATTTTATGAACTGTACTCGTAAAGTAAAACTTTAACCGGCTTCAGCTCTATATTCGATAGAGCTGAGGCCTTTCATAATTATAGAAGTGAATATACTCATGCATCGCTAGAGACAAATCTTCAAATTTCTCATACTTATGTAAATAATACTTTTCGTACTTGTGGGGTTCCTCAGAAGGATCCCATTGGGCCAGTATCTATACATCTGCCAGTATCTATACATCTACCACACGTGGAAGTGTATAGTATTAATGTAAACATAGCTCACAATTTAGCACATACATTTCCGCCACATTTTGGGGAGAGAGCGATTCAATGTATCTTCTTTTTGAATCACGGACTATATATCTGCAACTCCTATCAGCCCACCTGAAAAGCTTTATGCCTAACGCCTACATAAAACTGCATATTTATTCTATATTTTAGGAGGATATTGTCGATATATAAAGAAATGAAGTATTAAGATTAGTAAAAGGAGGAAGAAATGGAAAATAAACAGTTGGTAAAACACTTGGTCATGACTTCGACTTTTGCTGGGGCCTTTTTAGCTGCGCCTTTGATAGGTGAAGCTGCCCTTGGAGATCAAACATTAAAGCAAGGAATTACGCATCAGGATGTAAAAGAGCTGCAAAATCTTCTAAAGAATAAAGGATATTTCAAGGACCAGGAAACAACTACGTATTTTGGTCCTGTAACACAAAAAGCCGTCATGGACTTTCAAAAAGCAAACGGTCTAATAGTTGATGGAATTGTCGGGAAACAAACATACAGCAAACTGCTTCAAAAATCATTGCAAGACGAAAAACCAGCTGCTTCAGAAGGTGCAAAAAAACCAGCTGCACCGACAGCCGTATTAAAGCTAAATTCGACAGGTAAGGAAGTACAGAAGCTGCAGGAAGATTTGAAGTTCCTCGGGTTTTTCACGTTCTATAAAACAACGGATTTTTACGGAACGATCACAGCTGAAGCGGTGCGGAAGTTTCAAATCAGTCAAAAGCTAAAAGCAACAGGGGTAGCGGATGCAACAACAATAGACAGAATTCAAAAGCAAGTCGCAGCTAAAAGAAATCCTTCGACACCATCGCCATCACCAGCACCTTCTCAGCCTAAACCAAATCCGTCAACACCATCACCTCCGCAAACAGATGCTGTTCAGTTGAAGTTCGGTAGTAAAGGACCAGAAGTGATTCAGCTCCAAACACGACTGAAAAATCTAGGCTATTTTACATATCCGATGATTACGGATTACTTTGGAACTGTAACCGAAGAAAGTGTTGAGAAGTTTCAAAAAGCAAACGGTCTTCCTGTAACAGGTATTGTGACAACTTCAGTATTAAATAAGATGTCTGAAGTTGAAAAAAATCAAGTGCAAAAACCTGTTAAGTCTCGTGATCAGATCACCATAAGTGTAATTGCTAATGCCTCAGAGTTAATGGGAGTACCTTATCAATGGGGAGGAACGACTACTAACGGATTTGATTGCAGTGGCTTCATCCAGTATATTTATGCAAAAGAAGGCGTTCAGCTCCCGAGAACTACTGCTCAAATGTGGAACTCGACTACAGCTGTAAAAGAACCAGCAGTAGGAGATCTTGTATTTTTTGAAACGTATACAACGGGACCTTCACATCTAGGGATTTATATTGGCAACAATCAGTTTGTACATAGTGGATCGAGTACAGGTGTAACAGTAAGCAATCTCAGTCTGCCTTATTGGCAAAATATTTACCTTGGCTCAAAACGGGTAAACTATTAAACTATAAAGGAAACCTTCTGAGCCTATTCAGAAGGTTTTTACATTATCAGGAATCTATCATGAGTATATCAGTCATATGTTGCCAATTATTTTGTTATAATAAACAAGTGTTTAAATGTGACGTAAATTTGTGATGAAAAGGAGAAATGTTTTGAAAAAGATATATACAATGTTAATGTTGGCCGTCTTATGTATGGGAGTATTGAGTGCGTGCTCAGAGCCGCCTAAGCCTGAGGATACGTTAAAAAAGTACTTAAGTCATTGGCAGAAAAAAGAATATAAGAGCATGTATAAGATGCTTGATGAAGAATCCAAAAAGAAAATTTCAGAAAAGGATTTCGTGAAGCGCTATACAGATATTTATAGTGGAATAGAAGCTAGCAAACTAGAAATCAAAATGCAGAAGCAAAAGGAAGATAAAGAGGAAGAAGAAAGTGAGAAAGTAAGTCTGCCATATACCGTTAAGATGGAAACTCTCGCGGGACCAATCGAATATACACACGATATGAATATGCAGCTTCAGAAGAAAAATGATTCTGAAGCGTGGGCGATGGAATGGAATACGTCACACATCTTCCCTGACATGGAAAAGGGAGACCGGATTTCCGCTTCATCAATCACACCGAAAAGAGGTCAAATTCTGGACAGTGAAGGGAATCCGCTGGCATTTAACGGAACAGCAGCGGAAATAATTATTGTTCCAGAAAAGCTGCCTGCAGAAAAAGTCAAAACGCTGGACCCATTGTCTAAACTATTGGGAATGACAACAGAAGAAATTCAGGCAAAACTGGATCAGCCATGGGTGCAGCCTCATCATGGTGTGCCGATTAAGAAGCTTGAACTCGAAGACCCTAAAGTAAAAGCTGCCATCGCACTTGAAGGGGTTGATTTTCAAAAGAAAGAAACTCGTCTTTATCCTTTAAAAGAAGCAGCCGCACACTTGACGGGCTACATTGCGCCAATAAGCGCTGAAAAACTTGAGAAGCTAAAAGGAAAAGGTTACTCAGCTCAAGATTGGATAGGTGAGGCGGGTCTTGAGCAGGTTTACGAGGAGCAGCTGAGAGGGACCAGCGGCGGAACCATCAAGATCCTGGACAGTGAAAAACAGGAAAAGTCGATACTTGCACAAAAAGAGGTTCAGAACGGGAAGGATGTGAAAACGACCATCAGCAGCAAGGTGCAGCTCTCCATCTATAATCAGTTAAAAGGAGATGTTGGTACGTCATCTGCCATCCATCCAAAAACGGGTGACGTTCTTGCGTTAGTGAATAGTCCGTCCTATGACCCGAATCAATATACATTAGGTTTATCAAAGGAACTCTATCAAAAATGGAAGAACGATCCGATCAATCCGAAGCTGAACCGTTTCAAATATGTGTACGCACCAGGTTCAACGCTTAAACCTCTCACCGCGGCAATCGGACTTGAAAACGGGACACTAAACCCAGCTGAGGAAATGAAGGTTAAAGGGAAGACATGGCAGAAGGATAAAGCATGGGGCGATTACAAGGTGACACGTGTAACGGATGTGCCAAGCGTGAACCTTGAAAAAGCGCTCATCTATTCAGATAACATTTACTTTGCTCAAGCAGCTCTCAAGCTTGGGGAAGATAAATTTACAGAAGGGTTAAAGAAATTCGGATTTGGAGAAGAGCTTCCTGTATCTTTCCCATTCACTAACTCTTCTATAGGAAATGGAGACGGGATGAGCCAGGGGCAGCTCGCTGACAGCGGATTCGGACAAGGAAAGGTTCAAATGAGTGCGCTGCATGTGGCACTATCCTATACACCTTTCCTAAATGAAGGGAACTTGTTGGTGCCAAGACTAGATCAGGCGAAAGAGGCCGCTGTTTGGAAAGAAAACGTGATTTCACCTGAGACAGCGAAATTGGTAAGTGCTGATCTAGTCCAGGTTGTGGCAAATCGAAATGGAACAGCCCATAAAGATGCCTATATGAAGGATCTGCCGCTTGCAGGTAAAACCGGAACGGCTGAGCTTAAAGCTGCGGGAGAAGATAAAGGTAAAGAGCTTGGCTGGTTTGTAGGCTATAATACACAAAATCCATCACTCTTAATTTCCATGATGATTGAGGATGTAGAAGACCGAAACGGTAGCCATTATGTAACGCCGAAAGTGAAAAATGTTTTTGTAGAAACTCTTAAATAATCTTCCTAAAACCTCCTATTATGGGAGGTTTTATTTTATACTAATATTATTGTAATAAATGTAAACGGAAGGGTGGTTTATGTTAAAAGCTTTTTAGGTATTCCTAGTTTAATTGTTTAAGATAATCCATTTAAGGAGCAAATTAATGAAAAAGATAGCATTATATTTACTCGTTATTACTTTTTTCTTTTCACAGATTAGTTTTGTGCAGGCTGATTCAGCGAAAGAAGAAGTAATTATTGTTTTTAACGAAAAAGTTAATGAAGAGATTATAGCTGAAAACGGAGGGAAAGTTAAACATACGTTTAAATACCTACCTATGGTTACGGCGAGCGTCCCTGCACATAAACTTAATACATTAGAGAGCAATCCTGCTATTAAATTTATACAGGTTAATAAAAAAGTTCAAGCAGAAGGTCAAGTAACCGATTGGGGCATCAGTAAGATCGTTGCTCAAAGAGCGTGGAGCTCAAGTTTTACGGGAAAAGGGATCAAAATTGCCATTTTAGATACAGGGATTTCACCACATAATGACTTATCCATTTCTGGCGGAGTCTCTTTCAAATCTTATACTAAGTCTTATTATGATGATAATGGCCACGGTACTCATATGGCTGGAATTATTGGAGCGAAAAATAACGGATACGGTTCTGTCGGGGTTGCTCCGGATGCGCTTCTTTATGCTGTAAAAGTACTTGATAAAGAAGGAAAAGGGGAAATTGATACTCTTATTAAAGGAATAGAATGGTCTATTACTAATAAGATGAATATCATCAACCTTAGTCTTTCACTTGAAGAACAAGTAGATTCTCCAGCTTTAAGACAAGTATTAGAAAAAGCATACAATAGCGGGATATTAATTGTTGGAGCTGCTGGTAATCATGGTAAATCGACTGGAAGCGGAGATACTGTTGAATTCCCTGCCCGATACAATACAGTTATTGCAGCATCCGCTATAGATTCTAGTAATAAACGTTTGTCTAACTCAGCGACAGGTTCAGCGATCGAGGTTACTGCGCCTGGTGCAAATGTCTACAGCACTTACTCTAATCCAAAGGATGGCTATGCAAGATTAAGCGGAACTTCTGTTGCGTCTTCCTTTGTCTCTGGAAATCTCGCACTTTTAAAAGAACGCTACCCAGGGTTATCAAATTCTGCGATTCGCGCTAAACTGCAGCACCTTACCCTTGATGTAGGTGCAGGCGGAAAAGATTCCATCTTTGGATATGGGTTAATACAAGCTCCTTCCAATAAAGGTAAGGTTCAAAGACTAGCTGGTAAAAATAGATTTGTAGTTGCAGTTAATGTAGCTGAACAAGGATTCGCTTCCGATCCTGGGAGTAATAAAGTGATACTGGCAAACTACAATGCATTTGCAGATGCTCTAGCCGCATCTCCACTGGCATATAAACATAATGCTCCTATTTTATTAACGCAATCAGATCGATTAACAGCTGAAACTAAAGCAGAAATTATGAAATTGAACCCCGAAGAAGTGATTATTGTCGGCGGGACAGGCAGTGTATCAAATGCGGTATATAGCGAAGTCGACGGATTAATAAAAGACGTGAGAAGAATAGCTGGGAAAGACCGTTTTGAGGTTTCGTCCAACATTGCAAAAGAGCTAAACGAAGCGACTACGGCTATTGTCGCTAACGGGCTGAATTTTCCGGATGCGCTTGCCATTGCTCCATATGCGGCAAGACAAAAGTATCCCATACTGCTAACAGTTCCTACTAGATTGCCCGATGAAACAAAAGCAGCACTAAATGGCATTCAAAACACAATCGTTGTGGGTGGACCTGCAAGCGTAGGTACAGATGTCTATAACAAATTACCTAATCCAAAAAGAATTGGCGGGAAAGATCGATTCGAAGTTTCGACAAATATTATAAGAGAGCTTAATCTTCCGACAGAGCGAGCATACCTAGCAACTGGCTTAACATTTGCAGATGCTTTGACAGGCTCAGTACTTGCAGCAAAGAATAATGCTCCTTTATTACTAACAGGAAAAGATAGATTGCCAGCGAGTGTCTCGACAATCGTAAAAGAAAAGAAGATTTATGATTTTACGATTTTAGGCGGGACAGGATCTGTCGCAGATAGCATTCACACCACACTTGAAAACCAATAAATATTAACAAAAGACGACATTATTTAGCATTATGTTACAAAGATTACGTAAAAAGAGTCGGATATGTAATAAACATGTAATAATATACCATGGATAAATATGCTACCATTGTCTTAGGGCGATGGGGACAAGCAAAAGGTAGAATAATACAATACATATCCGATTTTTTTCTATATAAATCAAACTAATCTACTAAAACAACTTGAACCCAATTGGTTAGCTTTAAAAAATCAATTGGAGGTACTATCATGAAAAAGAAAGTTATGTCATTAGCTATAGCAGCAGGAGTATTATTTTCTTCTGGAGAATTAGTTCATGCTTCACTAGGTGATGATATTATCAATACTGGTGATAACTATTTAGGAACACCTTATAGATATGGATCCGCATTCGGAAACACAAGTACATTTGATTGCTCTTCATTTACATCATACGTTTTCTCCAGACATGGAATCACGCTGCCAAGAACAAGCAGCGGACAAGCTTCAGTAGGAACAGCAGTATCAAAAGCAAATTTACAAAAAGGTGATCTCGTTTTTTACGATACAGATTTTAACGGTTCCATCAATCATGTTGGGATCTATGCAGGAAATGGCCAGATGTTAAATGCACAATCAAAGGGTGTTATGTTCACAGATGCTTTCTCCCGTTATTACTGGGGTGCACGTTATGTAACAGCAAGACGTGTTATTAATGACAAAGCTACAGCGGCAAAAGTAGTGGCAGCAGCACCAAAACCAACTGTTGTATATAACGCTTCTGGAACTGCAGTGACTTCTGGAACTGTACATAAAGTACAAAGAGGAGACACACTTTGGGGAATCAGCAGAAAATATAATACGACAGTAGCTAACCTTCAAAAGCTTAACTTATTAAAATCTACTTCAATTAAAGTAGGTCAGACTTTAAAAGTTAGCGGACAAGCACAAGCTCCTGTTGCAGCTAAAAAGGCCACACCTGCAGCACCTAAAGTTGCCTCATCTACTGCAGCTGTTTATACAGTAAAACCTGGAAATACTCTTTATGGAATCAGTAAGAGCCAGAGTATTTCAGTAAAGCAGCTGATGGAAAGCAATAACTTAAAGTCTTCTACAATTTATCCTGGACAAAAACTTGTAATAACAAAATAAATTCCTAAAAACAGCCCTCTCGGGGGTTGTTTTTTATTTTTTTTAAGAAGTTTCAGGCTTTATGTTCAAATAGAGATTTTTTTACAACTCAAAATAAAAAATAGTGATACAATAGATTCTTGAATTACACTTGTTTTATTGTTAAAAGTTAATACTTTTGGAGGAATTTGAGTGAATAATGCATTATTTGCTTTTTTGCATAGAAGTATCTTTTTAATTTTTATCCTCGTTACAGCAATAATAGTAGGATTAAATATTTTTTTTAGCAGAGGTTATCATTCGGCAAGCCAGCTGACACCGCCATATTTTAATGTTATAACCCTAATCGTAGCCATACTGCTTTTAGGTTTAATTTATAAGTTTGGCAATCCAATTTTAAACTTCCTAAAGAGAATACCTATTAAATATGCTGTACCTGCCTTATTGGCTGCCAGTGTTTATCTGCAGCTAATGATAGTGGAATTATTAAGTGTAAATCCTTCTTGGGATTTTGGAGAAGTGGTTAAAAATGCGGGAATTGTCCTTGAAGGCGGAGAGCTGAGTGATTATTTTACTAAATATCCAAATAATATTTTTCTCGTTTGTCTTTTAGCGGTTATTGGAAGTATTTTTACACCAGATTTAGAAATCTTTCAATACTTTAATGTATTTGTAATTACATTAAGCCATTATTTAATTTTTAGAATTACTTATAAGGTAGCAGGACATTCTGTAGGTTTAATTAGTTTATTAGTGAGTGTATTCTATTTTCCATATATCTTTTATGCACCTATCGTTTATACGGATACAATTTCCCTGCTCTTTTTATTGATTCCTTTAAATTTATTGATAAGAAAAGATGGAACTTTTAAGAGCCATATTCTAACTATCATTGCTGCATCCATTATATTTTCACTAGGCATGCTATTAAAAGGGTCGTTAATTATTTTTGTTATTGCATTCAGTATAGTCTTATTTTTGTACTTAAAAAAATGGAAAAAGATATTGTTTCTAGTTCCGTTCCTTACACTCTTCCTATTAAATTCATTATTTAACTTATTTATATATGAGAATGGAATCATTGATAAGCAAAAAGTTGAAAAATATAGTTTTCCAGTTACTCATTGGTTAATGATGGGGCAAAACGAAGAGCGATTTGGAAAATATGCAGCTGAAGATGTGATTCTGACAGACAAACTTCTAAAAACAACTACAAAAAATCATGTAAAAGAAGTTCACATAAATGAGCTGAAGAAAAGAATAAAGGAAAAAGGCTTGAAAGGGAACATCCAGTATACCATGGAAAAGCTCAGTCACACATGGACCGATGGCACCTTCTACTCTTTAAATAAGCTGCAAAGACAGCCAGAACATCCAGAAAACTATGCGAAGCTGATGGATTTTAATTCTGGACATCTTATTCAAGGTTTTGCACGTTTACAGCATATCTTAATCCTGGCTGGAATTATATTATTTGCTTTTCGAACAAAAGAGAGAAATGAATTTTTCATATTCTCGCTCTTGTCAGTTATAGGATTTTTCTTCTTTTTTATTTTGTGGGAAGCTAGATCAAGATATCTTGTCAGTGTAACACCATTGCTCATTATGATAAGTTGTGTCGGATACTCTCTACTACTTAAACAGGCACAGTCAAGAATGCGGAATGTTACCATAAGTGAGAAAAAGGAAATAGAAGCTTAGGGGATAGATTATATGATAAAGTTCCTGAAATTTGAAGCTGTAGGCATTTTGAACACGTTAATAACCATTGTTAGTTATATGATCTTCATATACTTTGGAATGAATTATTTAATCGCAAATATCATTGCTTATAGTTTAGGTGTCATTAATAGCTTTTATTGGAATAAAACGTGGGTATTTCAATCAACAACGAGAAGCTCAAAAGTTTTTATGAAATTTATTGCGGTTAATATAATTACATTGGGTATAACTACACTTATTCTTTTCCAGTTGGTTGAGCGTACCTCACTGCATTCCATTTACGCTCAAATACTGGCTACAGGGTTTGGATTAGTTATTAATTTTATTTTAAATAAGAGCTGGACTTTTAATAATACAGCAATCAATATGGAGGAAAAACAGTGAGAGAATTAGTTTCTGTTGTTGTTCCTATGTACTTTGAAGAAGAAGTTGCGCAGGAATGTTATAATCGGCTAAAAACAGTTATGAACGATCATGAGATCAATTATGAGTTTATTTTTGTGAATGATGGAAGTACAGATCGCACCATTGATATTTTAAAAGAAATTTCAATGGTTGATAATCGGACTAAAGTGATAGATTTCTCAAGGAACTTCGGCCATCAGACAGCAGTAACGGCTGGAATTGATTATGCAAATGGTGATGCGATCGTGATTATAGATGCAGATTTGCAGGATCCTCCTGAAGTTATCCCAGTTTTAGTGGATAAATGGCGTCAAGGGTATGAGATCGTTTATGCGAAAAGGAAAAAACGAAGCGGTGAAACCTGGTTTAAGTTGTTAACAGCTAAATACTTCTATCGTTTTCTTAATTATATGTCAGACATAGAAATTCCAAAAGATACAGGAGACTTCCGGATTATAGACCGTAAAGTGGCAGATGTGTTTAAACTGATGACTGAACGAAACCGGTTTGTCAGAGGAATGTTTTCCTGGATAGGATTCCGTCAAACATATATTGAGTATGAAAGAGACGAGCGGTTTGCAGGTGAAACGAAATATCCTTTAAAGAAGATGATTAAGTTTGCATCAGATGGAATTATTGCTTTTTCAACAAAACCATTACGATTTGTCATGACACTTGGATTTATATCTGTATTCATCTCTTTATTTGTTCTTTGCTACACGATTGTTATAAAGTTATTTGGACAAGAAGTTCAAGCCGGATGGGCATCCATCATGGTTGCGATCACATTTTTCAGCGGGATTCAGCTTTTGGGAGTGGGCATTGTCGGTCAATATATTGCAAGGATTTATGATGAAAGCAAGAATCGTCCGATATACATCGTAAGAGAAACTGTTAATATAGAAGAGAAACAAAAAGAGAAAAGTATATATTAGATTTATTTTCCAATTCATAATACAATGAACATGTAAATTATTTTTATAACAACTGGGGGTCATTACATGGCAATACTCGTTACAGGCGGTGCTGGTTATATTGGAAGCCATACAGTAGTTGAGCTATTAAATACTGGCTATGATGTAATTGTATTAGATAACTTTGTTAACAGTAATCCTGAGGCACTTAATCGTATTCAACAGATTACTGGAAAAGAAATAACCTTCTATAAAGTAAATCTATTGGATAAAAAAAGTCTCACTGAAATCTTTGCTGAAAATCAAATTGAAGCTGTTATCCATTTTGCAGGTCTAAAAGCTGTTGGCGAATCTGTAGAAAAGCCGCTTTATTACTACCAAAACAACATCTCGGGAACTCTTGTTTTAAGTAAGGTTATGAAAGAATTTGGTGTGAAGAAGATGGTATTTAGTTCTTCTGCAACTGTCTATGGAACAGCTGATTCAGTCCCTCTTAATGAAGATACACCACTTGGAGCTACGAATCCTTATGGCTGGTCCAAGCTTATGCTCGAGCAGATTTTCAAGGATTTGTATGTATCAGACAATGAGTGGAGTATTGCTTTACTTAGATACTTTAATCCGGTAGGAGCTCATGAAAGCGGACTGATAGGAGAAAATCCAAACGGTATTCCTAACAACTTAACACCATACATTACTCAAGTTGCGGTTGGTAAGCTTGATAAATTGCGTGTGTTCGGTAATGACTATGATACAAAAGACGGAACAGGTGTTCGTGACTATATCCATGTTGTGGATTTAGCTAAAGGCCACTTAAAAGCTTTAGATAAAGTCTTAACAAATAATTTAGTAGATGCTTATAATCTGGGAACTGGTGAAGGATATAGCGTGTTAGATATTATAAAGACATTTGAAAAAGTTACTGAGCTGAACATCCCATATGAAATAACAGAACGTCGCGCTGGAGATATCGCAGTAAGTTATGCAGATCCTACAAAAGCAAAGCAGGAGTTAGAATGGAAAGCGGAAAGAAGTCTTGAAGATATGCTTCGTGACTCATGGAATTGGCAGCAAAAAAATAAAAACGGCTACGAAAATTAATTACTCATAAGAAAACAGTGCTTACTCCGAAGCACTGTTTTTCTTTTTCTTACGATTATAATAAATGATAAGCGTAATTAATGTAACTGCACTTACCAGTATCCCAGGTATTAGTCCCGGTGGAATAAAGTACAATTCAATTTCATGTGTACCCGGTTTTACTTCTATTCCTGAAAACGTATAGTGTGCAGGGAATATCTCGGTCCTTTCACCATCAATCTTAGCGACCCAGCCTTTATTAAAAGGAATGGATAAAAAGAGAGTTCCGCTGGTAGAGGTTTTAAGTGTGCCTGATAGTGAAGTCGAATTGTATTTCAAATTATTTAAAGTGTTCTCTTTCAAAATGTTTATTTGTTTTTTATAATCGTCCATCGGATCAAGCAGGACTTTAATATCCTTTATAACATATTCTCCTGGTGAAATGGATAGTGTGATTTCTTTCGTCTCCTGATCAGCCTCTCCAAATCGGAACAGGACTTCATCAACAGTATCTTCATAATGGTACTGACTCAAAACAAAGCTTCCGGCTGACATATTTTTGATATATTTTAATTCTCCTAAAAGGTCACTTTTCGCAAAAATCGAAACTCCTCTATGAGGCGTGTTAGGAAGCAAATGCGCATAAACATATAACTGTCCATTGCTCTTAACAGGGGCTGGTATTTTTATTTCAAAAGGCTTTTCGGAATTGATTTTTATACCATTTTCCACACGTTGGAACGGAACATTTACCGTAATATCTTGCGTATCACTGATAACATAATTATTGAATCTTGCATCATCGACAAGAGGAGCATCTTCTTTAATAACATAATTCAGCATTACTTGCTCCCTCAGGTATACAGGCAATGATAAGAATTGTTCTGTTGACATCGCTTTAGCATAAACAAACCCTAATGGAAGGAAATGTTCATTCCTAAAAACCTTAGTATCCCCAAACGTGTCCTCCAGGTGATATCCGTAAAGCTTGGGAGTATTATTTTGAGCAATATAGTATTTATTGCTCAAAATACTTGTCAGGTAAGTGCTGTTTCCAAATCCTCTTATCAGATTAAAGCTTCTTATCGGCTGCGCAAGAACATCCATTTCAAACTTTTGCTGTTTCCAAGGTATCAGAGACTGATAAGAATAAAATCCCTTGTAGTCATAAGTCAATGAAGAGTTAATTGCTGTTACACCAGGTATACTTGGAACAAGCCGGTAAAAACTTGGGTCTTGTTTTTCTACTTCATTAAGCATAGATTCCAGTGATTTATCTTCATAAGAATTTTCATATATTTCTTTATTCAGTAAAGGTATTGTCGACCATATACCTTGATGTTTTATGCTTGATATATCCGTTTTATTTGTTTTTACTATCAGATCCGTAATGAAGCTATAACCTAACAGAACGCTATAGCTAACACAAATCAAACTAGTAAACATAAATATAGCTTTTTTAAAGTTCTGTGATGTTAACAGCTGAGCGGCTAAAATTCCAGCTAGCCAAAAACCGGGAAGTATATAAAGCAACTCACTGTAACGAGAAATCGGATTGTGCCATAGCCAGAAAGAAATTAGTGTACTTCCAAGAATTAAAGATGCAAAGTTAAGTACGTTATTCTTTAAATTGTTCAATGTATGAACAGCAATGAAAAGAGATAACAGATTTAGAATAAAGAAACCTCTTAGTTCTTCAGGTTTGCTGAAGCCGCCGATAATACTGGTTAATAAAGGAAATTGGACGGAAGCCCATAAAAATATACTTAAAAAAAACAGTGGAAGTCTTCTAAATTTAAAACCAATCAGTAATAATGGGATAGTTGCAAAAAACAAGTAATGCATACCGCCAGTAACTAAAATTCTTTGCATGGTATCCGCAAAACTTAACATCATGTCGAAGCTTGGACCAGAACGAGCTTGAGCGTTCGACTCCAAATAGCTAAAAACAGAAGGAAGAAAGAAAGGCATCGAAAGTCCAAGCCCCGTTAAGTATGATAGACCTAACCTGAGATGGAAAAACAAGAACCCCTTTAAAGACTTCTTAATGGTCTCTTGATGAAAATATCGAAATACAGCAAAAATAAAGAGACCGATAGACAGAAGAAACATGAGATAAAAATTTCCTATACTTGCAATTAAAACTACTAAAATGAATAAACCTGGCTTCTTGTTTTGCAGAATCCTCTCATATCCCAATAAAAGAAATGGGAAATATACTGCAGCATTAATAAAGAAATAATGCGTATAAAAATAATCAAAATGATAACCCGCAAAAGGATAGATAAGCGCACCTAAAAAAGACCAATGTTCCCGTACACCTGTTTTTTTGAAGAACCAGTATGCACCTAAACTCATTAATAGCATTTTTATAATTGTCATAGGTAGGAATAAAGCAGGGAAAAATGATTTAGGAAATAAAAACATCGGCCAGATGAAGATATCTCCCAGCATATAGTAACCAAAATCATTCCAAAAACTGCCACCCATTCCATATTCCCAGGACCAAAAAGGGAGCTCTCCGTTATGAATAAAGTCATAAAAATGGTTAAAGAAATGTACATACTGCTCTTTGGTATCTCCCAGTGAGGAGAAATAATAAAGCCCGTTTTGAGGGATTTTATATAGAATGAAAATGGATAATAACAGTACTGATAGTAACAATAAACCCAAATATAAATTTCTATTTAACCAATTAATCATGTGATCTCTCCGCAACAGAGGCTTTTCCCTTGTTGAAAATAACAAATTTGCTTAACACATAGTTGAGGATGACAATAATCACATTTACAGCAACCTTTGAGAACAAGTCATTTACATGCAAGTATGAGACAAGAAGAATCATCAATGCAAGGTCTAAACCAAGGCTTAATAGCCGGAAAATTATAAAGGAGCCTAACTCTTTTATAATATTTCCTTTTGATTTAAAAACATAGATTTTATTTGTAATATAGGCAAAAAGAACAGCAAAAAACCATGCTAGGGCGGTAGCGACAGTATAGTGTACTCCTAACAGGTCGGTCATGATTAAATAGGTAATAAAGTTTATGAGTGTTGTTAAAACACCAAAAAACAAATAACTAATAACTTCTTGTTTCATTTTTTACTCCTTGGGTGAGAGGGCTTTCTTTTTTATCGTTATACTCCTCTACAAAATATAAAGGTCTTTTCTTAGTTTCATTAAATATACGGCCAAGGTATTCTCCTATAATTCCAATTGATAAAAGCTGAATGCCTCCTAAGAATAAGACTACGGTCATTATGGATGGATAACCTGAAACTGCTTCTCCATAGATTAATGTTTTTAAAATGATCCAGGTCATATAAATAAAAGCAAAAATAGAAATTGAAAAGCCAAACAAAGCTGAAAACCTTAACGGTGCAGTCGTAAAAGAGGTAATGCCTTCAATGGCCAAATCAACTAATTTAATGTAATTCCACTTCGTTTCTCCTGCAGCCCTTGGATCTCGATCAAATAATATTTCTTTTTTGTTATAACCGATCCAGCTGAACATTCCTTTTGTATATCTTTGTGTTTCCCTCATTTGTTTTAAAGCCTCAACACATCTGCGGTCAAGTAAACGGAAATCACCTGTGTTTTCTTGGATAGGAATGCGGGTTGTTTTCTTAAGAAGCTTATAAAAGGTTTTAGCCGTCCCTTTTTTTATCCAGGTTTCTCCCGATCTGCTGCGTCTCTTAGCATAGACGTCATCGTAGCCAGCTTCCCAGTAAGTAATCATTTCCGGAATAATTTCTGGCGGGTCTTGCAGGTCTGCATCTAAAATGATAACTGCATCACCCTGCGCATAGTCTAAACCTGCAATCATAGCCGTTTCTTTTCCGAAATTTCTGGAGAGATTTACGTAGGAAATACGTGAATCTGCATCTCTAAGTTCTTTAATTATGTTTAAGGTGTTATCCTTGCTGCCGTCATTTACAAATAGAATTTCGAATAAATAGTCTGGAATCGATTCGAAAACTCTAAATAATCTATGGTAAAGAGAATATAAAACTTCTTCCTCATTGTAAGCAGGAATTAATATAGAAATTTTTTTCATGTTTCCCCCCTGGAGTATTTTAAAAGATTTACTTGATTATATTAACAAAATTTTTCATTTAACGATATAATAAAAAGGTATGCTTACATAATATGGGGG
This sequence comes from Fictibacillus sp. UD, assembly GCF_043558025.1. NCBI lineage: Bacteria > Bacillati > Bacillota > Bacilli > Caryophanales > Fictibacillaceae > Fictibacillus > Fictibacillus sp. UD. The sequence goes on from NZ_JARUHH010000004.1 coordinate 46,851, forward strand.
GACATATGAAGAAAAAGCTTAGTATTCTACTATTTTTATTTGTTTTAGTACTATCAAGTTCTATTGTTAACGCGAACGGAACGGTAACAGTGGAACGCTTGGATGGACAAGACCGATTTGATGTAGCGGTTAATGTTTCAAAAAAAGGCTGGGGAGCAGGAAGTCAAACTGTTTTTCTTGTAAACTATCAAGCTTTTGCGGATGCGCTTGCTGCATCTCCATTCGCTTATAAAGTGAATGCACCCATTTTGCTAACAAATCCTGATCGGTTGAACGTGAAATCAGAAGAAGAAATAAAAAGATTAAAAGCATCAAAGGTTATTATTATTGGTGGAACGGGCAGTGTAAACCAAAATGTTGTTAACAGACTTTCACAGTTAAACCTTCAGGTTGAAAGAATAGATGGGAAAGATCGCTTTGAGGTGGCTTATAATGTCTCCAAAAAGCTGGCAGCCAAAGGAAAAGTCATTATATCAAACGGTACGAACTTTGCGGACGCATTAAGTATTTCACCTTATGCATCAAAAAATGAATTTCCGATTCTATTATCTACAAAAGATAAGCTTCCACCAAGCACTCTGCAAGCAATAAAAGAAAAAAATCCGCAGCAGACGATTATTGTCGGTGGGACAGGTAGTGTATCTGGTACTATTGAAAATGCTGTGAAAAATCCACTCCGTGTGGGGGGCAAGGATCGTTTTGAAGTAGCTGTAAATGTAGCAAAGACATTTAACCTGCCAACAGCTAGAGTGGCTATTTCAAACGGCACGACGTTCGCGGATGCTTTAACAGGATCTGTACTTGCAGCAAAGCTAGATATGCCTTTATTGCTGACACAGGCAAATACTGTTCCAGCTGTAACAAAAACTTTTATTGATCAAAAACAGGTTCCTAGTTTTACAGTTTTCGGTGGTGTTGGATCTGTCAGTAATACAGTTGTTGCACAATTAAAAAATGAAAAGCCCTTAGCCGGAAAGAAAATTGTGCTTGATGCGGGGCATGGCGGTACTGATCCAGGTGCCGTTAATAGAACGTATAACATTTATGAAAAAACATTAAATATTAATTTTACAAAGCTATTAGCGGGGCACTTAAAGACTATGGGAGCAGAAGTGATCTATACGCGTGATCCTTCTAACGATAAATATATTTCGTTACCAGATAGAGCTGCTTTCGCAAATAATCAAAATGCTGATTTGTTTATTAGTATTCATCATGATTCTTCAGTGGATACTTCAATGTCCGGCCAAAGTGTTCACTACAGCAGCTACAGACCCGCAATTGAAACAAAGGATGTATATGTAAAATACAACGGTAAAACCTATCCGTTCGTGAGAGAGGATACTCCGAATCAGCTGTTTTATTACATGGATGGAAACACTATGAAAAGCATGAGCTATCAAGGAGACATCGTTGCATATGATACCATTTCTCCTTCAAGTGCAGCAGTAGAAAGTGCCAAATTAGCTCCGATCGTATCAAATTCCATCAAGTATAATGGCATTGCATCCGGATATGTGAAAGATCATAATTTGCATGTAACCAGATGGACAAAGATGCCATCTCTTTTAATAGAACTAGGATTTATGTCTAATTCTAAAGAGATATTAATTTTGAAACAATCAAGTGTTCAGAATGCCAGAAGTCTTTCATTGGCAAAAGCGATTGAAAACTTTTATAGATAAACATTAAAATTAAAAGGAGCCTGAGCTTAAACAATTGTTTAAGCTCAGGCTCCTATTATTATTATTATTATTTGATATGGTTTAAAAGTTGCTGCTGGACAGTGGAGCTGACTGACCCTGTTCCACCCAGTATATACATAAAGTCTGTTGCCTCTTGCTTTTGCTTAAGGTAGTTTTCGATGTTTCCTTCTAATTTACTGGATGTCGTTAATAAAATTGGTGCACCCATATATGCTGCAAGCGGACTTCCGGATAATGCATCCGCAAATACGTCACCTCTTGCAAAAACGAGTGTGCTTGGATCCATTCCGTAATTTTCAATACCATACTTTGCTGCATTAATTGAAACTTGATAACGGTTCAATCCACCGATCCGCTCAACTACAGCACCGCTGTGTAATTGCTTAACTTTTGTCATTACTTGATCAGAAACGGTTGCAGGTCCTCCAACGATGATAAAGTTTTTAATGTGGGAGTGATTTTTGATAAACGTTTGAATGGCATCTGGAACCGAGTTTGTACCAACTAAAAGGATAGGCATGCCTGCATACCCCGCCATTCCTGAAGCAGATAGAGCATCTGGGAAATTTAAGCCGCTTGCAATAATTGCAGTATCTGTATAATCCGTGAGCAACTCTGCAACTCCAGCAGAAACAGCAAAACGATCCTTGCCTCCAATTCTTTCTATCGTCTCAATTCCATTGTTGCGCAACTGTTTCTCGACATTAGTTGATACAGAACCAGTACCGCCTAAAATAATGGCTCGGTCAGGGCTGCGACGGATAATTTCATAAATAGTTGTATTAGGTAATGAGTTTGTACCAGTTAACAGAATGGGAGCTCCTTCTATCGCCGCCAACGGTCCACCTGATAATGCATCGGTGTAAAGGTCACCCCGGGTAATGATTATCGTATCAGAAAAAGCACCCTGATTTTCCAGCTCGCTACTGATCCCCGCAGACACTTCATAACGGTCTTTACCGCCAATACGTTTAACACCTGGGGATAACACATTGTAAAATGACCAGACCGCATTCATTGTATCCGTGTCTAATGCGTTAAATGCAGCAATATTATAGCCAGGTTGAACAGTTAAAGCTTTATTAAAGGAGCTTCCGAGACTAATAGGTTCGTCATAATTCAAATACAGATCCAGTTCATTAGCACTTGTTGTTCCGCTAATATCTAAACGTGTACTTCCTTTTGCAAGTCTAATATCATGTGCAGCTGGCTTTGATACAGATAGTGAAGGCAATTGACCTGATGGCTGCTCCGTATATATACCAGAGAACAGATATTCATACTCCTTTGGAAGCTCACTAACACCCTGAACTTCGAAGATATAATGTCCTCCAGGAAGGTTAAAGGGCTTACCGTATTCAAATTCAATTTCTTCTTCGGCATAAATATTGGTTAATGTTACAAAGATCTCATCTGTATCACTATGTAATTTAGAGATTGTGAACTGCCCGCCTGCTGATTCAAAGTAATACTCATGAATGGTATTCATATCCATCGATTGTTTGTAGGTTACAGTGGTTTGAACAGCAGCTTGCATACGGTAGTTGGTTTGTTGAAGTTCACCTCTGTTTGTTGACAATGGATTGGTCTCTGAAGTATTTGCATTTACCCCAGTTGTGAAAAATAATGAAGCGGCTAGTGATAATGAAACTGTACTAATCTTCATCTTATTCATGCGATCTTTCCCCTTTAATTAAGCTGTGCCTTATGGCATGCAAATTAATATTAAACGAAATATAAATTAACACAATAGGAATAACTTACCAATAAAAACTACTCTTTTGTAAAAATTTGTATTAAACTAATATCCTAGTATGTACGATGATAGATTAAGAAAAAGAAATCTACAGATAGGGGACAATTTTATGAAAAGAAAGATAATAACGTTAGTTTCTGCACTCACATTGCTAGTGAGTTCTTTAGCTCAGGGAGAATCAGTAAATGCTCAAAAACCTGGACGAAACGCACAACACCTTCCAAAAAAAGCAGGGCTGAATAAGTCTAAATCGACGAATCCCATTTTTAATGAAGAAGTTATACTTAAATCTGACAAGGATGTTCATTTAGCCACGTATGGACTAAGTCCTGTCTATACACCTCCACGCATGAAAAAAAGAGGATATATAATAGCGAAAGTTAAAGTCGGCAATAGTGTCGGAGAAGTCATATCCAAACTCAAAAAAAATAAGAACATTGAGCTTGCAGAGCCTAATTATGTAACTAAATCCTCTCAAACCGTAGCAGATGCAAGCAATCAATATGCACTCTCTAAGACAGGATTAAATACAGCTAAAGATAGCATTTCTTCTAATAGACAAGTGAAAATTGCAGTTATTGATTCAGGAATTAATAAGTCATTTGAGATTTTTAACGGAATGAATGTAGCTACAGGGTACAATGTATTATCCAACAGTACAGACGTAACAGATCAGATTGGACACGGAACATTTGTGTCTGGTTTAATTGCACTAACTTCCAAAAAGGCAAATACGACAATCCTGCCAATAAAACTTACGGATCAGGCAGACAATATTCCAGTCAGCTCTTCTATAGAAGCAATCTATAAAGCTATTGACCTTGGAGCAGATGTTATTAACATGAGCTATGGCTCTCAAGCACCAAGTCAATCAGAATACGATGCCTTGCTGGAGGCTTATTATGAGCATGGAATAGTACTTGTTGCTGCAGCAGGAAACACCGGAGATGATATGTATCATTATCCTGCTAGCTTTCCTGAAGTAATCAGTGTGGGCGCAACGGATTCTGGTGATGAAGTCACTCATTTTTCAACTTTTGGTGATGCGTTAGATATAGCTGCACCGGGTGAAGATGTAATATCTGCATTAACAGGTGAGCTAGCAATGGAAGGTATGCAATATGGACCAGGCGCAGGAACTTCTTATTCAACCCCTTTGGTTTCCTCTTTAGCATCTTTGATCTTGTTAAAGGGTGGGGAGATCACTCCAGAACAAGTGGAATATAAGATAGAAAAAAGTGCATCTATTCCTATTCACTATCCACAAGGGTGGAATATTGATTATGGATACGGAAGGATAAATGCCTCAACAGCTTTAAATACAGCATTGCCTGATACAGCTGGAGATGCACCTGATGAAGCCTATCAAGCACAAAGTGTATCTTTGGGAGCTATTAAAACAGAAAAATTAGCACTGCCACAGGATATTGATTACTACACAGTCAACATTCCTTATTCAGGACAATTAAAGATCGAGTTAAGTGGGGTAGCAAACATAGATATGGCACTATGGTACGAAAATGAAAGAGGAGACCAGGCTGCATTGATTGATGATGGATATTTAGGTGAAAAAGAATTAGCTATACTGTCAGTAAAACCTGGTAAATACACAATTGGAATCTATGATTATAACGGCCATTGGTCTGGTTCAAATTATCATTTTAAAACTTCACTCAACCCGATAACAGGTTTTATCAATGATAAGGATACAAAAGTAAAAGGAAAAGCTAACCCAGGTTCAACGGTATATATAAAGAACGGTTCAAACACTTACACAGGGAACGCTGCACAGGATGGAACATTTTCAGTTGCAACACCAAGATTTGTTGCAGGAACAAACTTAACTATTTATTCAACAGATAAAAGTGGATTATCAAGCCCTTCTATTACAAAGAGTGTTATAAAACATGTAGAACGTGTAGCAGGGAAAGATCGTTTTGAGGTAGCTGTAAATTTATCTAAAAAGGGATGGCCAAGTGGAGCAAATACAGTCGTACTTTCCAATTATTTAGCGTTTGCAGATGCACTGACAGCAGGTCCTTTAGCATATAAACAAAACGCACCCGTTTTATTAACACAGCCTGCTTCACTTACTGCCATGACAAAAACAGAGATTACTAGATTGAAAGCTAAAAAAGTATTTGTTGTTGGTGGAGAAGGAAGTGTCAGTGAAAATGTAGTCTCGCAGCTAAAACAAATGGGAATTGCCGTAGAGCGAATTGGTGGAAAAGACCGTTTTGAAGTGTCGGCTAACATTGCGAAAAAGCTTTCAAATAAAGGAAGTGCAGTGGTAGCAAACGGCTTAAATTTCCCTGATGCTCTATCAATATCGCCTTATGCATCAAGAAATGAGCTTCCTATCCTTTTAACCAAACCGAAAGAAATGCCAAAAGTGGTTTCTGATCAATTAAAAGTGAAGGGTATTCGTTCAACGATCGTAGTTGGCGGCGAAGCCAGTATATCCAAAGAGGTGTTATTAAAGCTGCCTCAGGCGAGACGAATTGGTGGAAAAGACCGATTTGAGGTTGCAGTTAATATAGTAAATCAGCTGGGTCTGAATACAGAACGTGTAGCCCTTACAACGGGTATGACATTTGCTGATGCTCTTACAGGATCCGTTTATGCAGCAAAAAATAATATGCCATTACTATTAACAACTAAAAACGAATTGCCAGCATCAACTGAACGATTGTTTAAGGATAAGGTAATTCGAAGTTATCAAATCTACGGTGGAATTGGTTCTGTTAGTGATGATGTTTTAAACAAATTACCATATAAACCTTAAATTTAAGGAAAAAGAGGCTAAACTAATATTATTTATTGGTTTAGCCATTAATCTATATTAGCGTTATATGAATAAATTAACATTTGTGTAAAAAAGTCTTTATTTTTTGAAATAATAATGTAATATGTAATATGTGTTTGAAACATTAACGGTAATAATTGATTATTAATGCATTCTTTTATTTTCAATATAATTTTTAAATTCTACTGAATAAGGCTTCAGCACATTTTGTTATTTCAAGATAATAAAATCAAATGATTTTAAAAATAGGTATAGCATAAACTATGTGCTTTTTATATTAAATATAACTTTTTATATTAAATATAACTTTTTATATTAATAAGATATACAATCTTTTGAAAATTACTTTAGTACTATTTTAAATACATACTGAAGCTGTCTTTATCAGACATTATTTGAATTCAATTGTTATTTAAGTTACAAATCATTACAAATAGTTACATATATTATGAAAAATATGTTCTTAATTGTAAAAATATGTGTTAAAATTACTAGGCAAGAAATTCCTAGTAATTTTATTAAGATATCATTTATAAAGGATGTTTTTTATATGAAAGTTAGAAAAGCTATTATACCAGCAGCAGGTTTAGGAACCAGATTTTTACCTGCTACCAAGGCAATGCCAAAAGAAATGCTTCCAATTGTTGATAAACCTACAATTCAGTACATAATAGAAGAAGCAATTGCTTCGGGAATAGAAGATATCATTATTGTTACAGGGAAAGGGAAAAGGGCGATTGAAGATCACTTCGATCATGCCTTTGAATTAGAGCAAAACCTTTTTGAAAAGGGGAAAGTTGAATTACTTAAAAAGGTCCAGCATACATCAAAAATGGCAGACATCCATTATATCCGTCAAAAAGAACCTAAAGGACTTGGACATGCTGTGTGGTGTGCACGTAAGTTTATTGGAGAAGAACCATTCGCTGTATTATTAGGAGATGATATTGTTCAAGCTGATAAACCATGTTTGAAGCAGTTAATTGAACAATATGAAAATACAGGTTCATCTATTATTGGAGTGCAGGAAGTTCCAGAAAATGAAACAAGCCGTTATGGGATTATTGATCCCAACAGTCAAAAAGGTAGATTATATGGTGTGAATAATTTTGTTGAAAAACCAATTCAAGGAACTGCACCATCTAATCTTGCTATTATGGGTAGATACTTATTAACACCAGAAATCTTTAGCTTTTTAGAAAGCCAGGAAACCGGGGCTGGGGGAGAAATTCAATTAACTGACGCTATACAAAAACTCAATTCAATACAACAAGTGTTTGCTTATGATTTCGAAGGTATTCGTTATGATGTGGGAGAAAAATTAGGTTTCATCACTACAACTCTGGACTTTGCTCTACGAGATGAAGAAATAGGAAAAAAATTAATACCAGAATTAGAACGGATTTTAAAACAATTAAAAATAGAAGTGAAAAATAGATAAAAATTTCAAACAAAATATTTATAAACAATCATAAAAACCGAATTGGAATTTTATTAAGAAGTAAGGAAGTGAAAGCCAGTGTCCAATCTAGCTGAAAGAGAATATATCCACTTACATACTGGTGTAACCATTAATACTGAACAGCAGAGAAGCTACTTACTTGTTAAACGTATTATTGATATTAGTGGATCATTATTTGGTCTATTTTTACTAGGAATATTATTTTTAATAGTGGCAATAGCAATAAAGATAGAAGATCCAAAAGGTCCGATAATTTTCACACAGAAAAGAGTAGGCAAAAACGGAAAAGAATTTAAAATGTACAAATTTAGATCTATGATATCTGATGCGGAAAATAGACTTGAAGGCCTACTGAAATATAATGAAACAACTGGTGCTATGTTTAAGATGAAAGACGACCCTCGTGTAACCCGTATTGGACGTTTTATTCGAAAAACAAGTATAGATGAATTGCCTCAATTGTGGAATGTATTTTTAGGGGATATGAGTTTGGTTGGTCCAAGGCCACCGCTTTTGCGGGAAGTGGAAGAGTATACTGATTATGATATGCAACGTTTACTTGTTGTTCCTGGTTGTACAGGGCTATGGCAAGTGAATGGAAGAAGTGATATTGGATTCAATGAGATGGTTGAATTGGATTTACAATATATCAGATTACGTAATTTAAAATTAGATATCCTCATTATTTTAAAAACTATTAAAGTCATGATATTGCCTGACAAAGGAGCATATTAGGGGGGGAAGTATGAAAAAGAAAATAGTTATAACGTATGGGACATTCGATGTTCTGCATTACGGTCATATTAATCTATTAAAAAGAGCCAAGGCTTTAGGAGATCATTTGATAGTCGGTCTATCAACAGATGAATTTAATGAACTAAAAGGTAAGAAATCTTATTATTCTTATTATCATAGGAAAGAAATTTTACAGTCCATTAAATATGTTGACAATGTCATCCCAGAAGAATGTTGGGAACAAAAAGCTTTAGACTTAAAAAATTATGAAGTAGACATATTTGTAATGGGAAATGACTGGGAAGGTAAATTTGACTTCTTATCTGATAATTGTAAGGTTATTTATTTACCTAGAACTGAAGGTATTTCCTCAACATTGATTAGAGAAAGCGTACTTACGTAGTTTTTGTGCTTGGTTATGAGGATACATGTTGTAGAGCTTGGGATAAGATTATAAAAAATATTAATTGCAATGAAATTAAAGTTTAATAAGGTTACAAAAAAGGAGTTTAAAGCATCATGTTAATTTCTCATAAAAGTATTGATGTAGTAACAGTAACGTACGGAGAAAGATGGGAGTTACTTGAAAAAGTCATTAAAAGAGTTATAACATTTGAAGAAGTAAATTCAATAATAATTATAGATAATGCATCTACTTATTCTATTGAAGAAAAATTAGCCGAGCAAAATTTAAGTGAAAAAGTAATAGTTATGAATCAAAAAGTCAATTTAGGTTCGGCTCTCGGTTATAAAAAAGGTATTCAAAGAGCTGAATTAGAAAAAGGGAAATTCATATGGTTATTAGATGATGATAACTTACCAGATGAAAATGCTGTACAAAATATAATAATAGCACAGAAAAATTCAAAAGATAAAGAAAAAACTGTGTATTCTTCCTTTAGAAATGATCGAGAAGAACTAATAAGAAATAAAGGCCAAAAGTTAATTAAGAATACTTTTTTTGAATTTAGTATTTTTGAAAAAATGAAAAAGAAAAAAATAGTTCAGAGTAAGATAGATTCAAAGATTTTATCTTGTGATTATGTTCCATATGGCGGGTTAATATTTCCAAAGGCTGCTATACCAGAAGTAGGTTATCCAGATGAAATGTTTTTTTTGTATGTAGATGACTTTGATTTTACTTATAGATTGACTAGAAAAGGATATAAAATAAAATGTGTTACGGATAGTATAATTGAAGATTTAGAACGTTCTTGGTTTAGGGTTGAAAAAGAACCTTTATTCAAGAGTTTCTTTAAAGCTGATGATTCCTATAGAGGATTGATGCATATCCGTAATCGTGTATATTTTGAAAAAGAAAATAACAATACTAATGTGTTTATATATAATTTGAATCTAGTTGTTTATTTAACTTTTGTATTGTTAAAATACATGCCAAAAAATGCAACTGGTATAAAGAAGTACAAATTAATTTTAAAAGCAATAAATTTAGGTAAAAAAGGTAAGTTGGGAAATGAGATTTAATAAACAAGCAGTAAACAATATTTTACAAATGAGTTTTGTTCAGGGATTAAATTATATTTTACCACTTATAATGATCCCTTATTTACTTAGAACTATTGGTGTTGAAAACTATGGTAGAGTGGCAGCTGCGATAGCGATAGTTCAATTTTTATTAATAATCTCTGACTTTGGCTTTAATTTCACAGCAACTCAAAAAATTGCTGTGAAAGGCAAAATTGATAACAAGTTAATTAGTACTATATATATTTATAAGATAATAATAATAGTTATTCTATTAATAACTATTATAGGATTAATTTATATAAAAAATAGAGATGAAATATTATTTATATTTGGTTTTTTTGTTTTTTTTATTGGGCAATCCTTAATACCAGCTTGGTTATTTAGAGGAATAAACAAAATGGTTTATGTTTCTTTATTAACTTTCATTTCTAAGTTAACAACCCTGATTCTTCTTTTTGTTTACATCAATCAAACAACTGATTATTATTTAATGGGTTTAATTTATGGTGTGCCATCATTCATTACTATGATACTGTCTTATTTTATAATGAGAACATATGGCTTTAAATTTGTTCAAGTTAGTTGGGAAGATTTGAAAGAAGAATTGAGTTCTGGAAAAGATATGTTTTTATCTAATATTGTGGGGACTTTTTATACAACACTAAACCCTATTATGCTAACTCTTATTGCGGGTCCTTATGCGACAGGGATTTATTCCACATGTGAAAAAATCATTGGGGTACTGAACAGTATGACCAACGCTGTATCACAAGCTGTTTATCCAATAGTGTGTCAAAAATTTACTGAGAACCCATATTTTAAAGTGAAAAAATATATGATTCCGATTTCTTTTTTATTTTTCGGATGGTTTCCACCCTTTATTCTTGTGGTGAGTTTAGTGTTAAATTTTAATAGTGAATGGATATTGGAACTAGTAAATGGAAGTGATGTTCCAAATGGACAAATATCTCTGCTAAATATAATGATTTTTATTCCATTTGCTATTAGCCTTGGCCATCTTCTGGGTATTCAATCTCTTTTACCACTTAATGAAAGAGTAAGTGTAAGAAATTCAATATTCAAGGGTGCTATTCTTAATCTGATTCTTGGGACGGCAGGAACATTAATTTTTGGGGTTATCGGAATGGGAACTTCAGTATTAATTTGTGAATTTGTAGTAGCTTTATCAATGTTTTTTTATTTAGTGAAATATTCCAAGCAGAACAAATGGAATGAAAATGTAACTATTTATAATTAAAGATTTATAGAAGGCACAGGTAATAAAAAAATGGCTAAAATTAACCCCACTATTGTTTTATATAATCAAAAAATCGACAAAAGTATTACATTTAATTCTTTATACAAAATATTAAAGGAAAACATAGAGCTAATAAATCACATAAATAAAATCTTGGTAGTAGATAATTCAGATAATGAAGACATATTTAAATATAATAGGAAAAAAATTGGGGATTTTAATGATGAAGTTATTAAAGTTTTCTATTTAGGTAATGGAAAGAATATAGGAATTGCTAAAGCTTATAATTGGGCTGTTAATATTCTTGAATTAGAAAATTTGTCTAATAATAATTGGATTTTATTATTGGACCAAGATTCAACGTTAACAAAAGATTTATTTGCAAGCTTCTTACAAAATGATAAAGAATATTTGAAGAATAATATTGGAATTGTTATGCCAAGAGTTATATGCAAACAAAAAATTGTATCTCCACTTTTAATTGGAAAACCTTTTGAGTTTCAAGAACCTCAAAGAAACATAAAAGGTATACAAGAAAAAAGAGTTACTGGAATAAATAGTTGCAGCTATATAAATTTAAATGCTATTAAAAAAATAAATGATTTTAATGAAGATTTTCCAATTGACTATTTAGATCATATTACATTTTGGGAAATACAAAACAAGGGTTATCAAGTTTATGTATTAGAAACAATGATTAATCATGACTTATCCTTTTTTGATTTTCCATCTGTTCCACTTCACCGTTATAAAATTTACTTAGAAGCACGTTTAAACTATATAAAAGAGGTTTCAAAAACAAACAAAAAGCCATTGAACAAAGCAATATTTGTAAAAGATTTTTTATTCTTACATTGTAAAAGAACTATTAAGAACAAAATGTACAAACATTTTGTTTACGGTAGTAAAGTGTTTTTAAAATTTATGTTTCTGCACAAAAAAAGTAAAAGATATTTTTAAAGGGGCTTATAATGAAAGGGAAAATATTATCATCTAGTAACATTTACACAATAACAATTGCAATGTTAATGTTACTAATGATTACAGAAATTTTAATTGTACGATTTTCACTGCTATTATCAGATAATGTTTCTTTTCTAACCGATTGGAAAATATTATTAATTTTAGGTCTCGTACTATTAATAGGAACTTTTAAACGGGATAAATTAAAAACAGTTGATAAACTGGGTTTTATAGTTGCACTTATAGTTTTTGTGACCATTTCTATGCAAGCCTTTATAATAATTTGGAAAACAGACCTACCACCCAAAGATGTAATTGGTGAAATAGTAATACGATATTATTGGATATATTTTATAGGGTTAATATTTTTTTTGAAAATAAAAAAAATCAATATGACTTTACTCTTAAATATTACTATTTCTTTTATATTTTTAAATTCATTACTCGGTATATTTCAATACTTAACTCGTGATCCTATAATTCAAACAATGTACAAATCAGAACCGATTTCTTTTGCAATCTATTATTTAAATGGGATCAGTTCGTCCTATGAATGGTTATTTAATATGGGCGCTCAAGTCAGAGCTTTCGGACTTTTAAATAGTGGTTTAACATTAGGTCTTTTATGTGTTTTTGCTTTAAGTCTATGTATCTCAAGTTCACAGAATATATTTAGGAATCTAACTGTTAATTTAAATAAAGTGAAAGTTTCATATACCGTGGTTTTATTAAGTGTATTTTTAATTACTATATATATGACACTAACAAGAAATGTATATTTAACTCTTTTTAATTTGCTTTTATATTACTTTCTCTTAATTTTTTTTAAAGAGAAAGGCATAAAAATTGTTAAGGGATTATTTATAGCTGAATGGTCATTAAGTATACTCTATATTGGTTTTACAAAACAAATTTATAATATGGCTACCTTTTTATTTCCAAATTATAATATTGAAACCTTTAATAGTAGAATCGAAACCTATGAAAGAGTAAGTGATTTATATAATAACAATATTTTTAGTGCGTTATTTGGAAAAGGGATTGTTCCATCAAAGGAATGGGTTATAGATAATGACTTATTATCCATAGTTAGTCATATTGGTTTATTATCTTATATTATTATGCAAGGGATTTATATTTGGATTATATTCAAATCATTAAATTATATTAAAAATAAAGATAATGAAAACCAAATTTATGTTCAGGGATTAGTATTATTTTTAATGACTTATCCTATTGCTGCTACATTAAATTATGTGAGTTATATCTACTTTTGGGCGGCTCTGATTACTACTTTTATTTTATTTAGTAATAAGGAAATGCCGATAGTTAAATACAACTTTATTGTACATTCTATGAATATAAGTAATATGAAACCATTCATTCAATTCTTTAAAAATAATATGTTAAATAAAAACATTAATTTAATTATTTTAGAAGCAAATGATGACCTTAAAACTAAAATTAAAAAAGTTTTTTATACTTATTTCAAAAAATTTGATGGTATCTTATCAGACTATCCTACTACTTTATTAGAAAAGAGTGAAAAGATTAGCATTGCAATGGGGCATGGTACTGCTATTAAAAAGTTTCCATCTGATGCGGAATTGAAAAACGAAAAATATTTAAAATTATTTAGGGCTGTAAAATCTGCAAATTATTTTATTACAACTAGTGAGAGACAAAATGAATTAGAATTTCGAAATCCAATATTAGACAAAGACTCTAAAAATGTTTATTTACCTCTAGGATTACCTAAAAACGACTATTATTTTAATCTAGATAAAGTCAATAAAGTAAATTTAGAGGCAAGAGAAACTCTAGGAGTATTACCATCTGATTATTTAATCTTATACGCACCTACTTTCCGAGATTATTCTCTAAAAGAATCCCCTTTAAGTAAAGAAGTACTTATAAAAATTAATAAATTATTGTCAGAGAATAATGCTTACATGCTTTATCGTCCACATCCATTAGGTGGGACTATTAATGAAGATTTAGTTAATAGATTGAATTTAGACAGAATTTTATTAACTAAGAGGTACCAACTTGATACATTTAGATCATTGTGTGTCTCAAATGCATTAATAACTGATTATAGTTCTATTGGTATTGAATTTCTTCCTTTAAATAGGCCAATAATATCTTTTGTCTTTGATGAGGAAGAATATAAAGAAAAAAGAGGTATTGAGCTAGATTTCAATGACGAAAGTCTATCTCCAGGATTAGTTGTTACGGATAGTAATCAACTATTTAAATCCATAAATCTACTTTTTAAGCAAGAATATGATAGTGATTACTGGGTGAATAGAAGGAATGAATGCCTGAATAATCATTATACTTTTCCTGATGGAAAAGCTTCAGAAAGAATATGGAAATTAATATTAGAATTCTTAGAAAAATAGCTTTCTAATTCTAATTGATTTGAGGTGTGGGATGCATAAGGTTATTAATAAAATTATTAGTACGGTAAAAAAGGACAATTTTGAAATAGACAAAGATATTTATTTTCTTGATATGTTAAGTATTATCTTTAAAAGAATTTTCATGTTGTTAAAAGGATTACTGAAATCATTTGGAATAAAGAATAAAAGCGGGATAGTCTTTTTTGGAAGCAATGTAACTTTATATCATAAAAGATTAATTAGTTTAGGAAGATCTGTAACCCTTGAAGAAAGTGTAGAAATTGATGCTCTTTCAAAAAACGGAGTAAAGTTAGGAGATAATGTTCGAATTGGAGCTTTTTCAAAAATAAAGTGTACAGGAACTATAAGGAATTTAGGTAAAGGTTTAACAGTTGGTAAAAATAGTGGTTGTGGAGAATTTTCATATTTTGGAGCTGCAGGTGGAATTAGTATAGGTGAAAATGTAATTATGGGGCAAAATATTCGTTTTCATTCGGAAAATCATGTATTTGATCGTTTAGATATTCCAATTAGAGAACAGGGCGTTACAAATCAAGGGATAAAAATCGGTAATGACTGCTGGATAGGAGCAGGAAGTGTTTTTTTAGATGGTGTTACTATTGGTGAAGGTTGTGTAATAGGGGCAAATACTCTAGTTAATAGAGATATACCGGCATATAGTGTAGCTGTTGGTAGTCCTGTAAAAATTATTAGAAACCGAAAAGAGATTTTAAAAGTAAAATGAAAATACTTCATTACAGTTTAGGACTTCCTCCTTATCGCACCGGTGGTCTTACCAAATATTCTATAGATTTAATGATATCTCAAGTAGAGGCTGGTCACTCTGTTAATTTGCTTTACCCTGGGCAAATAAATCCTGTAATAAAAAAAACAAAGATTAAAAGTAATGATAGCTCCAATGGCATCTCAATATTTGAATTAATTAACCCATTACCAGTGCCTTTACTAGGCGGTATTACAAATCCTTCTATATTTATGGAGAAATTAAAAGAACAGAATGCCTATCATAACTTTTTATCAAAGTTACAACCTGATATTATTCATTTTCACACGCTAATGGGTATACATGATGAGTTTCTTATTTTAGCAAAAAGCATGGGTGTGAAGTTAATTTTCAGCTCACACGATTATTATGGAATATGCCCTAAAGTAAATCTTATAGATCATAATGGAAATGCATGTAGGGATTATGATAAGGGGTTAAAGTGCGAAACCTGTAATTTAAATTCTTATAGTCTGCCATTGATTTACCTGATGCAATCACATTTATATAAAACTTTTAAAAACAATAAAATAATATCGAAATTAAAATCAAATAAAAAACAAAGAATAAAAGAAAATAATATTCGTTCTTCTGAAGAAAATAAAAATAACAAAAAGCAAAAATCAAATGGAGAGAACTTCATACAATTAAGAAATTATTATTTAAATATGTTGATTAAAATGGATAAAATTCATTTTAATAGTGAGATTTCAAAACAAGTTTATGAACAGCATTTAACTACAAAAAGTGATGTGATTTCAATAACTCATTCAGATATAAAAGATAATAGAGTATTAAAAAAGTATGATAAGAAAATACCTTTACAGATTGGATTTTTGGGTCCTATAGACAAGTATAAAGGTTTTCCATTATTAAGGAATAGCTTGATAAAGCTTTTAGAAGAAGATGAATATAATTGGCACTTACATGTATATGGCAACGCCGAAAATATTAGATTAGATAAAGATAGAGAACATATAACTTTTTATGGGAGATACGAACACAAGGATTTAACAAATATTTTCAACAAAATTGATATATTGGTTATTCCAAGTATTTGGAAAGAAACATTTGGTTTTATTGGATTAGAAGCTTTATCTCATGGTGTTCCCGCTATTGTATCAAGTTATGTGGGTTTTAAGGATCTCGTTAAGCATAATTCTACAGGATTAATCGTAGATCCCGTAGAAGAACAATTATCTGCTGCAATTAAATATGCTATTCATAATCGGGATGAAATTAAAATTTGGAATTCTAATATTTGTTCTGAAAGTTTCAGTTCTATTATGAAGGATCATCATCTATTAATTGAAGGACTGTACGATTCAGTTTTAGGAGAAAAGAAATGAAGAATGTATTTATAATAGGCTCTAAAGGGATTCCTGCACGGTATGGAGGCTTTGAAACGTTTGTTGAACTATTAACACGTTACAAAGTTAACGAGAACATATCATATCATGTTTCTTGTATGAGCTCTGAAAACAGTGAATTTTATTATCAAAATGTTCGCTGCTTTAATGTTAAGGTACCCAATATGGGTAGTGCTAGAGCAGTCTTATATGATGTTTTAAGCTTGAAAGAATGTATACGTTATATAAAAGAAAAGAATATAGAAAATGCGATTATTTATATTTTGGCTTGTAGAATTGGCCCTTTCATTTCAACTTACAAAAAACAATTAAGGAAATTGGGGGTTACATTATTTGTGAATCCTGATGGGCATGAATGGAAACGAAGTAAGTGGAATTATTATATTCGACAATATTGGAAATACTCAGAACGACTGATGGTTAAACATGGAGATTTACTAGTATGTGATTCAAAAGGCATTGAGGAATATATTAAAAAGGATTATGCTGCTTATTCACCAAAAACTACTTTTATAGCTTACGGAGCAACTGTAAAGAACTCGGTTTTATCTGATGATTCTAGTAAGCTTTTAGAATGGCAAAACAAACATAAAGTAATGCCATTGAACTATTATTTAATTGTTGGAAGATTTGTTCCAGAGAATAATTATGAACTTATGATTCGTGAATTTATGCTATCTAATTCTAATAAAGACTTAGTGATAATATCAAATGTAGAAGAAAATACTTTCTATAAAGATTTATTAAATAAAACACAATTTCAAAAAGATAAGCGTATTAAATTTGTTGGTACCATTTACGACCAGGATTTATTAGAAAAAATTCGGGAGCAAGCATATGGTTATCTTCATGGCCATGAAGTTGGTGGTACAAATCCCTCACTGTTAGAAGCGTTAGCTTCAACAAAATTAAATTTGTTGTTAAATGTAGTTTTTAATAAAGAAGTAGGCAGTAATGGAGCAGTTTATTTTGATAAGGAAAAAAATAGTTTAGCAGCTCTTTTGGATGAAGTAGATCAATATGATATTAACTTTATAAATGAATTGTCTTCAAAGGCAAAAAAACGTATAACTGATGAATATTCTTGGGAAAAGATAGTAAATGATTACGAGACATTATTCTTAAATTAAAAAGGAGCCGAACATAATGAAAGGAATTATACTTGCTGGGGGAAGTGGTACAAGACTGTACCCTTTAACCAGAGCTGTATCAAAACAGTTATTACCTATTTATGATAAACCAATGATTTTTTATCCTTTATCCGTACTAATGCTTGCTGGTATTAGGGATATTTTAATTATTTCTACTCCTAGTGATACTCCGAGGTTTGAGCAATTATTAGGTGATGGCAGTGACCTAGGTATTAATCTATCTTACGCTGTACAACCCTCTCCAGATGGATTAGCTCAGGCTTTTATTATTGGGGAAGATTTTATAGGAAACGATTCTGTAGCTTTAGTTTTGGGAGATAATATCTTTTACGGTCATGGTTTTACTAAAACACTAGAACGTGCCGCATCTCGTACAGAAGGTGCAACAGTATTTGGCTATAATGTAAAAGATCCTGAACGATTTGGAGTAGTAGAGTTTGATGAAAGTGGTAAAGCCATTTCAATTGAAGAAAAACCACTTGACCCAAAGTCAACTTATGCAGTAACAGGTTTATATTTTTATGATAATGATGTTGTTGAGATTGCTAAATCTATTGAACCTTCAGACCGCGGTGAATTAGAAATTACAGCAGTCAATGAAGAGTATTTACGCAGGGGTAAACTTCAAGTTGAATTATTAGGTCGTGGATTTGCTTGGCTGGATACTGGTACACATGAATCCTTATTGGAAGCTTCGACATTTATTGAAACGGTTGAAAAACGACAAAGTTTGAAGGTTGCATGTTTAGAAGAAATCGCATTTAGAAAAGGCTATATCAACAAAGAGCAATTAATTAGACTAGCAGAACCGTTGAGCAAAAATGAATATGGACAGTACATGTTAAGGCTTGCAAATCAAAATACTTTAGAAAAAATGTTGAGCAGGTGATTGACAGTGAATATACTTGAAACCAAATTTGCAGATGCGATACTTATAGAGCCAAAAGTTTTTGGGGATCACCGAGGTTTTTTTATGGAAAGCTATAACGAAGAAACTTATAAAAAACATGGGATAGATATGAATTTTATTCAAGATAATCATTCACTATCACAACAGTCAGGCACTTTACGTGGAATGCATTATCAGTTAGCACCTAAAGCACAAACTAAATTAATACGTGTAACACGCGGAGCAATCTATGATGTAATAATTGATATGCGAAAGAGTTCGCCAACTTATGGGCAATGGCAAGGGTTCATTTTATCAGCTGAAAATAAACGCCAACTTCTTGTTCCGAAAGGTTTTGCTCACGGATTCTGTACAATCACTGAGGATACCGAGGTTCAATATAAAGTTGATGAATTGTATTCGCCTGAGCATGATCGCGGAATCGCTTGGGATGATCCTGCATTAAGTATTGATTGGCCTGTTAACAATCCTATTCTCTCGGATAAGGATAAACAACATCCAACTTTAGCAGAAGCTGAAAATAATTTTTAATAGGAGTGCAAAAGTATGAACATTTTAGTAACAGGTGGGGCAGGATTTATCGGAAGTAACTTTGTTAGACATATGATTGAAACTTACCCAAACTATCATATTGTAAACTACGATTTACTTACATATGCTGGTAATCTAGAGAACTTAATAGATATTGAAGGTCATGAGAAATATACTTTTGTTAAAGGTGATATTAATAATCGTGAACTCGTAGACTATTTAATAAAAAAATACAATATAAATGTACTCGTGAATTTTGCAGCCGAGTCTCATGTTGACCGAAGTATTACGGACCCTGCAATTTTTGTTAAAAGTAATGTATTAGGTACCCAAGCCTTATTAGATGTAGCGAGAGAGAATAATATCACAAAATATGTACAAGTTTCTACTGATGAAGTTTATGGTTCATTAGGAGAAACGGGATACTTTACGGAGGAGACTCCATTGGATCCTAATAGTCCTTATTCTGCAAGTAAAGCAGGTGGAGATCTATTAGTTAGTGCTTATCATGAAACCTTTGGCATGAATGTTAATATTACAAGATGTTCAAACAATTATGGGCCATATCATTTTCCTGAAAAGCTAATACCTCTTATGGTAACAAATGCACTAGAAGGAAAAGATTTGCCTATCTATGGTGACGGTAAAAATATTCGTGACTGGCTGCACGTAAAAGACCATTGTTCGGCAATTGATCTTGTTATTCACAAAGGTAAACCAGGTGAGATTTACAATGTAGGTGGTCATAATGAACGTACAAATAACGATATCGTACATCTTATTGTAGAGAAATTGAATGCTCCTAAGGAATTAATAAAGTACGTAGAAGACAGACTTGGTCATGATCGTCGTTATGCGATAGATCCAACTAAATTAACAATAGAACTTGGTTGGAAACCGAAATATACATTTGACACTGGAATTGTTGAGACTATTCAATGGTACATGGATAACCAAGAATGGTGGGAAAATATTAAATCAGGTGATTATTTAAATTATTATCATCAACAATACGGTGAAAAGTAATGGTACAAAAAGTACTTATCACAGGTGCTAATGGGCAGTTAGGAAAAGAGTTAGTTCAATACTTTTCTGACAAGAATGGTTTTGAAGTATATGGTTTTGGCCGTGACGATTTAGATATTACAAACCAAGAACAAGTGGACGAACAGTTTTTCAAAATTCAGCCCAATTTAGTCATCCATTCAGCAGCTTATACCCAAGTAGATTTAGCAGAATCCGATGTAGATAAAGCATATTTAGTTAATGGTATTGGAACCAGAAATATTTCAGTTGCTGCAGAAAATATTAATGCGAAATTGGTATATATCAGCACCGATTATGTATTTAATGGCACTGGAGTAAAACCATACGATGAATTTATGCAAACATCTCCAATTGGAGTTTACGGTAAAACAAAATTAGCCGGAGAACAATTTGTTAGAGATTTTCATAATAAATTTTTTATTGTAAGAACATCCTGGGTGTATGGGAAGCATGGTAATAATTTTGTAAAGACTATGCTTAAGTTAGGCAGTGAAAAGGATAAGTTATCGGTGGTTAATGATCAATTGGGTGCTCCTACTTATACCTTGGATTTAGCAGCCTGTATTTTTGAATTAATTAGAACTTCAAAATATGGTATTTATCATGTATCAAACTCGGGTTCATGTTCATGGTATGAATTCGCAAAAACTATATTTGAAGAAGCTAGTATTAAAGTAGAATTAAATCCTTGTACTACGGATGAGTTTCCAAGACCAGCACCTAGGCCAAAATATTCTGTTTTTGATCATATGGCATTGAGGTTAAACAACTTTTCTCCTATGAGACATTGGAAAGAAGCACTTAAAGAATATATAAATAATCAATAGAAAAGAGATAGCATAGTTGCTATCTCTTTTCTATTAAAGTGAACTTTTTATAATATTTAAAGATTCGTCAGATGGTACCCAATAATAAACTCCATTAATTTTAGAACCGCTACCTTTTAATTCTAATGTTGCTTTATTTTTTCTAGTACCAATGTATCCTTTTTGAATATCTTTCATTTCATTAAAAGTCATATTGGTTTTAACTCGGTCACCAAGAACATCTAGAACATTATCTACCTTATTAATAGAAGACACGTTAGCTCCTTTATCAACGATAGCATTAATAACTTGTCGTTGGCGGGCTTGTCGTCCAAAATCTCCGTTATTATCAAGATGCCTCATTCTTACGTATCCAAGCGTTTTTGGTCCGTTTAGATTTATTTCACCTTTTTTATACACATAGCCTTTTTTATAATAGCCTTCATCTGACCAAGTTAAGCTATTATTTACAGTAATTCCTCCAAGTGCATCAACAATTTCGCTTAAAGCTTCCATATTAACTTTGATATAGTAATCTAGCTTAATATCCAAGAAATTCTCTACTGTTTCTACTGTCATTTTTGTTCCGCCAAAAGCATAAGAGTGATTAATTTTATCCATTTTTCCACGACCTGCTAATTCAACGCGCGTATCACGAGGGATACTTAACATGGTCATAGAATCATTCTCTGGATTTAATTGCATTAAGATTAGTGAATCAGATCGTCCTTTGTCACCAGATCTTTCATCTACTCCCATTAAAAGAATATTTAGTGGTTCTTTTTGTTCAATCTTTTCTTTTTGGTTACCAGATCCTTGCCAATCAATCTTTTCATGCATTTTTGATGCTGCTTGGTTTACTTGACTGTAGAGGTTATATGCATAGCCTAATCCAACTGCAAGTAAAACTGCAAAAACTATAAATCCTGAAAGTAAAATTTTCTTCCATTTCTTTCTTTTTTTAATGCGTGATTCTCTCATCATTGAATCCCCAATCTCTAAAATGTACAACTTTCATTATATCATTATAAGTAATTTAATCCATAAATTGTATGTATAAATAATGAATTATTTTTAGTAAAAAGGGGCTAATTTGAAAGAAAAAAGTTTTACAACAGGAAAATTTTTCTTGAAACTAAATGGATTTAACCGATAAAAAATATGTATGAATTTGTAAATTCAAAGGAGGAATTGTCGAAAATGAAAAGATTCATATCATCATTTTTAGGGGCAGCCATAGTATTGTCTAGCTTTTCAGCAATAGGTGTAAACGCTCACAGTACAACTGTATTCTTAGATCCAGATGATCAACGACTTAAAATGACAGAAAATCAATTTGGGATGTGGAGTGTCGCTGCTGAAGAAAAATGGTCTATTAATGAACAACTAGACCGCTTTGAATTTACGGCAGGTGAAAAAGGGCTTTCTGGGTATGTGAGTTTCAAACTGGAACGCAGCTGGGATAGCAGTGAGAATAATGTAGATATAGAAAGCACCCTTTATGCACAGTTAAAAAACGGTCAATACATAAAGATATTTGTTGATCCTCCCCATGATGATGGACTGTATACGTATTCTAAGAGATACTTAAGTAGCCATGATGAAATTAAAAAACATGGTGGAATCAGTGAGTTAACTGGAAAATTTATTTTTGAAATGAAACGATATTCTCATTTGGATAAAGAATATACATATGATTTATTATTTGAACATGATGAAAACAATAACTTTATTCGGTATGGCGGGAAAGATCGTTTTGAGGTCGAGAAGAACTTAAATAATGAAATTCCTGACAAAAGTCTGGATTCCGTTGTTATAACGAGCGGTTTGAAATATTCCGATGCACTGGTTGGTTCGGTTCTAAATAAAAAGAAAAACGGTACACTTTTGCTGATTTCAGACAATGATGCAATCATTCAGTCTAAAATAGTTGAAGCCAAACGGTTATTAAAACCATCTGGAAAAGTATATATTTTAGGTGGAACCGGGACTGTATCAACAAAAATAGAATCAGAATTTAAAAAGCATTTTCCTGTAGAACGTATAGGCGGTAAAGACAGGTTGGAGGTTGCTCTTAAAATAGCTGAAATAACTAATCCAGCTCCAACTGAATTGTTCCTTGTCTATGGTCTCGTATTTAGTGATGCATTAAGTGTGGCACCTGTTGCAACAGAGCGCCAAACACCGATATTGCTACAGTGGGGCAATACATTAAAACCGGAAATCAAGGAATACCTTAAGAAGCACCCGACGATTAAAAAGGTATATGTTGTGAGTGGAACGGGAGTGGTTCCCGTGTCTGTTGAAGGCGAATTGAAATCATTTGGAGTTATAAATGTTGAGAGAATTGCCGGGAAAGATAGATTTGAAACTTCTTTGGCAATAGCCAAAAAGTTTTATCCCACTCCGAATAATGCTGCTTTAGCGAACGGTCTGGTTTTTGCTGATGCTTTATCCGGATCTCGCCATGCGTGGATTAATAAGGGACCAGTTGTACTTATACAAAAAGATTATGTACCTGCACATTCAGTGGCTTATTTAAGCAATGAGTTAAAGAGAATTTGGATGTTAGGCGGACCTGCTACGGTTACAGATAAAATTAAAGACCAGATCTTTTAATATAAAAAGTGCTGTCCCATGTGGTCAGCACTTTTTTCATCCTATTATGCAGAACTTCGAAATCTTTTTGTTTCTTTTGTTTCCTGTTTTTTTGTTTTAATCATATAGGAAACAAGCATATATGAAAACTTAACAGCCAAAAAAACAAAAAAGAAGACCAGAAAGCCCCATAAACCTACAATGGCATCCGCAAATTCCATATTTCCTCTTCCGGTTATTTTTTGCTGAATTTCGATTGCAAAAACTACTACAAGTAAAACCGTAAACGTGTATAAGAAAGATATGGCTGTCATGCTTAAAGTAGAGATCCATATAAATAGCAAATGTACAAATATAAAAAATAAAATTCCTAATACCCCGAAAATCCAAAAATGAAGATCTTTATCTGTTAGTTGATATCCCATTTCAGCAGAGAAGTCTTCTAAAAGGTCGTGAAGGTGGTTTACAGCCTCGGCTGTTAGTTTAATAAATTCTTTCATCTTTTACACTCCTAAACTTCTACAAACTAGCATTATATAACTATATTTCTAAAACATTGAAATGTCAACATATGGATAAAAGTGTTGGAAAATATATATAAATAATTTCCATTTTATGTACATTTCAATAACTTTTTCTGCTATAATATTTTATTGTGAAAACTTGGAAAAACATCTAGAAAGAGGTTATAAATTTGTATAGGTTATTTGCGTATCTATTTATTACGATATCAACTTGGGTTTATTTTGTAGAGTCTGTTGAAGCGGCTGGGAATCAATTGGAACGACTAGCTGGAAAAGACCGCTTCGAGGTTGCTGTTAATGTTTCCATTAAGGGATGGCCAGAAGGTTCAAGTACTATATTAATAGCAAATTACACGTCTTTTGCTGATGCATTGGCCGCTTCACCTTTTGCCTATAAAGAAGATGGACCTATTCTTTTAACTCAGAAGGATCAACTAAGTGCTGTTACAAAGAATGAGATTCTTCGTCTTCATCCTAAAAAAGCATACATAATTGGCGGAAACGGCAGTGTTTCAGACGGTGTATTACGTGAAGTTGATCATTTAGTTGGGGAGGTAGAGCGAATAGGGGGAAAGGATCGATTTGAAGTAGCGGAGAATTTGGCAAAAAGAATTGGGAGTACGCAAACTGCAATCATTACAAATGGCCTGAAATTCCCCGATGCGCTATCCATAGCTCCTTATGCAGCTAAAAAAGGATATCCCATCCTGCTTACAACTGAAAAAAAATTACCTGTAAGCACCAAGAGAGCATTGGTAGGCAAAAAGAATACGCTTGTTATTGGTGGTGAAGGAAGTGTTGGGAAAGAAGTCTATAGTAAACTTCCTCTTCCTAAACGCATAGGGGGGGATGATAGATTCGAAGTTTCAGCAAATATAATACGGCAATTACATACAAGGGTTGATGGAGCTTACGTGGCAACAGGGTTATCATTTGCAGACGCATTAACAGGTTCGGTTACGGCTGCAAAAGACGATGCACCATTACTGTTAACGCGGCCAGAAGTTTTACCGGCAGCAAGCAATACTATAATAAACGAAAAACAAATAAAAGATTTTGTAATCTTGGGAGGTAAAGGTTCGATTCAAGAAAAAACAGAAACTATATTATCAAACTTAAAAGTAACGAATCCAGTAGTTTACTTTGTTCCTCATGCAGATGACGAGGTATTAACATACGCGATTGACATAAGAAACCAAATATCAAAAGGGAGAAAAGTGTATCTAGTTTTGCTTTCAAAGGGTGAAGATTCGGGTGCCAGAGAAATATTAAACGGAGTATATGATGGGGAATCTTCATCGAATCTTTTATCGGGTCATAAAGCATATTGTTCCATTCACAAAACTTATCATGATCCGATAACAGAACAATACTTACATGGATACTTGACTGAAGAATTGTTTGGAGAGGCGAGGGAACAGGATTTCCTTCATGCAGCTAAGGCAATTGGAGTTCCGGATAATCAGGTGTTTTCGGATATTGTACCTTTAAATGAGTTTACGGAAGAGAATATTAAACCTGTTGTGAATAAGTACATTAAAATGTTCCCTAATGCAGAATTTCGTACTATGTCTATATATGACGTTCATAAGCCGCATGCTGAAATAGGAAAAACTTTAAAATCGTTTGAAAAGGATGCCGTTGTTAGTCCTTTTAAGACTTTGTATTTTGTTTCAGTTTATACAGATCGGTTTGCTAGAATTAATATTCCATTTCAAAAGTATACGAGTGTAGTAGAAAAGGAATTTGATAAGCCGTTTATTTTAAATGCAATGGAATCGTATGAAGAATATCATCCAGAACAGGGTCGGTATGCGATTGGATATCATTCTGTCGCTTCGCAGTTTAATTCATTAGAAAAGTCTATGTATACAAAGTTTCATCACTAATTGATTTAAGGGGTAGAGTTATGAAAAAAATAGTTTTTGCTGCAGTTTTAATTTGCTGCATGTTTTTCACAATTAAAAGTCCAGTCTATGCCGCAGGCTCTGTTGAAAGATTGGACGGAAAAGACAGGTTTGATGTAGCTGTAAACGTTTCTAAAAAGGGCTGGGGAAGCGGTGCAGATACTGTTGTAATAGCTAACTACAACACCTTTGCTGATGCTCTTGCGTCCTCTCCTCTCGCTTTACAAGAGAATGGGCCAATTCTCTTAACACAAGCAAATATTTTAACAAAAGCAACGAAAGATGAGATTACTAGATTAAGTCCTCAGAAAGTTACTATTGTCGGTGGGCCGGCAAGTGTAACCGATTCTGTATTGCGAGAGATTAAAGCAATAGTTCCTTCTGTGGAACGGATCGGTGGCAAGGACCGATTCGAAGTTGCACTGAATATTTCAAAGAAGCTTGATAATAAACAGAGAGCTGTTGTAGTTAATGGCCTAAAGTTTCCTGATGCATTAACCATTGCTCCTTATGCAGCTAAAAATGGCATCCCTATTTTATTAACGCTGCAAAACAGCATTCCAGAGAGTACGATGCATGCGTTAACGGGCCGAAACAGTACACTGGTTGTCGGCGGAGAAGGAAGTGTAGGTCCTTCTGTATTTAACCAGCTTCCAAATCGACAAAGAATAGGCGGTAAGGACAGATTTGAAGTAGCCACAAATATTATTCGCGCGTTAAATATGAATTCTGACCGCAGCTATATCTCTACCGGTTTAACGTTTGCAGATGCATTAACAGGATCTGTTCTAGCAGCTAAAAACAATGCACCTATGTTACTGACAAGACCTGATGCGATTCCTGATACGACTAGAGAAATAATAATAGAAAAAGATATTCAAAGTTTTACAGTTTTAGGAGGAGCAGCCTCCGTTCAAGGGGGAGTTGCAAATATTCTAAGACCTGTAGAAAATACTCATACTTTAGAGGGTTACAGTGACAAAATCAGTTACTTTCCTGGAGAAACTGTTCAACTAAAAGTACATGCGCCAAACAACAGATATTCTGTTTCTTTTTTCAGGCATGGTGAAGAAATAAATAGTTATTTTCAAACTGGTTACATGACAGGAAACTCTCAAAGATATTTTACGGACTCCTATCGTGCAGGTGCATTTTGGAAAACGAGCTATTCTTATAAATTACCAACGAATTGGCCAACCGGTATGTATTCTGCAAAGTTATCAGATGGGACAAATGAATTCCATGTAACATTTATTATTAAAGAGAAAACTCCACAAAGAGATGATATTGCTGTATTAGCCTCAACTAACACTTGGGAAGCATACAATAACTGGGGAGGAAAAAGCTTATACAGCTACAGCTATGTAAATGGCACAAGGAAATACAATGAAGTGGTTAGTTCGAACAGGCCAAATCCAGGTGCCATTCCAACCGGAAATGAAGGGCATTTAGCGAATGGAGAGCGGCATATTTTGTCGTGGCTTGAAAAAAACAACCATCCATATAGCATGATTACTGAATTTGATTTACATAATTACCCTTCACTATTAAACTCTTACAAGACTTTAATTATTAGTACACATAGTGAATACTGGTCTACCTCAATGTATAAAGGCTTGGAGAATTTCCTTAAACGTGGCGGAAACGTCTTATATTTATCCGGTAACGGAATCTACTGGAAGGTTGCTTTAAAAGGGAACCAAATTGAAGTAAAGAAAGACGGTGGTAATCATTCATTTACTTCTGAAAAAGGTGGAAATCTTTATAAAATAGGAATGCCAGAAACAGCTTTAGTCGGAGTAGGTTACCGATCTACAGGGTTCTCAATCCCTGCTCCGTATAAAGTCATAAACAACTCTCACTGGATTTTTTCTAACACAGGCATTAAAAAAGGAGAGCTGATTGGACGGACTGGATTAAATAAAGTAAATGGTTCAAATGGTGGTGCTTCAGGCTGGGAAACAGATCAAGTTGATCGTTATACACCAAAGAATTATGTTTTATTGGCTAAGGGAACAAATACATCAGGTGCTGGAGCTGATATGATCTATTATGATCATCCAGGCGGAGGAGGCGTATTCTCTACGGGATCAATTACTTTTGGAGGCAGCTTAGCTGTTGATTCACAATTAACTAAAATGGTAAACAATGTATTGAAGCGATTTGGTCACTAAAAATGAAAAAGGATCTCGGGGAATTATCCCGAGATCCTTTTTTTAGTTATAAAAGTTAACAGTACCGTAATAGATAGCATCAGCTGATCTTTGACGATAAGTGGGAGAACCTAATTTTGCTGCGTCAGTAGGATTCGTAATAAAACCAAGTTCAACTAAGATACTCGGAATTCTTGTAGCATCAATAACATGAAAGTTAGCTTGTTTCTCTCCGCGGTCGCTTGTCCCTATACGTTTAACCAGTTCTTTTTGTATTTCTTCAGCTAACCTTCTACTCTCAAAACTGCTAAAAGAAGTATCATAATATACTTCTGTACCGTGAGCAGAAGGATTGTCGGCAGCATTTGAGTGAATACTGATAAACGAATCCGCACCAGAATTATTACCGATAGCAGAGCGTTCTTTTAACGCCAAGAAAGTATCTGTAGTTCTCGTCATAACAATTTTAGCACCTGCATTCACCATTTTGTCACGAGTACGTAATCCAACGTCTAATACAACATCCTTTTCATGTAAGCCATTACCACTTGCTCCTGCATCATGGTCACCATGTCCCGGATCAAGAACAATCGTTTTTCCTAAGAGTGCTGTGCTGGTTCCGTTTACTGAAGCATTCCCTCCTAAGATAGTAAATGCATGAATCGTTTTATCCTTAATAATGCTCTTTGTTTCATTTGGTAGTCTTGTTGGGATAGTTAGTAACAAAGGAGCATTCTTTTTTGCTGCTAATACTGACCCTGTCAGTGCATCTGCAAAATCCATCCCTGATGATAAAAACACATTTTGTGTGGGAAGATTAAGCTGACGTATTACATTTTCTGCAACTTCAAATCGGTTTGCGCCACCAATTCTTAAAGGAGAGGGAAGTTGGCTCTTTACGGAATTACTTACACTTCCTTCACCGCCTATAATAAATGTACTTGTAATCTGTTTTTCTTTTAATGCCGCCTTTGTTGCTGAAGGCAGTGAGTCCTTGCCAGTCAGTAAGATCGGATATTCATTTCTAGCAGCATAAGGAGCAATCGCGAGAGCATCAGGGAAGTTTAAGCCATAAGCAATAACAGCTTTCCCCTTGTTTGCTAACTGCTTAGAAATGTTTTGTGCAACGACAAAGCGGTCTTTTCCATCAATTCTTGTAACATTTAGTCCCATTGATTTTAATTCATTTGCCGCTTGATTTGAAATACTCCCTGTACCACCAATAATGACAGCTTCTTTTGCTTTAAGTCTAATAATCTCATTCCTTGTAGCCGGGGTAATATATTGATTTTGCGTTAATAATATGGGAGCATTTTTTTAAATGCTAAAGGTGAAGCAGATAGTGCATCAGCGTATGCAAGGTAATTCGTTAAAATTACCGTATTAGAATTTGACCATCCCTTTTTTGATACGTTCACGGCAACTTCAAATCGATTCTTACCATCAAGACGTACTTCAGCTGCTTCCGTTTGAGGGATATTAAGAAGAAGGAAGATTCCGGCTAAAACTATCGTTAAAATGATTTTACGTAACATAGGTACACTCCTGTTATTTTTGTCCGACATAGTCCTGCGAAGAAATACACTCCCTTCTTATATAGGTAGGAATTTTTTTTTACGATAATAATATCGGAGCAAAATTCTACATGTTTATAGGTTTTTCGTTCTATTTAGACAAATGGTAATTTTTATGGTTTGAACAAATCTTACGTATGGATAAAGTATAATAGTGAGGTGAACAAGCCTTGATATGTTATGATAGTTGAAATTATTTAAGATATAGGAGTTTATAGAAATGAATTCAATTAATCTAGATAGAGTAAATAAACAATTAGTTATCCTATCAAGCCGATTTCCTTTTCCACCGGGAGAAGAATTTCTAGAGACAGAAATTAAGTACTTATGTAATCAATTTGAAAAAGTTCACATCATTCCTGTGAATATTAATGATTACTCTGTGGACGCGAGGGAAACACCTAGTAATACTAAAGTTTTTAATTTTACACCCTCTCCTTCCTCGCTAAAGAAAACAGATTTAATGAAGAAGTTGTTTAGAGATTCTCAAGGGAAAACATGGTTTATAAAAGAATGTAAATACTTTATACCTAAATACACATCAGCCATGTTTAAAGTGGCCAATTGGATTGGTTTAGCTGTCCAGATAAGAAATCAACTTTCAAAGATATTAAAAGATAATCAATATAACCTTTCTGAAACCGTATTTTATTCTTACTGGCTAGGACCTTCTGCTACCGCGTTAGCTATGTTGAAGGAAATCGAACCTTCTATTAAAATAATCAGCAGGGCACATGGGGGAGACCTATATGCATATAGGCATAGTACGCCTTATATGCCAGCTCAAAAGCAAACAGTCCGCTGGTTAGACAAAGTATTTGTGATTTCTCAAGATGGAAGTGACTATCTAAAGAAATCCTATCCAGAGGTCTCAGAAAAAATTGCAGTGAGCAGACTCGGTACAAGATCGGCTGAAGGGAAGTCTATTGCTTCAAGTGATGGAATACTTAGAGTTGTCTCCTGTTCAAACATGCTTCCTGTTAAGCGTTTAGATTTGATTATTGATACTTTGAAGAAGTGTAAACAGCAGATTTATTGGTCACATATTGGAGATGGACCTTTAAAAGAAGAATTGGAAAAGAAAGTACACCAAGAATTGCCGTCTAACATTCAATGTGAATTTCTTGGCCGAAAGAAGAATGCAGAAGTTCTGAAATATTATCAAACACACCCAATAGATCTGTTTATTAATGTAAGCTCCAGCGAAGGAATACCTGTTTCCATTATGGAAGCCTATAGTTACGGCATTCCATCCTTTGCAACGGATGTAGGAGGAACAAAAGAATTAGTAGACTCAAATAACGGGAAGCTTATTGAAAAAGACTTCGATACAGAGGAACTTGCTAAAGAAATAGATCACTTTGCTTCATTAAGTGTAGATGAAAGAGCAAGTTATCGAACAGCTGCTTATGAAAAATGGAAAGAAGACTTCTTTTCTGAAACAAATTATTCACAATTTGCGAAGTTGTTAAGAGAATTTGAGGGAATATAATTTATGAGTACAGACCGCAGTTTTATTAAAAATAGTTTTATTACCTTTACGAGACAGATATCAAACATTGTAATAGGTATGCTTTTGTTATCTGTTCTAGGAAAGTATTTAGGAGATGAAGGGTTTGGAGATTATACCCTCCTGACTCTTTTTCCTACTGTATTGCTTACTTTCCTGACGTTAGGGGTAAATACATCAACGATCTACTTTGTCAGCCGAAAAGAAGTAGATTTAAATACGGTTTTTAACAACAACATTATTATTGGAACGCTGTTAAGCATAATAAGTGTACTTGTGGGCTTGATAGCGGTTATCTTTTTTTCGGAGCAATTGTTTAAAGATACACCGTTATCTTTAGTGTATCTGAGCTTGCTTGCGGTTCCATTCCTATTTTTAAGAGAGTATTTTCAAACCGTTTTTCAAGGGCTTCAAGACTTCAAGGCATTTAATACACTTATGGTTCAAAACCAGCTGTCAATTCTTAGTCTTGCTGTCGTTTTTGTTATTTTCTTAGATTATGGACTCAAGGGTGCACTATCTGCTTTTATCATCGGTAACGCCATTACAGTTATTACGATGATTTATAAGCTCGTAAGTCATCATAGCGTATCTTTTAAGTGGAATAGCTTTTCATGGGAATACTTTAAGAAGTCTGTTAACTATGGTTTAAAGGCACATGTAAGTAACTTTGCCAGCTTTCTGAACTACCGGACCGTTGTTTTTATTTTAAGTTATTTTTCAACGGGAAGTGCTGTCGGCAGATACAGTGCAGCGATGAATTTAGGTGAGAGATTGTCTATTTTCGCTGTATCCTTTTCAAGTGTTTTATATCCCAAAATCAGTTCAACGAATTCTGAAGCCGATCGGAATCGAATCACATCAATCGTAAGCCGTAATGTCTTTTTAATTACCATTCTTATGGCTATGGTTGCTTTTGTGCTGTCTGATTTTATCGTTTATACCATCTTTAATAAGAGCTTTACAGAAACACCGCTATTATTAAAGATAATGCTTCCAGGCTTTGCACTTCTTGCAGTAGAGAAGGTTCTTTCAAATGACATTGCAGGACGAGGTAAACCTGAATTAAATATGTATCTTTCTATTTATAACGTTATTTTCAATGTTATTTTAAACTTATTTATGGTTCCTGCATTTGGGGTAGTAGGTGCTGCTGTATCGACTACCATTACTTATTTCTTTAGCTTTATATTGAAAATCATTATTTTTAAGAGGCTTACTGGAGAAGGGTATTTGAACTTCTTGGTCGTGAAAAAGAGTGATTTCCTTATCTATAAAACACTTCTGCAAAAGTTAAGAGCATGATAAGAATTTTCTACTTATCATAAATTTGTTCAAAAGAGGAAGGAAATACCTGCAAAACGGGTAAACTAAAAAAGTCAAAAATGTGAAATGTTTAACGAAATGATGTTTAGTAGTACTAGAGAGAGAATGAAATTTATTGATATTATTGTTAATTAGTATAAAATATTGATTGGATTTAACTAGTTAACAAACATTTAGTTAAAAGGAGAGTTACCTAGATGACTAATTTCGCCATTGTTGGTTGCGGACATATCGCAAAGAAACATGCAGAGGCAATTGATAACGCAGAAGGTGCAAAACTCATTGCAGTATGCGATATGATTCCAGAGAACATGGAGTACTATACAGAGAAATATGGTGTTCAGGCTTTTACTGATTTAGCCGAGCTTTTAAAATTAGATGACCTAGAAGTGGTAAACATTTGTACTCCGAGCGGGTATCATGCTCCGATTGCTATTCAGATTGCAAATGCTAAAAAACATGTTGTAGTTGAAAAGCCGATTGCACTTACGATCGAGGATACAGATGCTATTATCTCAGCATGTAAAGAAAATGATGTGAAATTATCGGTTGTTCATCCGAATCGTTTCCGTCCAGCGATCATGGAATTGAAAAAGGCACTTGATGCAGACTTAGTTGGAAAGCTTAGTCATGCCAATGCGACAGTTCGCTGGAATCGAAACCAAGAATATTATGATCAAGCACCTTGGAGAGGTACTAAGTCTCTTGATGGCGGAGTTTTAATGAATCAAGCTATTCATAACCTTGACTTGCTTTTATGGACGATGGGAGAGGTTGATGAGGTATACAGCATGGCAGCTACAAGATTGCGTAACATCGAAGCAGAAGATGTTTCCACGGGTGTTGTGCGATTTAAAAACGGTTCATTAGGAATTATTGAAGCGGCAACGACGATTTATCCATCAAATTATGAAGAATCTTTGAGTATCTTTGGTGAAACAGGTACAATTAAGATTGGCGGAAAAACGGCTAATTATGTCCAGCACTGGGATGTGAAAGAAATGGATGAAAGTCAGGTAACAGATCTTATGGAATCTGTTAAAGCCGATCCGTTTGGAAAACCTGGTCATCAGTGCATCATTGAAGATATGGTAGAGGCAATAAAAGAAAACCGTGAACCCATTGTAACGGGTGAAGACGGAAAACGTGCGTTAAGTCTTGTGCTTGCGCTATATGAATCTGCTGATACAAGCAAACCAGTTAAACTATAAAGTAATCTCCCCCTGAAAGAGAGGAATATTGAATGTCTAACGAATTAGAATTAAGCACAGTTTCAAAAGAATTATTAGGTAAGATCGAATCAAAAACTGCAACAATCGGTGTGGTAGGTCTTGGGTATGTAGGTCTTCCTCTTGCTGTTGAAAAAGCAAAAGCAGGATATAAAGTAATCGGATTTGATGTTCAAGAAAAAAGAACACAAATGGTTAATGACGGCATTAACTACATTGGTGATGTAGTTGACGCAGAGTTAGCAGAATTAACTTCATCAAAACAAATTCTTGCTACAACGGATTACTCGCTAATTAAAGAAGTTGACGCTGTGGCTATTTGTGTACCAACACCGTTGGACAAGTATCAGCAGCCAGATACTTCATATGTTGAAAGTTCAGCTACAGAGATTGCGAAATTTATTCACCCTGGTATGCTAATTGTTCTTGAAAGTACAACATACCCTGGAACAACAGAAGAAGTTTTGAAGCCGATCCTAGAAAAGAGCGGCCTTGTTGCAGGTAAAGACTTTCATTTAGCCTATTCGCCTGAACGTGTTGACCCAGGTAACAAAGTATACAACACAAAGAACACACCAAAAGTTGTTGGTGGTATGACTGCTGAATGTACATCAATCGCAGCGGCAATGTACCGTTCTGTTCTTGAAGGTGATGTTCATGAAGTATCTAGCCCGAGAGTAGCAGAAATGGAAAAAATTCTTGAGAATACGTTCCGTAACATCAACATTGGACTAGCTAATGAAATGGCGATTCTATGTAATAAGATGGACATCAATGTTTGGGAAGTAATTGACGCAGCGGCAACTAAGCCATATGGCTTTATGGCGTTCTACCCTGGTCCAGGACTTGGTGGACACTGTATTCCGATCGATCCTTTCTATCTAACTTGGAAAGCTCGTGAGTATGACTACCATACACGTTTAATCGAAACAGCTGGTGAAATCAACAACCAAATGCCAGATTTCGTACTTGAACGTACAATGAAAATTCTAAACGAAGACAAGAAAGCATTAAATGGAGCAAAGGTTGTATTACTTGGTGTTGCTTATAAGAAAGACATCGATGATATGCGTGAGTCTCCTGTATTGCCAATTCTTGAGAAGCTTGAACTTGCTGGCGCTGATTGGGTTGTAGTAGATCCGCATGTAACCGAGTTTAAGCTAAATGGTGAAATGCATAAAACGCACGAAATCTCAAAGGAACTTTTACAAGGTGCTGACCTCGTAATGCTTACAACAGATCATACTAGCTTTGATTACGATATGATCGCAGAAAACAGCCCTGTAGTCTTTGATACTCGTAATGCACTTAAGAACCAGGCTCCTTCAATCAAGAAATATCATTTACTATAAAAAGTGACAGGATGAGATAACCATTCATATGGCTATCTCTTTTCCTGATTTTAGAACGGTTTTTACTGGTCCATACTAATTGGTAAATGTTTATACACCGTCCTTTCATATGAATGGTCACCTTGATAAATGCATGATCGAAAACTGTTATGTAAGCAATAGCGAAGAGTAAATTTGAAGGAGAATAATAAGATGAAGTTTTTAACTGTATTAGGAGCGAGACCACAGTTTATTAAAGCGGCTCCCGTTTCTCGAGAATTACGAAAAAATCACGAAGAGTTAATTATTCATACAGGTCAGCATTACGATAAAAATATGTCTGATATTTTCTTTGAAGAATTACATATCCCTAAACCGGATTTTCATCTAGGGATCGGATCGGCTTCTCATGGCAAACAAACGGGTGAAATGCTCGCTAAAATAGAAGATATCATCCTTCAGGAAAAACCTGACTATGTATTGGTATATGGTGATACCAATTCAACGCTGGCAGGTGCACTCGCTGCTGCTAAGCTTCATGTTCCTGTTGTGCATATTGAAGCAGGACTTAGAAGTTTTAACAAAAGAATGCCTGAAGAAATAAACCGCATCATGACGGATCACGTTTCTGAATATCTTTTTTGTCCAACAGACACAGCGATTAAAAACCTTACAGATGAAAACATGAAACATAATGTAATCAATGTAGGAGACGTTATGTATGATGCAGTAGAATATAACCGTCAACTTGCAGAAAACAACTCTGATATTTTGAATACATTCGGATTAACATCGAAAGAGTATCACCTGATTACGGTTCACCGTGCAGAGAATACGGATGATCCTGAAAAGATTTCTTCAATCCTTGCTGCTTTTTCCGAGATAGAAGAAGTGAAAGTTTGGCCGATGCATCCTCGTACAAAGCACGTGATCGAACGCTTGAATTTAAGTTTAGATGAAATTCCTAACTTAATGATCGTTGAGCCTGTAGGTTATTTGGACATGCTAAAACTTGAGAGCAATGCCAAAAAGATTTTAACAGACTCAGGCGGTGTACAAAAAGAGGCATACTTTATGGAAGTTCCATGTGTCACGCTTAGAGAACAAACAGAATGGGTAGAAACGCTAGAAAGTGAAGCTAACATTCTTGTTGGAACGGATAAAGAAAAAATCTTAGCCGCCGTAAACAAAGAGGTTACGCCGACCTATAAAAATCTTTTTGGTGACGCAAAGGCAGCTGAAAAAATAGCGAACTATTTTAATTAATCGCTTGTTTAAAAATGAGGTTAAACATATGAGAATCATTTTATTAAGTCAGCATTTCCCTCCTGAGGTAGGTGCGCCACAGATTCGTCTGTATGAAGTCAGTAAAGAACTTATCAAAAGAGGTCACCAAGTAGAAGTTGTGACGGCATTTCCGCATCATCCTCATGGCATAATTCCTGATGAATATAAAGGGAAGTTCTATCAATTTGAGGAGTATGAAGGAATTCCCGTGCATCGTTCTTGGATCTATCCAAGTCCTAAGGGCAGTTTTTGGAGACGACTGATGTCCTATTTTTCTTTTACATTCAGTGCCTTTTATTCGATGGTAAAAGCAAAGAAAACGGATGTAATCATCTGTACGTCTCCACCTTTGTTTTTAGGAATTACGGGTTACCTTTCTTCCAAATTCAAACGAGCAAAGTTTGTTTTTAATGTAGCTGATATATGGCCAGAGTCTGCTGTAGAGCTTGGAATTCTTAAAAACCAAAAATTTATTAAAATGGCTGAAAAACTGGAGTCATTTCTATACAAAAAAGCATGGAAGATTGCGACTGCTACAGAAGGTATTGCAGATTACATGCTGAAAAAGGGGAAAAAAGAAGAATCTGTTTTTCTTTTGCCGAATGGGGTTAATACAGAGACTTTTAAACCGAGAGATAAGAACACAGATTGGCTGCAGAAATTAGGATTTGAAGGTAAAAAGGTGTTTACCTTTGCAGGCCGTATTGGTTATGCACAAGGGCTGGATTCCGTCATTAAGGCAGCCAAAATAGTTGAAAGTACAAATCCAGAAATCAGGTTTCTTTTCATAGGCGACGGTCCTGAAAAAGAAGAGCTCATACAGTTAAAAGAGAGTATTCAAGCTGAGAACGTAGTTTTTCATGATTCCGTCCCAGTAACAGAAATGCCAAATATCTTTTCTATTACTGACTTTAGCATCGTTTCCTTAAGAAATATTGCTCTGTTTCAAGGTGCGAGACCATCTAAAATTTTCCCTGCCTTAGCATCTGGGGTTCCTGTTCTTTACTGTGGAGTAGGGGAAAGCGCGAAGCTTATTGAAGACAGCGGCAGCGGAATTATCGCAACTCCTGAAGATGAAAAGGATATCGCGAAAAAAATCATTCATTGCGCGAGTTTAGATGAAGCTGCATACAGCCAATATTCTAAAAACGGCAGAGAATTTGTTTGCCGCGAGTTCTCTTGGTCAAGAATTGTGGATGATCTACTGGAGAATGTTCAGGAATTTAAAAAAGGCAGGGAATACGAATGAAAATTTGTCATTTGACCTCTGTGCATTCCGCTATGGATACAAGAATTCTTATTAAAGAATGCCAGTCCCTTCAGAAGGCTGGTCATGAAGTAGTTTATATCGTGCCGAATGCAGAAGACTCTGTCCAGTTTGGTGTTCAAATTAAAGGTGTTTACTCTACAGCATCTAATCGCTTAAAACGAATGGTTAATACAACCTCTCTTGTTTATGAAGAAGCGATTCGTCAAGATGCTGATGTATATCATTTTCACGATTCCGAGCTGATTCCCATTGGCTTGAAGCTTAAATCAAAGGGCAAGAAAGTAATCTACGATGTTCATGAAGATTTACCAGAGCAAATCCTTTCCAAACAGTGGATTCCTGGCCCTTTAAGAAAAAGCGTTGCAATAGGAGCGAGAAGCCTTGAAAAATATGCGTCAAAACGCTTTGATGCTGTTGTAACGGCAACACCTTATATAAATGAACGCTTCAAAACATACAATGATAATTCTTTAACGATTCATAACTATCCATTGCTGCAAGAATTAATGAGTGGAAATGTTCAAGATGATGAAACCGTTCCATTAAACGGTAACAAAAAACGTGTAGTCTATCTTGGTGGAATTTATCTATTGCGTGGAATTAAAGAGATGATTCAGTCTGTTGAAAAGGTAAATGATAAGCACGATGTAGAGTTCAGTTTAGGAGGTTCGTTTGCTCCTGCATCTCTAGAGCATGAAGTAAAAAAGATGAGCGGTTGGAAACATGTTAACTTTCTTGGTTTCTTAAATCGTCAGCAAGTTAAAGAAGAATTAAGTAACGCAAATGCCGGATTGGTTCTGCTGCATCCCGAACCGCGCTTTGTGGTTTCATACCCGATAAAGCTTTTTGAATACATGTCTGCCGGCTTGCCCGTCATAGCTTCAAACTTTCCATTATGGGAAGACATTGTGAGACAAAATGAATGCGGCATCTGTGTGGACCCACTTAATATAGAAGAAATTGCAGATGCGATTGATCGTATTATAACGAATCCTGAAAAAGCAGCCGAAATGGGCAAAAATGGACGAAAAGCTGTTGAAGACCGATACAATTGGGAAAAAGAAAGTGAACGCCTTATCGAATTGTATGAAAGAATTTCGTAGCTTGATTAACGTATATCAATCGGATATTCTGATTGAGGATAAGTGTATATACTAAATATTTTAGAGAGAAGGCTAAAAAATGAAAGTACCTATGTTAGATCTTACAGAACAATATCAAAACCTAAAAGCTGAAATCCTTCCGGCAATGGAAGACGTTATGTCTAATGCAAGATTCATTTTAGGTGACAACGTAAAAAAATTAGAAGCTGACGTAGCGAAGTACAGCAATGTTAACCACGGAATTGGAGTAGCAAACGGAAGTGATGCTATTCATATCGCATTGTCTGCGATTGGTGTGGGCCCTGGAGATGAAGTTATCGTTCCTTCTTTCACATTCTTTGCAACAGCAGGTGCTGTAGCACGTGCAGGTGCAACACCAGTATTCGTTGACTGTGATCCGAAG
This sequence comes from Fictibacillus sp. UD, assembly GCF_043558025.1. NCBI lineage: Bacteria > Bacillati > Bacillota > Bacilli > Caryophanales > Fictibacillaceae > Fictibacillus > Fictibacillus sp. UD. The sequence goes on from NZ_JARUHH010000004.1 coordinate 86,244, forward strand.
ACATTTAACATCGATCCAGCTAAAATTGAAGCTGCTGTAACGGATAAAACAAAAGCTATCGTTCCTGTTCATTTATATGGACAAATGGCTGATATGGATGCCATTGTTGAGATCGCGAAGAAGCATAACTTAGGAATCGTTGAAGATGCTGCACAAGCAATCGGATCTAAATATAAAGGTAAAAGCGTTGGTGAGCTTGGAACTGCTGCAACATACAGTTTCTTCCCAACTAAAAACCTTGGTGCATACGGTGACGGTGGTATGGTCGTTACGAACGATGACGAGCTAGCTGAAAAAATGCGTGTTATTCGCGTTCATGGAAGTAAGCCAAAGTATTATCACCATGTATTAGGATACAACAGCCGTTTGGACGAGCTACAAGCTGCTATTCTGAATGTTAAATTCCCACACCTTGATGAGTGGAGCGACCTTCGCAGAGAAAAAGCAGATAACTATACAAAACTATTGAATGAACAATTAGGTGATAAAGTGGTGACACCATTCATTGCTGATTACAGCCACCATATTTTCCACCAATATACGATTCGTGTAGAGCGCCGTGACGAACTTCAGAAGTTTTTACAAGAGCAAGGGGTTTCTACAATGATTTATTATCCAAAACCTCTTCATTTACAGCCCGTATTTGCTGAGCTAGGTTACAAAGAGGGAGACCTGCCTGAAACAGAAAAAGCAGCGGCTGAGGCAATCTCTTTACCAATGTTCCCTGAATTAAAGGTTGAGCAGCAGCAATATGTTGTTGAGAAAATTGCTGAATTCTACAGCAAAAACTAATATTCCATTAAGTGTTCATCCTTGACTGTGACAGGGTGAACACTCTTTACATACTTACGGAAGAAGGTGTCTTACATGACAGTACAAAAAGGTCAAAATGTTGTAATCGGTAATGACGTTACATTAGGTGATAACGTAATCATTGGGCACAATGTTGTAATTTATGATGGAGTTACGATCGGAAATAACTGTATTATTCAGGATAACGCGGTTATAGGAAAGCAGCCTACACGTGCAAAAAACTCCATTCTGCCAGAGGTTAAAACATTACCGCCAACAGTTATCGGCTCAGGTGTTACTATTGGTACTTCTGCTATCATCTATGCGAATGCAGAGCTTGCTGACGATGTTTTTGTTGCAGACCTGGCTACAGTTCGTGAACGTGTAACAATTGGAGAGAAAACAATTGTAGGGCGTGGAGTATCTGTTGAGAACGATTGTAAAGTAGGAGTGAAGTGTAAGCTTGAAACAAACTGCTATATCACAGCTTACTCTGAACTTGGTGATTATGTATTCATCGCACCTTACGTCGTGACAACAAATGATAACTACATGGCAAGATCAAAAGAGCGTTACGATAAATTTAAAGGTGTTACGATCAAAAACGGAGGAAGAGTAGGAGCTAACTCTACAATTCTTCCTGGTAAAGTGATCGAAGAAGACGGAACAGTTGCAGCAGCAAGTGTTGTTACAAAAGATGTGCAAAGTGAAGATCTAGTGGTTGGTTCACCAGCACGTGTGTTAAGAAAAGTTCCTGAGAATCAGCTTTTGAGAAATCAGGATTAATAAAAAGTTAAAAGGAAAAGCACACGAAGCGCATCGTGTGCTTTTTTTAGTTTAATACAATTTTTTTGCAGTAGTTCCAGGATAATAAAACTTAAGGATATCGGTGTATGGCTTACTTTCTCTAGCCATCTGTTTGGCACCATACTGGCTCATCCCGATGCCATGGCCAAATCCTCCACCATTAATAACAAAAGCAGTTTTGTCAGTATTTTCACCAAAGCTCTTAATATAAGGACTGTACATTTTACTAGATCCGATCATGGACCTTATATCATATGCTCGTCTGCTGACTGTCATCGTATTTAGTTTTAATACATTCTTATTTTCATCATTTGTTTCCATCACATAGCCATTTGCTGTTTTTTCGTAATAAGTAAACGTTATGCTTCCATTAATCAGTTGGTCTGCACTAAATGAAGTTGTAAAGTTAACATTTTGCACATCTGCTATGCGGATATCCGACGTTTGATTAATATATTTATATGCTTTTAAATAGTTTTTGAAATTTACCATAAAGCTGTCAGCTTCCTTGGCATTGTTCCACCAGTTATCAAGTTCTGCTGTTTTTGTATGGTCGAGCGTCTTTAATGCTTCAATATCAATTTGTTTTTTCTTGATTGAATATGACCAATCCTTCAAAGTACTTTGACTTCTTAAATCATAGGGGTCATTTGTTAAAACTGAATAAGATAAACGAGCAGAACCCCATGAGTTTTTATTTGTTAAAACTTTCCCTCCGTTTGAAGAGTAATAGAAAGTCTGAGCTACACCGTTTGGATTGATAGATGTTACTTCAGAAGGATGAGTAAGAATTAACCCTCTTGTTTCAGCAACAGCTTGATTACTTGTCGCATACCAGCTAGGTCCCCATGTATATCCTTTATATACCTGGTTTGCCTGACTATCATCAATCGCCATATTTCCTTTTCTAAAAACAAACGATCTAGCTGCCACGGCTTGAGCTTTCAGTGCTTCTTTTTCCCACGTATAGCTCATTTCAGCTGGCAATACTCCCTTTAGATAATCTTCTATCGGGACGTTTTGATTGATTGGACGGATGTAATTGCCCTCAATCGTAAATTTCATGTCTCCAAGATAGGAGAGATTATTATCAATTTTAATTACAGATGACGTGCTATACGCATCAGGTCCTAATGTAAATGTTGATGCGTTGAAATCTTTAATTTTTGTTGAATCTTTATAAAGCCAAAGCTCGCTGCCGTCTTTCTTAACTGTGTAAGATGTGTCAGGGCTTAGGACGGCAGGAAGGTTCGACATAACACCATTTGATACGGATGCTGTACCTCCTAAGACAGTAAAATCAGATATCGCTTTTAAATCTATTACACTCTTAGTAGCTGATGGCACATAGGTTGGCATCGTTAAAAGCAGTGGTGCATCTTGTTTTGCTGCGTATACTGAACCTGTTAAAGCATCAGCAAAGGTAAGACCAGTGGCAACAAAAGCTCTATTAGATGACATGTTTAGTTTTTTTAGAATATTTGCTGCAACTTCAAAACGGTCAGCTCCGCCGATACGGTCAGCTCCTGGTAGCTTTGAGTAAACCGTTGGACCGACACTAGCTTCTCCACCTACGACAATTGTTTTAGTAGTCTTATTTGATCGTAGTGCTTCTTCTGTTTTTGCTGGCAGCTTGTTTGGCTGTGCCAAAAGGATTGGATACCCTTTTCTTGCTGCATAAGGTGCTATCGCGAGTGCATCTGGAAAGTTCATTCCATTTGCAACGATTGATGTACCAGGTGTTCCTAATTCACTCGAAATCTTTTGAGCAACTTCAAAACGGTCAGCACCGCCAATTCTTCTTACAGAGATATTGCTGCTGATACTTTTAATATCTCTTACTACATTATCTGATACACTGCCTGTTCCTCCGACAATGATTACTTGACTAGGCATTATATTTTTAATGTCATTTTTTGCTTCACCGGTTAAGAAATCTTTTTGGGTTAAAAGAATCGGACCTTTGTATTTATAAGCCAGTGGTGCAGCTGAAAGTGCATCTGCAAAAGCACTATAGTTTGCTAATATGACAGTTTCTGCACTATTTCCCCAGCTATTAGCTGCAACTTTTGAGGCAACGACAAAACGGTTAGCTCCATCGAGTCGTAAGGAATTATTTGTTTTGATTCTGTATTGTCCTTTTGTACTAATTGCAAGTGAAGTTTTGTTTCCTATGTAATTCTGGAGCTTAACTGAAACCGTGGGTTCAGCAGCCGAACTTTTCCCTACAGATGTAAATGCGATGGATGAAATTAATAGAGTAGAAACAAATAATCTATTAATTTTCCTATTGAACTTCAAAAAATCTCCCCCTAATACTATTTTGAAAATACCTAAAATGAAAATGCGTAATCCGCAAAAAAATACAAAATAAGAGATTATTTTATAAAAAATTACAATTACTTTAAAATTATGACATAAATTCATTATTTTTGAATAGGTATTTTGTAATCTTTCCACTAATATCGGAAAAAAATTGAAATTTTTAATAGGGAATTTAAAGGTGAGATAGAAAAGTGAGGGAAATAGGGGGAATTAAAAAACACCTCTCTGCTTCAAAAGCAGGAAGGTGTTTTAGACTTTAGACGTTATTCTTTTATAAATACTTCTGGCAAGAGAAGAATCATAAAGCTAAGAATTAAACCGATTAAGAAGCCGAATGCCACGTTATTTTTTGTACTTTCTTCAACCTGATCCAGCTGAACATCTTTTAATACAGTAACTTCTCTTAAGCCAGAAATGATGAGGTCGTAATCACTTGCTGTTTTATCTGAATCAGATGCTTGTGATTTAGCTTTTTCCAATATTTTAGCCAAATCGTCCTTTTTGTCTATTGATTCATTAATGTATTGGTCTATCACTAATTTAAGGGTTTTTTCAGTTTCTTCTGGGGTATCGCCTGTGTAGCTAATACTAAGAACCTTAGCAGCTTTAATTACAAAACTAATATTAGCCTTTAATTCTTCAGGATCAATATCTTTATTCTCTGTTTTTATGTTTTTAATGAAATCGTCACTCGTCATATAAATTTTAGCATATTCAGCATCGGAAAAATCAGTAAAGTCCAATTCCACAACTTCTTTACCAAATCTAGCAAGCTGAATATCTGCACTTGCAGTATATGATGCTGGTCCTTCTTTTTGGAAGAGATAAGCAGCTCCAGCAGTCAATAAGGGCAGCAGAATTAATAATATTGCAAGCTTTCTAAATCTCTTCCATATTCGTTCTAACGTTTCTTTCATTTGTTTTCCTCCGATTAATAGGATTGATGGATGACAGGTTCGCAGATCTCCAATAGTTAATAAAACCTATTGCAAACGCAAAGAGAAGCCATAAATAATTTAAAGTAATCTGTGAGCTCGGGCTGATGCTCGCCAGGAAAAATGCTACCAGAGCTGAGCATAAGGCTTCTGCAATCATACGGCTATTTCCAGCGGCGTCTTTAAAGATCTTATACAAGTAAAAGATCAAGCCAAAATAGATGAGTAAATAACCTATAAATATAAAAATACCATAATTGACCATCATTTCAATCCACCAATTGTGAATATTTATGATTGTATGTGTAGGATACTTACCAAAAAGCTGCATGTAATGTTCTGAATTACCTGTACCGATTCCAAAACCAAATGATTCGGCAATGAATTGCATCGAGTTCTTTATTAAATTAATTCTTATTTGCATCGAGCTTCCTTCAGTTACATTCGAAATAGTAGAAAGAAGACTAAAAATGGAATTGAAGCCACTATATATTTTTTGAGGTACTAATATTATTGCTAATGTACTGAAAATTAATAAGAGAACAATTATATATCTCTTTACACGGCGTGACGTTAGAAAGAGGAACCAGAATATCAAACCGAGTAGTATTGCAATGTAATTGGCACGTGATGATGTTAAAGACATGATGTACAGTGCAAACAATAACAAGCCGGCAGACCCAGCTTTAACGATTAGCCTCTTAGAATTTATTAAGAGTGCCAGAGCAAAAAAGAAACTTATTGAAATGAAGCTGGCAAAATCATTTTCATTAGCAAAAACAGAAGTTGGTATCGATTTTTGGTAAGTATCAATTCCATAGAATCTTGAAACCGGAAAGTGGATCAACGTTAAATTATTGATTAAACCAAATACAAGAAGAAGGAAAAACATGAAAATCCAAATATAGAATAGATTCACGTAGTGTCTTTCTTTTTTTAATATAAAAGTCACAAAGAGAATTAAGCTTATTCCAATTATTAAAAAGATTAAATCGATGATACCCGCTTTTATGGACTTGGCCCAGACTAGCGATGTAAGGCCGTAAATTATCCAGATGATATGAAACATAATGATATTTTTTACATTAATGTTTGACCATGGTGTAAGGCTGTCCTTTTGAAAGTATTTTATTAAAAATAGAGGAAGGACAATTAAGAATAACAACCGATAAGGAAAGAGGCTGAATGGACCTACATTTACGCTTGCTATAGCAGGACCGAAAAATGAACTGATAATCAATAAATAGAGTAAGTTCTCCAAGGCTGTATAACTGTATATTAAGGGTTTAAAGATAATAAAAATCAACAAGCAGCCAAGGATTACTATGAAACCTAGGAGCACAATTTTTGAGTCTATTGACAATAGGCCGCCAGTTAAGATCCATCCTAAAATGACTGAGCATAGTAATGCTATGATAATTTGATAAATGATACTTTTTTGGGCTTTTAAATATAACATGTAGCGCGCATAGACTCCTTTCTTTTTCTCCTATCACAAGTATTGAGTATATCATAAATGATACTGTATTCAGCCTTTATTTAAGGCATTTACATTAGATTAAAAATATTGTAACTTTTCTTCAAAATATTTGATAGAAATACAGTTATAGGGTTTTGATTACATAAAAAATCGGGAAGAAATCGGTAGGACAGAAACGGTCAGTTAACATAAAAAATTGTCGAAATATAAAGTGTAAAGAGAATGTGAACTTTTAGTGTTATTGGTTGTGTAATTTACTGATAATCTATATACTTTCATCTTAGGTACACAGTCTTTCTTAAAATTAAAAATTGTGAATTGTTCTAAAGAGGGGATATCATGGAAACATTGCTGTTAACATGCTTTATATCGTTCCTAACCGTATTACTTGTAACACCGTTAGTAATAAAGTTTGCGATAAAAATTGGCGTAACGGACAAACCAGATAAAAGAAAAGTACATCAAAAAGTGATGCCTAGATTAGGCGGACTTGCTATAGTCATTGGAGTAATTGCAGGCTACTTAACAGCAGGACTTCAATATAATGCAGTAACTGGAATTACAGTTGGAGGTATCATCATTGTGATCGTTGGGTTAATCGATGATAAGTTCTCCATTTCACCAAAAATGAAACTTGCGGGTCAGCTTCTTGCAGCTCTAGTCATCGTTGGAACTGGCTTGACAATCGATTTTATAAGCATTCCATTTCTAGGCAGATATGAGCTTGAATTTTGGGCTTATCCTATTACAATCTTTTGGATTTTAGCGATTACCAATGCAATCAATTTAATTGATGGCTTAGATGGACTTGCAGGAGGAATCTCTGCAATTGTCATATCAACCATTGCGATTATGGCTGGCTTGAATGGAAATATTCTAATCCTTACGCTGTCGCTTATTGTACTGAGCTCAACGGTTGGATTCTTATTTTACAACTTCCATCCAGCAAAGATTTTTATGGGTGATACAGGTTCTCTGTTTTTAGGTTATTGTATATCAGTGCTTTCACTATTAGGTCTATACAAAAGTGTTACTCTGTTCAGTTTTGTCGTTCCAATCATCATTCTGGGAGTACCGGTATTTGATACGACCTTTGCAATCATTCGAAGACTTGCAAATAAACAGCCGATTTCAGCACCTGATAAAGGTCATCTTCACCATCGTTTGCTGCAACTCGGATTGTCGCACAGAAACACTGTGCTAGTTATATACGCACTAAGCATTCTGTTTAGTGTTGCAGCTGCTCTGTTTTCGGCCACGACGGTTTGGGGAGCGATTGCCATTATTGCTGGTTTGTTAGTTCTGCTGGAAATCATTGCGGAATTAATTGGACTGGTTCATCACAAATATCGACCACTGTTGTATATTTGGAAAAAAGTCTTCAGTCCTAATTCTGGACAACAAGTTAAAATTGAAAAGAAGTACTTTTAAAAAACTTGCTTATTTAGGCAAGTTTTTTATTATTTTATCCATTTTAAAGATGATGCAATCATGCACTTGAATCAAACGGAAAAAAAAACCATTAGTAAATGGCTCCTGTTAAAGGAAATCTAATGAAAGGCACAACAAATTAACTTTAGAGGGAATCCATATGATAACTAATCCTTTTTTCATCGGAGTCATTTGCTTTTTAACAGTGGTGCTGATCACTCCTTTTGTTATAAAACTTGCCATAAAGATAAATGCTGTGGATCAACCGAATCAAAGGAAGGTTCACACGAAAGTGATGCCTCGATTAGGTGGACTCAGTATTATCATTGGAGTAACTGTAGGCTATTTCATGAGTGGTATATTTGAAGAACAAGTTTTGGGAATCTCTTTAGGAGGATTGGTCATTATCATATTGGGATTTGCTGATGATATTTATCAATTATCAGCGATTAAAAAATTAGCGGCACAAATTCTTGCAGGTTTATTAGTTGTGATGAGCGGCTTAGTTATTGAAGTCATTAACATCCCTTTTATCGGAACATTTGATATTGGTTATCTCTCTTACCCCTTAACTATTTTTTGGATTATCGCGATTACGAATGCCATCAATTTAATCGATGGTCTAGATGGATTAGCGGCAGGGACTTCAGCGATTATAGTAGCCACTATTGGTGTTTTAGCATTTTTAAGTGGTAAAGAAATGATTCTAACCTTTTCAGTTATTATTTTTGGAAGCGTTGTAGGGTTCTTATTTTATAATTTTCATCCAGCTAAAATCTTTATGGGGGACATAGGAGCACTATTTCTAGGGTATTGCATTGCCATCCTTTCTCTTTTAGGACTTTATAAAAGTGTTACTTTATTCAGCTTCATTGTACCCATTCTTTTGTTAGGTGTACCTATATTTGACACAGCCTTCGCCATCATTAGAAGAATCGCGAATAAACAGTCAATTGTTAAGCCCGATAAAGGTCATTTGCATCACAGATTGTTAAAAAAGGGATTGTCACATAGAAATACGGTGTTATTTATATATGGAATGGGATTGATCTTTAGCACAACTGCAATTATACTCCCTTTAACAACACTGAGAGGCACCATTGTAATCATGGTTTTACTCATCGTCTCTTTACAATTTTTAGCTGAAAAGATTGGTTTAGTGAATGAACGATTTACCCCATTTTTAAATATATTGCAAAAACTAAATCCGAAAAATAAATAAAAGACTCCAGATTATGTTGATCTGGAGTCTTGCTTGTTCTTATAAACTTATTGATTGTAATCATTATCTGCATTCGGTAACTCATTTTCAATATCAAGTATTTTAGATAACTTTTCTCTAATTTCAAGAACAGATTCATCAGTTGGAATTTCATAGGAAACCCCATTGATTGTTTCAGGATACGTTTTAAGTTGTAGGGTTTCAAATTCTTTATTCTTTAACGTTTTATAGAAATTTCTCATAGCAAACATTTCTGTTGTAGAAATGTTTGTTTTTACGTTACTTCCCAGTTGATCAATGACATTGTCGGCTTTAGAGAAAGATTGTACAGAGATCGCTTTATCCATGATCGCTCGAATTGCTTCACTCTCACGTTCGTTTCTTCCGATATCACCACGTGGATCTTGTTTCCTCATCCTTACGAAAGCCAATGCTTCTTCGCCATCAAGCTCCATTGGACCTTCTTTAAACGTAATCATTCGATTGAAGGAAGCTTGTTTAAAATCAAACGGTACATTTACCGTTATTCCACCAAGTTCATCTACTACATCTTCAAACCCATCAAAATTTGTGGAAACAAAATAATCGATAGGAACCCCAAGCAGTTCTTCGGTAGCTTCCATTACTGCTTGTTCACGCATGCCTTTTTTACCATATGCATACGAATGATTAATTTTATCTTTTTCTTCAATAGCAGGTATATACGTTCTAGTATCACGAGGGATATTAATCATTGCTGTTTCTTTTGTTTCTGGATTGATTGTTATTAGTTTAATGACATCTGCTCGTCCTACATCATTTGCTTGATAGTTCTCAATTCCAACCAATAAGATGGTGACTGGATCTTTTCCAAGCTTCACTTCGTCCATTCTTAAATCGGATTTATCTTTATCAAGATCAACAAAGCTTTTATCTGCATTGGCTTTAATTTTATATGCTAAATAACCACCGTAGCCAGCGGCACTTAGAACGAATAAAAGGGAAACGACTAGTACGAAACGCATAAGTCGACGGAAAGGACTTCTTTTACGCTTTCTTCTTCGTGCCCTTGTATTTTTCATTTGATGATTCATAAAAAATAAACTCCCTTAGTCCAATAGAATTGGAAGTATTAATGGTACTTAGCTCTTTTTTCATAATAGCGTATGAGAAAAAAATAGACAATTGTCTAAAAAACGACAATATAGCTTTCGGGTGCTCATAAAATTTGATGGGTATACTTTAGGATTTCACATCATCTTCCAAATACTCCTGCTCACCAAAAACAATTTCACTCTGGGCGTTTGAAAGATCAGTAATCCACTCTTTAAATGAGTCTCTTTCTTTTATCGGTACATACATTTGAATCTCTACTTTTTCCATGTAGGTCATCTCTTTGATGGGGTAGATGGAGTTGCGCAGCTCGTTTTCCATTTTGCCGAGAAGTGTGTAATCCACGGTGATGTGAACGATCTGTTGAAGTTGGCGTTCAACTACGCCAATATGGTTGAGGCCTTCTGAGACGGACTTGCCGTATGCGCGGATTAATCCTCCCGCACCAAGCTTGATCCCTCCGAAGTAACGGGTCACAACAGTAACCGTGTCTTTCAATTCCCGTTTTTTGAGGACTTCTAACATCGGAACACCCGCTGTGCCGCTCGGTTCACCATCGTCGTTTGCTTTTTGGATATTGTCGGTTTCTCCGATCAAATAGGCAGAGCAGTTGTGTGTAGCGCTGTTGTGTTCTTTTTTGATTTGTTGGATGAACTGAATGGCTTCTTCTTCTGTTGTTGCTCGTGCAATATGGGCGATAAAGCGCGACTTTTCGATGACGATTTCGTGCTGGCCGGTTTTCTTTACAGTAAGATAGTTGGATAACATGTATGGGGTTGCTCCTTTAATGTGGTGGTATGATTAAGGGATTTCTCAGCTGATATGGCAGTTTTGGTATGCTATGCTGCTCTTGAATGTGGTTGATTTCCGGTCCAGGTTGCTCGCTTTCCGCGGGGCAGGCGGTGAGCCCCTTGCCGCTTTGCGCCATTAAGTGTCTCACCTGACCGCTTGTCCCGCAGGAGTCTCGCACCTTACCCTCCAATCAACTTGTCAGTGAAGATAGTACAAAACGACTTGAAAGTAACAACCTAATTAAAAACTTTCGCTAACATTTGTAGATATTTAAAGACAATAAGTTACATAAGAGAATACTCGCTTATTTAGAATACACATTTGTAATTTGCACGCCTAATTATTAGTTAATGATGTGTACAAAAGCCATATATTAAACAAGGAAAAACATCAAACCTCAAAAAGAGGTGAAAATTGATGTCAAAATTGTCGAAAAATCTTCATTCCTTTAGTAGAACATGATATCCTTCATTATAAGGTGATTTTAAATAGCATTCAAATTCTTAAAAATTTTTTTAGCAAGAAAAGTCATAAAATTCCACATCTTGGCGAATGTAGTATATTAGAAGGATTTAAGTCTTCTTGTGTTTAGTGCTAAGGGTGGTTAAGAAGTCCTATATGCAAATTAGGCAAGATGGTTCTAGAACTTCCGTTTATACTTCTTTATCGTTTTAATTGGGGGAAATTTACATGACTGCAGCTAAGTTAACGATAGATCCACATTTGTTGGACGGAATATTAAATCAAACCATCGATACGGTTACAGAAAGTCAGTCTCAGATCTTTGAAATCAGCGAACAATCACGGCAAGAGTTCCAGCAACTGCACCGAGAGCTTGAATTGGTGAAGCAGCAAGTGATAGAGGTCATCCATAAGTCGGATCGTACTGAAGAGTATGCGAAGCTAGCCCGTACACGTTTAGCTGAGGTGAGCAAGCATTTTCAAAAGTATAGCGAGTCTGATATTCGTGATGCGTATGAGAATGCGAATAAGTATCAAATCGAGCTTTCTATCATCCGTCAGACCGAAAAACAGCTTCGAGAAAAAAGAGACGAGCTGGAGCGGAGAATCGGTGCACTGAACGATACTGTACAAAAGGCTGAATCTCTGGCAGGACAGATTTCTGTTGTTTTAAATTATCTTAATGGAGATTTAAGAAAAATTAACGAACTCGTTCAAGATGCGAAACAAAAGCAGGAATTCGGTCTTCAAATCATAGAGGCACAGGAAGAAGAGCGGAAGCGGGTATCCCGAGAAATACATGACGGTCCTGCACAGCTGATGGCAAACGTCCTCATTCGATCAGAGCTTTTAGAGAAAATCTATGTCGAAAAAGGAACTGATGCTGCCCGTGCCGAAATAAAAGACTTAAGAGTTATGGTTCGCGACTCATTAAAAGAAGTTCGCCGAATTATATATGATTTACGTCCGATGGCATTAGATGATCTCGGCCTCGTTCCGACACTTAGCAAGTATTTGCGCAACGTGAAAGAGAGCACAGGTAAAGAGGTAGATTTACATGCACTCGGCCAAACAAGAAGATTTCCGAATAAGATGGAGATCGCGATTTTCCGATTGGTGCAAGAGTCAGTCAACAATGCAGTCAAACATTCTGACGCAAAGCTGATTGAAGTGAAACTCGAGTTTACCCAGAAATTTATTTCTTTATATATCCGAGATGATGGCAAAGGATTCGATATGGCCAAGCCTGCAAAGTCCAATTCCTTTGGCATGATGGGGATGAGGGAGCGGGTAGAACTGCTCGAAGGTACGCTAAAAGTGAAATCCCGCATAAACTTCGGTACAAGTGTTTACATTCAAATTCCCATTCAAGACTAGGAGGGTTCACACATGAATAATGTTAATGTGTACGAAAATAACGCCTCAGCACCTGAGAAAACAAGAATAGCTATTATCGACGACCACCGTTTGTTCCGTGAAGGAGTTAAACGCATTCTAGATATGGAAGATCAGTTCTCTGTTGTTGCTGAAGGTGATGATGGATCAGAAGCGGAAAACATCGTCCGCGACCACAATCCTGATGTTGTTTTGATGGATATCAACATGCCGAACATAAATGGCGTTGAAGCGACTCGCCGTTTGGTTGAGAAATCTCCAGATACGAAGGTAATCATTCTATCGATCCATGATGATGAGACATACGTGTCCCATGCGGTTCAGACTGGTGCATCGGGTTACTTATTAAAAGAGATGGACGCTGATTCATTGATTGAAGCGGTTCGAGTGGTAGCAGATGGTGGAGCATATCTTCATCCGAAGATCACGTATAATCTTCTGAACGAGTTCCGTCGTTTATCAACATCTAACAAAACACAGCAAAACAAGGCTGGTTTCGTTGAAGTAGAATACCGCAAGCCTCTGCACATCTTAACGCGTCGAGAGTGTGAAGTGCTTCAGTTGTTAGCTGATGGACGCAGCAACCGTACGATTGGGGAAGAGCTGTATATCAGCGAGAAGACGGTTAAAAACCATGTGAGTAACATTCTTCAAAAGATGAATGTCAACGACCGTACGCAAGCGGTAGTTGAAGCGATTAAGAATGGCTGGGTAAAAGTACGTTAATTGATAGTAGTGATGAAAAAGACCTTCGAGTGAGAAGGTCTTTTTCTTATGAAGAGCTGTATGGCGTGGTGCTTGATGCGAAGACTCTATATGAAAATTTTATTGTGGACAAAGTTACTTGGTTATAGCAGGGATGGAGTGTAAGTTGTTGATTTCCGTTACAGATGCTCGCTTTCCGCGGGGCAGGCGGTGAGCCACATTCGTACGTTTCACGTATAAGTGTCTCACCTGTCTAGTTGCAGTGGCTAGCCCCTCGAGGTCAAAAGTTAAATGGTCCAGAAGGCAAAGTGCGCCTTCCTAGCCCATTCACCTTTTGCTTGTCGGGGCTGAACGAGCCACTTCCACTTTTCGGACTGCCCGCTTGTCCCGCAGGAGTCTCGCATCTTTCACTTCAATCAACTTGTCAGTGAAGAGTAAAAACAAAAAGAGTCAGAAGTAAAAACTAATTTAGAGTCCTTTAACATGTTAACTCATGCTCATCTCAAGAATTCGATCCTCAGCGGGCACATTAAGTGGAAATTCAAGAGAGACCCTCGTTCCACTGCCTTCTTTTGATTCAATCTGCATCTTTCCGCCGTGGTTTTCGACGATTTGATAGCAAATCAGCAGGCCTAGTCCGGGATTGCCTTCTTTTGTTGTGTAAAAAGGCTGCCCGAGCTTAGATAAAAGGTGATCGGGTATGCCTGGGCCATCGTCTTGGATAGATATATGAATGCTTTCCTCATCCTGTTCTAACTGAACAGAGATGTTTCCCCATGATGGTGTGGCTTCAATAGCATTTTTCAATATATTTAAAAAGAGCTGTGTCATCAAATTTTCTTCACATTTGAAAATTACCGGTTGATCGGGCAGATTCAATTCCAGTGAAGTTGTGTGAAAGTCTGTTTCGTCTTCAATGAATTTAAGCGAGCGTTTAATAACGGCATTTAAGTCATGGTCGTTTTTTAGGATCATGTGCGGTCTTGCCAAGATCATAAGCTGGCTGATGATAAAGTTAATGCGTTCGGTTTCTCGAAGCATGATGCCTAAGAAATGGTGTGTTTCTTCTGTTGTATTTTGAGATTTGAATAGCTGTGCAAAGCCTTTGATAGAAGTGAGTGGATTACGTATTTCGTGTGCAAGACCTGCGGCAAGTTCTCCTACATAAGCAAGAGTATTTGCTCTTTGCTTAAAGTTTTGCGCTTCATTTATGGCAGTCATGTCTTTTGCGATCCCGATAACAGCGGTAATATCATTTCTTGTAGAATAGGGAATGCTTGTAACCTCGAGCTCTATTTCTTGTCCACACTTATTAAAAATCGTGAGGGCACGCTTTGCAGTGCCACCTTGCAGAACTTGTTTTAAAAAACCAAGAGACGTTTCGATTTCTTCTTCTTTTATGAGATCTGTATAGGGCATGTTTTGTAACTCTTGAAGTGTATACCCGGTCATACTTAAGAAGGAAGAATTGGCTTTTATAAAGTATCTGTCTGGCCCGATTACGTATACACCTTCAGGGTTTAATTCAAAGAGTGAGTTATAACGATGTTCCGATTCTAGTAGTTCGATCTGTTGTTGAACGAGCTTTTTTTGGTTGTGCTGTTCTAAAATATATAAAATTAATACGACGATCGTCGCTCCGAAAACAAGCAGCGTAGCGACCATATTTATATTATTTAACGGAAAGTCGTTATGCCAATTAAAAGTTGGACTAACAGTTATTAATGCCATTTCTCCAATATAGTGCATAAGGCTGACTCCAGTTGTGAATGACAAACTCGTAAGAACTTTTTTGAATGGTAAGTGGGGAGCGGATAAAATCGAAAAACCTAAAGCTGAAAAAACAATAGCAGAACCAACAGAGAGGACGATATAAAATGTATTTGGCTGGATCGTCATAGGAATGTGCATGGAAAACATCCCAATCGAATGGACGGAAATAAGACCACTGGCAAAAATAAGAGCAGGTGCCAATCGTTTATTTTGAGCTTTTGGTGAGGTGAATAGGAAAAAAGCCAAGTAGGAAAAAACGATGCCAGTAGCAAATGCGGCAGCCATCGTCGGCAATTTATAGACAAACGGAACAGGGCTCTGGATAGATAACATTCCCATATAATGCGTAGCCCACACAGCGATACCCATTGTAACGGAACCTACTAACAAGAAATAGAGCTGCGACTTTTGCTTTTCTATGTGACTTAATGCCCAGTCTATAGAAACTAGAGCAAACAGAAAGCAAACAAATAGAGATAATATTACGATATATAGATTATGATCCAATGGTCCTAACCCTCCCTGAAATCCTGTTTCACATTGTAAATTCTTCCATTTCCGACAAATTCCTTCTTACTTCGAAAAAAACTTTTAAAAAGTTTAAGTATTCGCGTGCTGAATAATGAACACCCTAAATGTATCACTTTTATAGCTATTAAAAAAATATATAAATGCTTAAAAGAGCTCATGTATTATTTCGGAATTTATTAAACTCCCTTAAGTAAATGACCAACATTTTTATGTAGTCAAAACAAAATGAATAAAACCGTACTGAATCCTTTTGAAGGATAGGAAGAGGAGAAGACGAATAATTAGTTTAAGATTCCTCTTCAACAGTTTGGTATATTCATTTACTTCATTGACAAGTTGATTGCAGTGAAAGGTGCGAGACTCCTGGGGGATGAGTGTGACAGGTGAGACTCATATGGCGCAGAGCGGCAGGAGGCTCACCGCACGCCCCCCGGAAAGCGAGCACCTGTAACGGAAATCAACTACTTTCAAAATCTACATTGAGTACGGAAAACAACTTCTAGGAAAAAGTGAATTTAGTGAATTAGTTTTAATGATGGTGTACACTGTTAGATGAGATAAAACAAGATTTTTGCACAAGAGAGGACTAAAAATATGAGCAAGGTAGCCGTCATTACAGACAGTACTTCATACATACCCGAACATATCCGCAACGAAAAAAATATTGTAATGATTCCGCTCAACGTGGTTTTCGACAATGAAACATACAAAGAAGAAGCCGAAATTAAAGCAGACGATTTTTACGATATGGTGAGTAAAGAGGAAACTCTGCCAAAAACATCTCAGCCAGCGATTGGCGAACTCGTCGAACTATTAGAAGAGCTTTCAAAGAATTATGATGAAGCAGTAATGATTACGTTATCGAGTGGCATAAGCGGTACGTACCAAAGTGCCGTTGCGGTAGGAGAGATGGTTGAAGGAATTAAACTTCATGTGTTTGATTCAGAGATCAGCTGTTCACCACAAGCTTTTTACGTATTGAAAGCTGCTGAATTAGCAAGTGAAGGTTCGAACGGTTATGACATTATGAATCACTTGTTGCAAATGAAGAATAATGGAATTCCAGCGTACTTCATGGTAGATGATTTAAACCATCTGCATCGCGGCGGTCGTTTGAACACAGCTCAGCTTTTTGTAGGGAACCTGTTGCAGATCAAACCGATTCTTCACTTTGAAGACAAAAAGATCGTTCCGTTTGAAAAAGTTCGTACAAAGAAAAAAGCATTAAAGCGCATTTTCGACATCATGGATGAAGATGTAAAGCCTAATGACAAAATAAAAATCAGTGTGATTCATGCCAAGCGTGAGGATGAAGCCGTAGAAATTGCTGAAGAGCTTCGCCAAAAGTTTGTGAACGCGGATGTTTGGGTTAGCTACTTTGGACCTGTAATCGGTACTCACCTAGGCGAAGGTTCACTCGGAATTACGTGGATAAAAGAATAATCATTGGAGAGATGAAAATGAAATCTCTAACACATCGGGAGACAACACAATGAGGTTTGTCTCCTTTTTTTTAAACAACCGTTTAACAATCGCTCCTGAACACCTCGTGAATGACCCCAGTATAAAAGCAGTTCCGTTTAGTAAGCTTCCATCAGTTAATCAGCCAACCTTAAATCCAGCATTTTCGTTTGATGAAAACCTTCAGCAAATCCTTCATGGTAAGTCACTTCTGTTTGATGAACTTCCCTTTATAGTAGAAAGAATTCAAGAGCATTATGAAAATGGATATTTGAATTATTCAGATGGTGTAAGAAAAACCAAGTATGGTTATACGTGCAGTCGGTGTGGTAATGAGAAAAATCACTTATTTGCTTCTTTTTCTTGTTTTCGGTGTAAAAGTGATGCATGTGTGTATTGCCGAAACTGTATCATGATGGGCAGAGTGAGCGAGTGTACGCCTTTGTTGTCGTGGACGGGGCCTAAAGTGTATTGGTATGAAGAAAATAATCTTTTGTGGGATGGCAAGTTATCGAGTGGGCAGCAAGTTGCGTCACAGAGGTTTGTTGATGGAGTTGGTGGTGAGGGGGAACTTTTAATATGGGCTGTGTGTGGAGCGGGTAAAACAGAAGTGCTCTTTAAAGGAATTGAGAAAGCATTGAAGTTGGGATTACGAGTTTGTATCGCAACACCTCGAACAGATGTTGTATTAGAATTGGCTCCTCGACTAAAAGCCGTATTCCCTGAAACGTTAGTAGCCAGTTATTATGGCGGATCAGATGAGATGGAAACACCGGCTCAACTTGTCATTTCAACTACACATCAACTGTATCGATTTAAACAAGCGTTTAACATTATGATCGTAGATGAGGTGGACGCCTTTCCGTTTTCCTACGATAAAACCCTTCAACATGCTGTTTCTCAGGCCGTGACTCCAGAGCACTTCACTCTGTACTTGTCCGCAACGCCATCTAATGTAATGAAAAAAGCTGCAAAAAAAGGTCAGCTTTCTTGTGTGAAAATTCCACAGCGATTTCACGGCTACCCGTTGCCAGTACCAAAGATAGTTTGGAGTGGAGAGCGGAGAAAGAAAATAGCCGCTGGAAATTTGCCGCCTGTTTTTGAGAAGTGGTTGAAGAAACAGGTGGAGAGTGGGCGACGAGCAATGATCTTTGTTCCATCTGTATCGATGCTCGATACAGTGACTGACATCATAAAAAAACACGTATCTATTCAGGTAGATAGTGTTCATGCTGAGGACCCACTGCGAAAAGAGAAAGTACAGAAATTCAGGCAAAAAGATATACAGCTTTTAGTTACGACTACTATTTTGGAACGTGGGGTTACAATTCCCATATTAGATGTAGCCGTCTTTGGTGCGGATCATGATGTGTTTTCTGAGAGTGCTCTTGTTCAAATAGCAGGAAGAGCAGGTAGAAGTAAAGACGAGCACGATGGGCAAGTACTCTATTTTCACTATGGGAAATCGTTGAGTATGGTGAGAGCGAGTAAGCATATAAAAGAAATGAACAAGGAGGCTGAATCTTGAGTTATTGTTTATTTTGCCATGAATCATACTCTGAGACCTGGTCATGGCAAGCTCTGTTTGGCTTAGTGAATTCACCATTGTTATGTCAGGACTGTGAAGGTAAGTTGGAGTTGATTAAAGGAAAGATTTGTAGAATATGTGGTCGTGGCTTTTCATTATTTCCCGAGCAATATCGACAGGGTGACTGCTGCTTTGACTGCATTCGGTGGGAGGAAGATCCAACATGGAACGGTGTTCTACAGCAAAATCGGTCACTTTATGTCTATAACGACTTTTTACAAGAGGTTATTGCGAAGTTGAAATACCGTGGAGATGCTGAAGTCGTTAAAACGTTTTACCCAGTCGCTAAAACTGCATTTAGTAAGATTTCCCGAAATGCAATCGTCGTTCCGATTCCATTAAGCGAAGAGAGACAATACGAAAGAGGATTTAACCAGGCTCAACTTTTGGCGAGAGGAATTAGCGCACAACCTCATCTACTATTAAAAAGAAAAACCCATGAAGAAAAACAAAGCAAGAAGAATCGTGAAGGAAGAATGCTGCAAAAAGAGAATCCATTTGAAGTGGTTGAGACAGAAAAAGTCCAGAAACAGAACGTTTTATTAGTCGATGATGTGTACACAACAGGCAGCACACTCCGATATGCGGCTAAAGTCCTGTTAGAAGCGGGGGCTAACGAAGTCTCCTCTATCACCCTAGCTCGATAAATAAAACGAATGACCTGTTAAAACCTCCGTATCGTACTCCGATATAAATAAAAGATAGAGTTGTTAAGGAGCGGAATGCGTAATGGACAATTTAATGAACTGTCCGCAGTGCGGGAAACTTTTTGTAAAGTACATTCGTGAACAGTGCGATGTATGTTTTCGAGAAGAAGAACAGGATTATGACAAGGTTTACCGATATATTAGAAGAAGTGAAAACCGTAACGCTACAATCATTGACGTGAGTGATGCGACAAAGGTGTCGGAAAATAAGATCATCTACTTCATCCATCAAGGAAGGATTAGGGTAAAGGGATATCCAAACTTTACGTATCCTTGTGATGGATGCCAAAATCCAATAAATGATGGACGTCTCTGCCAAATATGCAAAGACAAACTGAAGTCAGAGCTCTCCATTGAGGACTTTATTAAGCGAAAACAAGAAGAAGCATCACCTTCTTACCATACAGGTGACAATTAACCTAATTTCTTTTCATTCTTTAAAGATTTATTCAAGATAGCCGATATAAAAACTAAGAATAAAAGTCTCTAAATGAGGTGACGAACGATGCGAATTAATCATTTTAACTCGATACAAAACAACCCATACAAAAAACAGGTGCCACATATGAAAGATACTCATGTTAAGGCTGCATACAAGAAAGACGAGATTCAAATTTCAGATGAAGCGAAGAAATTATTATTGTCTTCTAAATTTGAACAAGATCGTACGGATAAAATAAACGAAATTAAACAACAAGTGGATAGCGGAACATATAAAGTAAATGCTTCAAAAACCGCTGCATCCATTATCAGTTACTACAATAAGGCGTAAGGAGAATCTCATGGAAACGGCACAAATGACATCACTGCTTGAACGTTTGTTTAAATCGCATAGTGATCTCCTGGCTTTAGGGGAACGAAAAACAGAAGTGCTTAAGTCAGGAGACATGAAGACGCTTGATGTTTTATTAAAAGAAGAAGATCTGCAAGTGAAGAAGCTTCAAATCATCGAAAAAGAAAGAATGCTTAAGTTTGCGAACGTGACATTAGGTGACGTTTTAGAGCAAGCGGAGGAACCCGAAAAAGAAAGATTATTGGTTCTTCAAAACAAACTTATAGAAATGTATGATGCTTTGAAAAGCAGAAACCAACTCAATCAGGAATTGTTAGAGCAATCTTTGCAATACGTGAACATGTCCCTTAGCATGATGCAGCCTCAAAGTGAACCGGTAACATACAATCAAACGAAAACAAACCCTTATGGCAATAACGCAGCATCACTTTTTGATTCAAAAGCTTAACACCTACGGAGGAAATTACAATGCGCTCAACCTTTCATGGATTAGAAACAGCCCGTCGAGGAATGTTTACGCAACAAACAGCTCTTCAAACGACAGGGCACAATATTGCAAATGCGAATACTCCTGGTTATAGTCGTCAAAGAGTGAACTTTGTCCAAACAGAGGCGTATCCCGCTGCGAGCATGAACCGCCCGCAAATTCCAGGACAGATGGGGACTGGTGTAGCAGCTGGATCGGTACAGCGTGTTCGCGAAGGATTTCTTGATACACAGTTTAGGGGTGAAAATAACAAACTTGGGTATTGGGATGCGAGAAGTGACGCGTTAGAGAAGATGGAAGACATTATGAACGAACCGTCTGACAATGGCTTAGCAAAAACGCTTGATCGTTTTTGGCAGTCACTACAGGATCTATCCGTTAACCCTGAAGATTCAGGTGCACGTTCGGTTGTGCGCCAACGTGGTCTAGCTGTCGCTGAAACGTTTAATTATCTAGCAAACTCATTAACTTCTATTCAAGAGGATTTGAAATCACAAGCTAATCTAACAGGCACAGAAATTAATGCTTTACTAGACGATATTCAAAGTATCAATAAGCAGATTAGTGAAGTCGAGCCACATGGATATCTTCCAAATACCTTATATGACGAGCGAGATAACTTAGTAGATCGTCTTTCCACCCTATTAAATGTGGAAGTTTCAACAAAATTAAGCAGCGGTAAACCTGATCCGTTAGCTGCTGGACTGTATGATATTAAGATGAAAGACAAAGATGGAAATGAATTTACTTTAGTAGATTCTGCAACTGGAACGGTTAACCATCTTGCGATTAAATATGATGATGCAACGGGTGGCAATGGTTTAGCAAACGGTGTTGAAGTAACCGGTACGACAGTTGATGTAAGTAAGTTTGCAGGCGGGAAACTAAAAGGTCTGATAGAGTCCTATGGTTATAACGATGCAGGCTCTGTAAAGGGAATCTATCCAGATATGCTTGTAAACTTGGATCAGATGGCCTATCAGTTTGCGGATAAGTTTAATAAAGTTCATTCTGCAGGATGGAGCTTGTCTGAGATTGAGGCAGGTGCTCATACAGGATATGAATTTTTTGATTTTAAAGGAACGATTGATCCAGCTAATCCAAAGGGTGCGGCAAAGTTGCTTGAACTTCACGATGATATGGATGAGCTTGATAACATCGCGGCAGCAACCAACCCGTTTGGTGGAGACGGAAGCAATGCCTTACTTTTAGCGGATGTGAAAAATGCGCCTCTAGATTTTCCTGGAAGTAAGTCATCTTTACAAAGCTTCTACGAAGGGGCAATTGGAAAGATGGCAGTTGATGCACAACAAGCCGTTCGTTTAACAAACAATTCTTCTGTGTTAACCGACTCCGTTCAACAGCGTCGTTTGTCTGTAAGCGCGGTTTCATTAGATGAAGAAATGACGAACATGATTCAGTTTCAGCATGCGTACAACGCATCTGCTCGGAATATAACGGTAATAGATGAAATGCTAGATAAAATTATTAATGGCTTAGGTGTCGGCGGAAGGTAGGTAGTTAACAATGCGAGTCACACAATCCATGTTATCCAATAATATGCTGAGACATATCAGCCAAAGCTACGAAAGTATGGCGAAGACACAAGAACAGCTGACAACAGGTAAAAAAATCAGCCGTCCATCCGATGATCCAGTCGTTGCCATGAAGGGTATGACGTACCGAACAAACTTAACAGAAGTTGAGCAATATAAGCGTAACTTGTCTGAAGCATATAACTGGATGGAAAATAGCGATGCAGCGCTTGATAAAGCCACAAGTGCGATGCAGCGTATCCGTGAACTAACTGTACAGGCAAGCAATGGAACATACGAGGGTTCTCAACTTGAAATGATTGGTCGAGAAATTGATCAGTTAAAAGAGCACTTGGTTTCTATTGCAAACACGCAAGTAGCAGGTAAATACATCTTTAATGGAAATGATACGACAAATAAACCTGTAGATTTTAATAGACCAGCTGGAAAGTTGCCCGTTTCAGATAACAAGAACTCCGTTAAATTGGAACTTTCTCAAGGAATTGAAATTGCAGTTAACATTAATCCTGTTAACGTTTTTTCTCATGAAGCTGGTTCTCCAGAGGGTGGTTTGTTTGGAGATATTAATGAATTGATGAAGTCATTAGAAGGTAATTCAAATGAGTCCATCAATGGTTTCCTAGACAAACTAGATTCCCACATCGATAACTTAGTAGCTGAGCGAGCTGAGTTAGGAGCTCGATATAATCGTGTAGAACTGATTGATGCACGAGTGAGTGAGCAAGAAGTTATTGCTAACCGCATTCTCTCTGACAACGAAGACGCAGATATTGAGCGAGTGATTACAGATTTGAAGATGCAAGAATCCCTTCATCGTGCAGCCCTTGGTGTAGGATCACGAATTATGCAGCCAACATTAATGGACTTTTTACGATAAAATTTAGAGCTATCCTTGTGATAGCTCTTTTCTTGCAATAAAAACTATAGGAGGGATTTATAATGAATGTTCCTCAACTTAGACTAGAGTCAACAAATGCTAAAATAGGACTAGACATACAGCAGCCTGTACAAGAAATACAACAAGCCCCCGCCGATCTGCAAATCAAACAGCCAAAAGCAGAACTAGAAGTGAACCGAACACCGAGTCAGTTAACGATTGATCAAACAGAGGCTTGGGCTGATATGGATTTAAAACACATCTCACGCAGAATTGAAGAGTTTGCACAAAAAGGTTATGAAGATTGGCTATCTGGTCTAGCTCGAATGTCTCAAGAAGGGGATGACTTGATGAGAGTAGAGAACGGTGGTAATCCAATTGCTGATCACGCCAAAATGAACAGTGAAAGTCTGATTTATGAATTAAACATAGGCTTTATTCCATCAGCGAACAGTGTGAAAATTGATTATCGGCCGAGCGAAGTGCAACTAAATTGGAAGACTCACAAACCAGAGATCGATATTAAAATTAATAGACCTCAACATCAATACACACCTGGTAAGGTAAACGTTAGTATGGAACAAATGTCTTCTTTAACAATCAACTGGACGACATAGGATAATAAAAGTAAAGGATGTTTGCGATGATACTTTTTACAAAATTTGAAGAAACAATAGAGATTTCTGATGAAGATATTTTACATTTTGAACAAGGTTTACCTGGTTTTGAAGACGAAAAACAATTTGTTCTTCTGCCTATGGAAGGGACTCCATTTTCAACCCTGCAATCGGTGTCCACGAAAGAACTAGCTTTTTTTACAACAAATCCGTTCTTATTCTTTAAGAACTATGATTTTGAATTAGTAGAATCTGTACAAAAACAATTAAAAATAAAAGAAGAATCTGATGTGTTGGTTCAGGTCATCTTAACGATTCAAAAACCTTTAGAAAAGTCGACAGGTAATCTTCAGGCACCTGTAGTAATTAATGTGAAAGAAAACTTGGCAAAGCAAGTGGTACTAACCGATAACAAATACCGAACAAGACACGAATTATTAGAATCTAGCTTTTTCGGACAGGAGGGTTAAGAAATGCTTGTATTAACCCGGAAGTTACAAGAAGCGATTAAAATCGGTGAAGACATTGAATTAACAGTACTATCCATTGATGGTGATCAAGTGAAATTAGGAATTTCGGCTCCAAAACAAATTGAGATTCATCGTAAAGAAGTATTTCTTTCCATCCAACAAGAGAACAACCAAGCATCAAGCACTTCAATTAGCACATTCCAAGCATTAAAAAAGTTAAAAAACACGTAAAACTCATTAAAGATGTTACTGTTTACTCCGATATAACGAATGTAGGAACAAGCAGTACTTTTAACGGCCGTAAAAGTCTGTATGTTCCCAAGAAAATTAAACACATCCAACCAACCACATGGACGTGGGCGGAACACATTCAAGGAGGAAATAAAAAATGAGAATTAATCACAATATCGCGGCTCTTAATACTTATCGTCAGTTAAACTCAGCTGCTGGTGCACAGTCTAAATCTATGGAAAAATTATCTTCAGGTCTTCGTATTAATAAAGCGGGAGACGATGCAGCGGGTCTAGCAATCTCTGAAAAAATGCGTGGACAAATTCGTGGATTGGATATGGCTTCTAAAAATTCGCAGGATGGAGTAAGCTTACTACAGACTGCTGAGGGAGCCTTAAATGAAACACACTCTATTCTTCAACGTATGCGTGAATTATCTGTTCAATCAGCAAATGACACTAATACCAATCAAGATAGAGATAATCTTCAAGATGAGATGGATCAGTTAACGAAAGAAATTGATAGAATTTCTCAAACTACTGAGTTCAATACAAAAAAACTTTTAGACGGATCTGCTGGATCAGCAGTAACATCTGCAGTAAGTAATGTTAACAAAAATGATAGTCTTGCATCTACAACTGCTTCAACTACTACTTTAATAAATTTAACGGATTCAAATACAAATAGTCTTGGACTAGCTGTTGGAGATACTGTTGAAATTTCTTATGTTACTAACAATTCTACAGTGACAACTTCTTTAACTCTAACTACATCGACTGATGTTGAAGATTTAACTAGTAAAATTACAGCTGGAACAGCATCTATTACAAATGGGGAAATTAGTTTCACTTCAACTACAGGTGGTACAACTAACGCAGTTAACGGTATTACAATGACAGTGAAAAATAGTACTGGTGTCATTAATCAAGCAGCTACAAATGCATTATCTAGTTTTAATGAAACTACTGCAGCAAAAAATGTTCGTACTGATGGTAGTTTAACATTCCAAATTGGAGCCAATACAGGTCAGAACTTAAATGTTAGTATTGAAAATATGTCTGGTGCGGCTCTAGGAGTTAATCAACTAAGTATTAGTAATCAAGGCCAGGCAAATGTTGCGGTGAAGGTTATTGATACAGCAATCCAAAAAGTATCTGAAGAACGTTCAAAGCTCGGTTCATATCAGAATCGTTTGGAACACACAATAAATAATCTTGGTACATCTTCGGAAAACTTGACAGCTGCTGAGTCTCGTATACGTGACGTTGATATGG
Organism: Fictibacillus sp. UD; assembly: GCF_043558025.1. Taxonomy (NCBI): domain Bacteria; kingdom Bacillati; phylum Bacillota; class Bacilli; order Caryophanales; family Fictibacillaceae; genus Fictibacillus; species Fictibacillus sp. UD. The sequence goes on from NZ_JARUHH010000004.1 coordinate 112,047, forward strand.
CGAAAGAAATGATGAATCAAACTAAAAATTCTATTCTTTCACAGGCTGCTCAAGCTATGCTAGCACAAGCTAATCAGCAACCTCAAGGAGTATTACAATTACTAAGATAATATTAGTTTAGTTAGGGAGAGTATGACTTTACTCTCTCTTCTATTTTTTTGAGTATTTCAATAAACTGTAAGGAGAGTAGTTATGCTAATTTCATTATGCTTAATAACTAAAAATGAAGAAGCAACCATCGAAAGGTGTATTGAAAGTATCAAGGAGATTGTTGATGAAACAGTAGTTATTGATACTGGATCAAATGATAGTACTATTGAAATAGTCAAAAATATAGGTGTGAAAACATATTCTTTTGAATGGATGGATGACTTTTCTGCTGCTAGAAACTATGCAATTTCAAAAACAAATGGAGATTGGATTATTTTTCTTGATGGTGATGAGTATATAGATAAAAATCAAGCATCTCTAATAAAAACATACATACAAGAAGCAAATAATAAGGGGATGAATACCCTTTTAACTGGATTAATAAATATTAATGCTTCAAGTGGGAATTTTCAAAGTAGTACTAAGACAATAAGAATATTTAAGAATGAAAAGTCTATAAAGTATAGAGGTAAAATACATGAAACCCTTTACTCGTCAAAGGGACCTTTAAAGTATTTGGATGTTGCTGATTCAATTAGTATTTTTCATACAGGTTATACACCAGAAGTTATAAAAAGTAAAAATAAATCAGAAAGGAACTTAAAAATTCTGTTTCAAGAATTAGGTTCTGATCCGAAGAATGGAGATCTTAATTTTTATATTGCTGAATCATTAATGATTGATAGGCAATATGATAAAGCAATTCTTCATTTGGAAAAAGCCATTCAATTAAAGAACGGTATTATTAATGGACTACTCTACAGGTGTTTTTCTAATATATTGACATGCATGTATGAACAAAAAAGAGATATTACGCATTTTTACGAGGTTTATAATAGGGCAATCAAATTAGATGAAGATTACCCGGATTTCTATTTCTTTTTAGGACTAAGAGAATTAGAACTAAAAGAATACTCTAAAGCTATGAAGTTATTTTATAAATGTTTAGATAAAATAAATCTGTATAATTATAATTTTGAATCAAGAGTATTAACAGAGGTATTTAATATATATAGAACAATAATTAATTTGCAAATAGCAAATAAAAATTATGATGAAGTAATTAAACTTGCAGTTAATATATTGAAAGTTGATAAATATGATTACAATACTTTATATATCCTAACAAATATATTATTAAAAAATGAACAAGTAGAAAATGTCTTTGAATTTCTATTAAAACTATATGAAAAAGACTTGCTTAAAGATAAATTATATTTGTTAAAAGTTTCAGAGTCTATTAATAATGAATTACTTTCGGGGATGATAGTTAATTTGTTGGAAGTTGAAGAGCGAAAAGAATTTTTTAAGAACAATCCTCAAAAGAAAATAAAGTATATGATGAAAAATATAAAAAGTTTTAATCAAGGAGAAATTAAAAAGGTGAATCCAAATGAAGAATTCGAAACTTATAAAAAACAAATAAAACAAACCATAACAAGTTTTATAGATAATAATCAAATTAACGAAGCAAACAAGTTAATATTAGAGTATGAGAATATTGTTATAAACGATATCGAAGTATACTCATTTAAAGCAATTATTTATATAATAGAGAATAATTTTAAAGAGGCAGAAGTTATATTAAAAAAAGGACTTGAATTAGATAATAATAATTTTGATTTATTATTTAATAGTGCATATTTATACGAAACTACAAACGAGCAAGAAATTGCTGCTGAGTACTATATGAGAGCATTGCAGATTGTAGAAGATAACGATACAAAAGAACTAATTATTAATAGTTTAAAAGGGTTAGGTATTGAGAATCCTGTAGCGACAATTAAGCCCAAAACAAGTATAGTAATCCTAACTTATAATAATCTTGAATACAATAAGTTATGTATTGAAAGTATTAGGAAATACACTCTGCAAAATACATATGAAATTATCGTTATTGACAATAATTCAACTGATGGAACAGTAGAATGGTTGAAGGAACAAAAAGATTTAGTAACAATTTATAATAAGGAAAATGTAGGTTTTCCAGTAGGCTGTAATCAAGGAATTAAAATAGCTAATCAAGATAATGATATTTTGTTATTAAATAATGATGTTGTGGTTACTCCTAACTGGTTAGATAATCTAAAAATAGGATTATATAGCGAAAGTATTATTGGAGCTGTAGGTGCTGTTACTAATAATTGTTCTAATAATCAAGTAATAAACGCAAATTATAATAATTTAGACCAGCTAATTGAGTTCTCAAGGGAAAATAATATTAGTGATAAATTTAGTTGGATTGAAAAACTACGGCTTGTTGGTTTTTGTATGCTTATAAAGAGAGAAGTTATTGATAAAGTTGGGTTACTTGACGAAATATTCACTCCTGGAAATTTTGAGGATGATGATTACTCTTATAGGATTAGGCAAATAGGATATAAGTTATTGTTGTGTAAAGACTCATTTATTCATCATTTTGGCAGTACTTCATTTAAAAAGTCACCTGTTGAATATAACAAAATATTACATGATAATCGTGAGAAATTTAAGAAAAAGTGGGGATTTGATCCTAATTCAATAAATCATAAAGAATTGTCTATGTTTAACAATCTAAATGATGTTATGGAGAATAATCAAGATAACGTCATCTTTACAGGTGAAAGATTAGTTATAAACAATGAAGTGAAGGAAAAACATAATAATGTTTTTGAGGAACATATTGAGAGGTATAGACTTGCAAGTAAGTTTGTGGGAAATTTGAAAGTTCTAGATGCTGCTTGTGGGGCTGGTTATGGTACAAAAATGTTAGAGTTGGCGGGTGCAGAAGAAGTTACTGGTATTGATATATCAGAAGATAGTCTAAATAATGCAAGAGAAACATATTATGGAGATAATATTACTTTTGAATATGGTGATGTTAATCAACTTCCATTTCCAAATAAAAGTTATGACGTGGTAGTTTCTTTTGAAACTATTGAACATATTGATAAAGGATTAACATGGATTGAGGAATCTTCTAGAGTATTAAATGATGGTGGGATATTCATTGTATCTACTCCAAACAGAGATGTAACTAACCCAGGAAGCTATCATGAAGAGCAACCCTTAAATAGCTTTCATAAGTTTGAATATAACACTCAAGAGTTTATTGGTGAACTATTAAAGAAATATGACATAATTGAATTATACGGTCAAACATTTGTTAATGATAAAGATATTCCATACACAAATATAATGAGACAATTAAGAAAAAAAGACGTAAACTATATTCCTAAAAATTCAAAAAAAATTGTAGGGCATAAATTAATTTCATTAGGGGAAATTAAAGATTCACTACCAACGTACTTAGTTGCTGTATGTAAAAAAAAATGTATAACGAATTAGCTGTATTCTAAAAAGAATGTGTAAATATTATAAATAATTTCAATTAGTGTTCTCACTAAATTTAGTAAAGGCCCATTTGGGGTACACACAGACTGTAAACGAACTCAATAACATTGTGTTTGTCTATAGTCTTTTTTTATTCGAAAATAAAATTAACATAAACGTTACAGGTGAAGAAGAGGCTTTTGAAACACAGTAACATAACCCAATATAAAAAGAATAAATTGAAATGGTGGCTTGACTATGAAAGTAAAATTTGTTCTTTGCCTTTTATTAATCATATAAAGTGGTAAGTATGTATAATAAGTTACTTGAAGAGTTAATACATCTAAAAGTAGCTTTTAATTCACGAAAAACTACAAAATGGTTTATGGGGAGCCATCAATCTTACTTCCCTATAAATGCTAGGCCATTATTTGATAGGTTTTGTTAATTTTAATTTTCTTAGATATAACGAAACTGCTGCTATTATGTGATGTCCTAGGCTTAGTACTTGATGAAAACATTCCTTTTTTATTTCATTGACTCCCCCAGTCGCTTTTTGCAACACATTTTCTAGTAAACTTTCTCTCTACTTATGGGTATACTTCATTTAGAGAGAGGAGTGAGCTGAGATGGATCGAGTATTTCGGATACAGAAGCATCTATGGGTTTGTTTGTGTTTAGGACTTTTAAATGCAGCAGATGCTTTGTTCACTCATCAGCTGTTGCAAAAAGGCGGAATCGAGCTCAACCCTCTAATGCGCAGTTTGTATGAATATGATCCAGTTATCTTTCTCCTCGTTAAATTCTTTTTTACTTATTTGATTATTGCGATCGGATTTATACCTTTGAAAAGAAGAGTCCAGGTTCTCTTGAACATCGCTTTGCTTGTTTACTTTATTGTAATCTCTTGGCATATAATTATTAATGTATGGCTTGTAAAATAAATAAAAAACCTCCCGATTTGGGAGGCTTCTTTATTGTAGTTGCCGATCGAGTTGTGAAACGGATAAATCTCTAACGGTAGGTAATCCTTCTGGTGGATTTTTAATTAATTCTGGGTTGTATATGATTTTTAAACGAGACTTGGTTGGCGACATCTGAGTTTGTCCTGTTTCAAACATATATGTTCCAAGTTTGCCGTTATTCATATTCACTTTTCCACGTGTGGCATTTAATACGACTTTCCTCCCAAAAACACCACCCTGAATTTCTACGTTCGACCCAACACCGTAAATCTCCATTAAATCTTCTGAATAGAAGAAGCCTCGAATGATGTTAGCGTTGTCTCCATACACGTTGTTATTCGCAATTAAAATAGAGTCTTTACCAAAAAGCACGAGTGACTTTTCAATATTTTTCTGATTAATACCTTGTAATCGAGAATAGCGAATCGTCGTTTTTCCTGTTACATAAACAGTTGAGTTGAACTTGATATGAGAGCCCCATATCGTTAGGTCACCATCCACAAAGATCGGACCGTCTATTTCAAACTGTTCATAGTCGTTGTAGTTATAATGATTTGTACTTTTATCCCCAATTACAACGTTTCCGTCAAAGTACGCCCCTTGTTTAAACGATAGTTTACTCCATCCGTCTTTTCCATTACTGATGGTAATGTCTCTATTTTCAGCGTATGTTCTGGAGCTAAAACGGTTAAAGACAAAGCTTCCTCTAAACTTTATATCATTCTTAGAGTCCACGAAAACGTTAGAAGAGGCAAATTGGTCTCTAATGTGGTCTTTGTGTGGATTATTATTAAAATTTGCGTCGTTAACTGCGGTCACAGGAAATGAGTTGCCGAACTCAGGAAAGTAATATTGATTCCGCTGTCCTTCTATATCAATCGGCGCAAAGCGCGGTGTGCGTGTATCCACAATCGGAACGTATTCTTTGTTTACCTCTGTAAAAGAGGTAAAGGCTTCACGAACATTCTCTTTGTTCACTTTTTGGTAAGGTGTCTTGTTGTCAAAGTTCTTTTCTTTAATGTGATTGCTATATTTTAAATCCGACGTCATTTTATAGAGGCTTCCTGGAAGAATTAAATGTGCTTTTCTTCCATTTTCTCCTTCAACACTTGGCAAATCTGAGGAAATCCAGTCGTTGTCTGTTCCTACAATCCCCTTACTCTTCGTGATCAGGTTTCGCTCTACATAGAGATCACCCTTAATGGCTACGCCGCCATGGAGAAACATGTTGCCGTCATCGTCTCGTTCGGTACATCCATTTCTTCCTTTACACGGATTATAGGCGCCGAGTGCATAGTTTAATGCTTCGGGTACTTGTTTTGCACCAAGTTTAATGGTTGAGATTAGGGTTTTCGTTTTTCCGTTTACGGTTGCTTGACTATGTAATGTCATCGTTTGGGTTAAATCTTCTGGGTCATTATTTAGTTTTTTTAGATTATAGATTTTAACTTTAAGCGTACCGTTCTCTGCAGGGAGGGTCGCAGTTGGCAAAAAGTGATCATTGGCATTCGAGACTTTGTAATTTTTTATTATTGTATTTAGTGAGTCATTAAAATCTCTTGCTGGCAGACCGGCGAGTGGCTGTGTTTTCGTTTCTAGCAGGGTAGAAAGATAATCAATGCCTTTTTCAGCGAGCTCTACGGACTGAATTTGTGTTTCGCGCGCATCTGTTTTCTTCGCACCGTTAAACGTAGTCGTTACTAAAGAGAGTCCAGCTACGGTAAAAATGACAATCATTAAGAGAACAATGATGAGTGTATTTCCTCTTTCAGATAAAAGACTCTTCATTTCTACTCCTCCAATAGTCCGAACTGACTTTGTAGTGTTAGGGGCTTCGCTTGTCCATTTTTTTTGCTTTTAACGTTCAAGATGACTTTTACGCTTTTCCCTGTTTTTACGATAGATGAATCCTTAAAGTCATAATCTCCAGAACTAATGGGCTGACCGTCTATGACGGGTACGTGGTCGAGAAAACCGACTGTTTTTGAGGAGTTCTGATTAATCTCGTATACAAGCACATTCTGGCTGCTGGTTGAAGCATTTTTTACTTTGGATACAGGTGCCGTATAAAGAGCATCAATGATTTGTGACATAACGAGATCTGCTTCATCTCGAATGAGTGTTTCATTGTAAATCTTTTTTTCCGTATTTAATCCGCTGAGCAAAACAAAATAAACGACTGTACCGATAATAGAAAAAAGAACGAGGGAGAGGAGTGATTCAATTAAGGTGAGCCCTTTTTGATTTCGTAAGTTATTTAACATTTTTCACATATCCCTCTACAAATGTGACTTGATCTTTTTGGTTGCTTTTATAGTGGATGGTTACTTTAACAGGAAAAAGTTTAATAGAGGTTTCTTCATCCTGTTGTGATATTACTGTGATTATTGTTTCGTATTTGTTGTTGTTGATCATCGTTTCATATAAATCTCTGCAATTTGAAGAGGTACATTGGTTCTTATCGTATGTTTGAGGAGAAGCTTTAATCTCGTATGCAGCATAATCGTTCTGTAACCGTTCTAATGTCATTCGTGCTAGATTAGTTGCGACTAGTTTGTTGTTGTTTCCAGCAGATATTTGGTTCGCCTGATTAAAAAATTGCGAAATACCGATCACCGAAACAGAGAGGATTGTTAGTGAAATGAGCACTTCTATTAATGAAAATCCTTTTTCTGAAAGCATCACACACAACCTCCGACCTTTTTATCGGTATAAAAGTACTATTAATCTCTTGTGTTCTACTTGATTATACAATATTTTTAGAAAAAATTGATATTATTGGATGTTTTTTAGTAAATTTGTAGTATTATAGGTTTAATTAGCGAATATTGGAATGGGGGAGAGGAGAGAGGTCAATGATACAATTTATTGTTTTATTCACTTTTACATTGATTGCAGGTACGGTGCTGTATTTTTATCCGCCAAACATTCCATTGAAGTTTAAAATGACGCTGTTAGGGCTGGCCTTTTTGCTGGCTTTAGGAGGTTTGTTTATATTAGATCACTTATCGTATGGGTTAACACTTGCTGCTATCCTAGGCATCGCTTTCGTTATTTCTTATGTTACTGAAAAAAGAATGGATTTTGTCACAGTTGTTGCAGGTGGGAAAATTGCAGAAGAATTAGTGCCAAATAAATCAGAGTTGAATCTATTTGATTCTAAAGTGGACGTAGGTGCTTTGGATTCTGAAATCGCTGTAACTATTGATGAATTACCCACTACAGAAGAAATTGAATTGAAGCAAGAAGTGACGTCTGAAAATTTAAATGTTGAAGGGTTTCCAGAGGTTAACTCGACTGAACCGATAGACGTCATTGAACTTCTAGATATGGAATTAGAAGAGTTCGTAATTGAGGAAGCTGGAATCGTTGAAATAGAAGCAGCAGATCCTGTACAGGAATTAGAGCTGAACAATCAACTTGTCGAGCTTACCGATGATGAGTTTGCCTTCCTCACCGAAACAAGAGAAATTTCTGAAGAAGATGTTACGGATTTGCCTGTTGCCACCGATATAGATGATGTGGACATTTTCTTGCAACGTTCTGCTATTTTGGAAGAACTAGATGAAGAAGAAACGGTTGAAGAATTATCTCGAGAGCAAGAAATTGTTTTACTAGAAGAAGTCGGTGACACGGTAGATGACGTTCCTCGCAACGACGAAAATGAGGAAACTCAAATTCCAGCGTTAAGTACTCCTGCCTTTGTTGAAGAAGTTGATGTAGCGGAGGGAGTTATTATTGAAACAGAAGAATTACCTGTCACAGAAGAAATCCACTTCATTGAAGAACCAATCATCATAGAAGAAATCCTCATAGAAGATCCAGAACACGTTGATACAACTCCAGATCAAATCGAAGCCATTGTTGAAGAAATCGATATAGCAGAAGAGATAGAAGAAGTAGAAGAAATAAAGGGTAAAGCTGCAATACCCGATATGAATGCTGATTTGCAGGACATGCTACTTAACACATTATTTTCTTATCAGGACCAAGGTGATTACGAGTCTTATCAAGTGATGACAGAAACAATATTGAATCAATCTCTATCTGATAAAGACTATTATCTGTTTGGAAAACTTCTGCTAGATTCATATGCAGCATCAAATGAATTTACTAGAGTGCGTAATTTGTTAGCTGCTATGGAAACAAAGTTACAATCATATCCTGTAATTGCAGAAGAGCTAGAACGGTACAATGATGTTTTTCTTGTAAAACAATAACTTTATTACAGCATATTATTTAAACATAAAAGGACTGGGTGAGTGTTATGAAAAAGAGTAATCAATTTGTTGGGCTACCTATTATCAGTATTGCAGATGGAGCAGAAGTTGGGCACGTAAAGTCGCTAGTAGTAAATCCGAAAGAAGGAATGGTTGATTTTCTAACGGTTGAACATGCGGATTGGCAGATCAGCGTACGTGCTGTTCCGTTTAAAAAGATCGTTGGTGTTGGCGAGTTTGCGGTCATGATTGAGGACAGTACTTCTATTTTTGATCTAACTGAAATTCCGATTGCGAACGAACTTGTACAAAAGAAAATTAACGTAGTGGGTGCTAAGCTGATAGATCGTAAAGGTCAGTTAATTGGGGAAACAACTGAGTTTTTCATTAATGAAGACACAGGTGCTATTTTAGGTATTGAGCTATCTCTGCGTTCTAAAAAAGTCATTCTTTCTTCTGAACAGCTCATTACATACGGACGTGATTTGATTGTTATTAAAGAAGAAGCGCAATTAAACTTTTTAGATAAAGCGGAAATGTTGTTTGGTAATTTAAGTGAAGTTGCCGCAACAGTGGAACAACCAGAAGAAACACAAGAACTGTCAGAGTTTCAAGAAAAACAGCTAACACTGCTGACGGGAAGAACAACAACAAAAGATATTTTTGAAAGAAACGGTGAGCTGTTATTTCCGAACGGAACAACGCTAAAGAAAGAGGATGTTAGGAAAGCTCAAGAAAAAGGGCCTGCTGTATTAGCTGAACTTTCCATGAACGTTGTAGGCTAAAGAAAAAGCGATGGCTAAAAGAGAATTCAACTATAAAAATTTTCTTACGATCTTTGCATCCCTTAGCCTTGCAGCTCTTTTTCTTTTCTTTGTTAGTCACTTAGGGACAAAAGTATACTCTAATTTTTTCGAAGCAGATATGTATGGTGAGGGGGTCGTTTTAGCCTCCATACCGTTAGAAGGTGTTGTGAAGTCAGAGGCTATCACAGTAGTAAACAATAGAGTCTCTCAGTGGCAGAATGAACATCCTGTGCATCTTGTGTATAACGATAAAAAAGTGAAACTATCGCCTGAAGTTTGGCAGTTTCAGAATGAAGAAAGTCTCAAAAACATTTCAGATGCATCATCGCCAATGGTTGTAACTCTGAACAAAGAGGCTGTTCAACAGTCACTACAGCAGCTTCAAGTTTCGGGAATTGAGGAGTTACTAGATGAAGATATGCTGTATGCACATTTGAAGAGAATAGGTTCAACCCTTCAAACAACAGATACTGAAGTTCCGATCAATGAGTTTCTCACGACATTTGGTCAAGCAGAAGAAATTGTGAGTGAGAGTGCTATAAAACTTCCGAGTGAAAATGTGCTGTTAAAAGAATGGGTGAATGGACTTGAAAACTATGAAATCAACCCTGGAGAGGTATTTTCTCTTATAGGAGCGATTGAGAATGTGGGTTTGACAGCACAAGACTCCATCGATCTGAATGTGCTGGCGAGCAGTATTTATTCAGCTGTTCAAAAAACAAACTTCACGATTATTGAACGTCATACATCAAGAGAGTTGCCAGAATACGCGTCTCTTGGATTTGAAGCTTTCGTTAAACCAGCTGATATGGATTTTGCTTTTAAAAATCCGAATGCGTCCCCTTATAAATTGAACTTTGTCGTGACGGATAGTAACTTAACGGTTTCCATCGTTGGGGTGCCATTGCCTTATACATATACCGTGAAAGTGGACAAAGAAGTTTTCAAACCGAAAACCATTATCCATTTTAATGATCAACTGGCGTCTATTTTTAGTGCCGTTACAGTAAATGGCGGCAGTGAAGGTTATCTCGCTACTGTGACCCGGAAATCGTTTGGATCAGGTGGGGAAGAAGTCGCATCTGAGAAGTTAGCAGAAGACTTTTATCCGCCGAAACATCGCATTGAAGAAAGAGGCTATCCGGTAGAGGAAGAAGAGTCGACTGAAACGGCGCTAGAAGAAGGCACGCCTGTCACGCCGTATCCGTACCCATATCCGTATCCATATCCATACCCGTACAATCCGGATCCTGCTAATCCATTGCCTACTCTTCCTGGTATACCTGGAACTGACCCGAGTGATAAACCAATTCAAACTGCACCTGTTCCTGTCCCACAAAAAGGTAAGGAAACGACAACGAGTAATCCTGAAAAAGAGAGCGATGGTGATGCAGAATGATCGTTCCTAAAAAACGTCTTGGGGATTTGTTAGTAGAGTCTGGTTTGATCTCCAATGAGGTTTTGCAGCAAACGTTAAAAGAGAAACGCAGCAACCAAAAGCTCGGGGATGCGCTGATCGAAAAAGGATTGTTGACGGAACAGCAGCTGATAGAGGTATTGGAGTTCCAGCTGGGCATTCCGCATATCAGCTTGTACCGTTATCCGATCGACGAACAGGCGGTAGCTATCGTTCCTAGAGAGTTTGCTCGCAGGCATTTTCTGATGCCAGTTAAAAAAGAAGGAGACAAGCTTTTCGTCGCGATGGCAGATCCGATGGATTTTACCGTCATAGATGATCTGCGGCTCACTACAGGATTTCAAATTGAACGCGCCATATCTGCAAAAGACGATATCATTCGTGCTCACAATAAGTTTTACGATATTGAAGATTCTATGGAAGAGTTTCTGGATCTGATTCCGCAAGGTGCGTCACTAAAAGATGACAGCCGAATGACGGAAGAAGACTCTCCGATCGTAAAGCTCGTCAACCAGATCATTCAGCAAGGTGTTCAGCAAAAAGCGAGTGATATACACTTTGATCCGCACGAAACAAAACTCGTTGTGCGGTACCGAATCGACGGCATGCTGAAGACCGAACGCAGTCTTCCAAAGCATATGCAAAATATGCTAACCGCACGTATCAAGATTATGGCGAACTTAAACATTACAGAAAGTCGTTTGCCTCAGGATGGCCGAATTAAGATGACGCTTGATATGCATCCGGTGGATCTGCGTGTATCGACGTTGCCAGCGATATATGGTGAGAAGATCGTTCTGCGTATTCTCGATCTCGGAAGTTCACTGAACCATTTAGAGAATCTTGGATTTAATAAGCTTAACATGCAGCGTTTTACAAATTTAATCAAACAGCCGAACGGCATTATCTTAATCACTGGACCAACAGGATCAGGAAAATCGTCAACTTTGTATGCAGCTCTAAACAAGCTGAATACAGAAGAAGTGAACCTCGTTACGATTGAAGATCCTGTTGAGTATCAGCTCGCTGGTATCAATCAAATTCAAGTGAATTCTAATGTTGGATTAACGTTTGCAAGCGGGCTGCGGTCCATACTTCGTCAAGATCCAGACATCGTCATGATCGGGGAGATTCGTGATACAGAAACTGCCGAAATTGCGGTTCGTGCTTCATTAACCGGTCACTTGGTTTTAAGTACGCTGCATACGAACGACTCTATCGGAACGATTGCCCGTCTGACGGATATGGGAGTAGAACCTTTTTTAGTAGCAGCTTCTCTTTCTGGAGTTATTGCTCAACGTTTGGTTCGGCGAGTTTGCCGAGATTGCAAACAAACGTTTAAAGCAACGGAACGGGAAAAAGAGATCTTTGCAAAACGTGGCATAAAGATTGAAGCCGTTTCGCGTGGGAAAGGCTGTGGCATGTGCAACAGTACAGGTTATAAAGGGCGTCTTGCGCTTCATGAAGTTTTAGTGATTGATGAACATATTCGTCAGCTGATCATGAACAACAGACCGATCATTGAGTTGCGAGATTATGCGATGAAAAACGGAACCATTTTCTTGATTGATGACGGTTTTTTAAAAGTAAAACAGGGCTTAACTACGACTGAAGAAGTCTTGCGTGTAGCAATCAACGAGTAGGTGCAAACATGAAAGAGAAACTGGAACAATGGCTTCGAGCGGCCTTTCAATTAAAAGCGTCAGATGTTCACCTGTCCGTTGGCATGCCTCCCGTTTTTCGTATCAACGGGGGACTGAAACGTTACGGAAGTGAGTCTTTAAAACCTGAAGACACACTCCAAGTGGCGCAAATCGTGATTGATGAAAAATATTATCCAGAGTTTGAAGAAGTAGGAGAAATTGATATTTCATATGGCATTCAAGGGTTGTCTCGATTCCGGGTGAACGCGTATCGCCAGCGTTCTTGCGTGAGTCTCGCTTTTCGGATCATTCCGACGTCCATTCCCAGCATGGAGGATTTGAGTCTTCCGGAAAGTGTTAGGAAAATGGCGACGAAACACCAGGGGCTCGTGTTAGTTACAGGACCTACTGGCAGCGGGAAGTCGACGACTCTTGCCTCGATGATCGATTTTATGAACCGGACTATGAGCCGGCACATCATTACGTTAGAGGACCCAATCGAGTACTTGCATCGCCATCGAACGTGCGTGATCGACCAGCGAGAAATTGGTTTTGATACCAATAACTTTGCAAACGGTCTTCGCGCAGCACTCCGCCAGGACCCTGATGTAATTTTACTTGGGGAAATGCGGGATCTGGAAACCATTGCGACCGCCATTACAGCTGCGGAAACAGGTCACCTTGTTTTAGGTACACTACATACGACGAATGCATCGTCAACGATTGACCGGATTGTCGATGTGTTTCCGCCAGAACAACAAGGTCAGATTCGTATTCAATTAGCATCTGTGTTAGTCGGTGTGATGTCGCAAAGGCTGCTTCCGACTATGGATGGAAAAGGGCGCAAGGCAATCACCGAAGTTTTGGTGAACACGCCTGCAGTAGCGAACCTAATCCGCAATGAGAAGATTCACCAGATTCATAGTGTCATGCAGACGAGCAAGAACGCTGGGATGCATACGTTCGAAATGTCGGCCAAGGAAGCTCTTGAACGCAATGAAGTTTCAAGAGAGTTCGTGGAGCCATATCTCCTGGAGAAGGGAGGCTAAGATGGCACAGTTTAGTTATGTGGGCCGTGACAAAAGCGGAAAGAAACGAACAGGTTCAGTTCTTGGACTTTCAAAACGTGAAGTGGTTCTGAAGTTGAAAGAAAAAGGAATTGCTGTTACAGAAGTGCAAGAAATGAAGCAAACACTGTTTAACAAAGAAATTTCGTTAGGCAGCCCAGTAAAGTCGCAGCAGTTTGTTATTTTTCTAAGACAGTTTGCGACATTGTTGAGAGCAGGTGTATCTGTCGTTGATTCCACGAGCATTTTGTCCGCTCAAACAGAAAGTAAGGCGTTACAAAAGGTGTTAGCGGATGTGGAAGAGGAGCTTCGTCAAGGAAATCCTTTATCTAGTGCAATTAGCCGGCACCGAAATGTTTTCCCTCCGATGGTCATCAATATGGTGTCCGCAGGGGAAGCTGGTGGTAGTTTGGACGATACACTCGACCAGCTAGCTACTTATTTTGAAAAACAGCATTATACGAAGCAAAAAATCATTTCAGCTATGATGTATCCGATGATTGTCGGAGTGGTGGCGGTGTTTGTTGTCATCTTCCTGCTTGCAAAGGTCGTACCAACGTTTGCGGCCATGTTGCAAGATGCAGGAGGAGAGCTGCCTGCAATCACACTGTTTGTCCTAGCAGCAAGTAACTTTGTACAAGAGTTTTGGTGGTTTTTGATCACTCTTTTTGTACTATTTTATCTAGCACTCTTGATTATTCGCAAAAATAAATCCAGCCGGTATTACTTTGATTATGTGATTTTAAAAGTACCCGTATTCGGTAAACTGCTTCAAAAGTCAGCTTTGGCACGAATGACACGTACGTTGAGCTCATTATTTTCTAGCTCCGTTCCAATTCTGCAGTCTCTATCGATTGTAGAAAAAGTGGTAGAGAACGAGGTAGTGGCAAAGGTGATTCGAGAGTCCCGTAGCTCTTTGGAAACAGGACAGCGGTTAACAGAACCGATGAAAAAGCATTGGATCTTTCCGCCGCTTGTTACGCAGATGATTTCCATTGGAGAAGAAACAGGGTCACTTGATGAAATGCTCTCGAAAGTGGCTGACTTTTATGAGAAAGAAGTAGAAACCGGGACTGATCGATTGAAAGCAATGATTGAGCCGTTGATGATTGTGTTTTTAGCGTCAGTGGTAGGGACGATTGTAGTTTCTGTTATGGTACCGATGTTTGAAATCTATAAGACAATTGGTTAATTAAAAACATGATAAAGGGGAGTAAGAGAAGAATGGTAAACAAACTATTAAAAAAGTATGCGAAGAATGAGAAGGGTTTAACGCTTATTGAATTGTTAGTTGTTATCGTAATTTTAGGGATTATTGCGGCGATTGCTGTGGTTAGTATCGGTAATATCATTGGGGATACAAAAGGTAAGGCGAAAGTTACTGAAGCTGTCCAAATTATTAATGCGGCTAAATTAAAACACTCAACTGAAGGAAGTATCCCAGATACTGGATGGGGGAACGAACAGTTAAAAGAGTATGTTAGTAATGTAAAAGACGATGATTATACAGTCAAATGGAATAAAACATCAAAGGTTTATACTATAACTAAACATGATTCAGATGTAGTTGTGGGTAAAACTGCAAACGCTGAAGTAGAAGAGTCTGTATTAACGCAATATTTAGATTAATTATATACTTAACACATGATCCATAATCCAAGTACCCTTCTCATAGGAGGGTACTTTAAATAAATAACAATATTTTTACGATTTCATTAAGTTTAGTGAAATGGTCAAGGTATTGCTATACCTAAGTTTTTTTATAGGAATTTATTCAAGACAGAGGATGATTTCACATGAAATTCAATCTAACTCTTTTTAGTAAAACACGAATCAACTTAATACTACAAGACCACGTCATCCGCTATTTAGAATACCGCCAACCTGAAGACCTTGATGTAAGAAGCTCAGGTGAACGTTATCTTCCTGATGGTCTTATCCAAGATGGCATCATCACCGACCGAGACACTCTCCTAAATATACTAGAAGAGTGTGTGGATGAATGGGGTATTAAGGGGCGTGAAGTACAATTCTTGATCCCTGACAGCAAGCTTGTCATCCGTAAACACCAGATTCCCACTAATCATAAGGATGAAGAGATAAAAGGTTATCTTTACATGGAGCTAGGGAATACCATTCATCTTCCTTTTGAGGATCCAGTATTTGATTATGTTTTGCTCGAAACGGATCAGGAAAAGCGAGAGATTCTTCTTTTTGCAGCTTCTGAAAATATGGTACATGATTATTCATCTTTGCTCACAGATGCGAAGTTAAAACCTGTTGTTGCGGATGCTTCTTGCGTATCTCTTTATCGGCTTATTTTTATAAAAAATCTCGTATCAGAAGAAGATCATACACTTTGTTTGCAGTTTGATATTCCTGCCGTACAATTAAGTATCTTTCATCATCATAAGCCTTATTTCTTTAATCATTTAAAGATGGAAACGGACTATAAAAGCTGGAATTTTAAGCAGCATTCCACAGGTGTTCAGAAGATTATTTGGCAAGGTGATTCTGGATACGTTCACGGATTGATTGAAGATAAACTTGTTGAGATTGAGCGCATCGTTAACTATTACAAGTTCACGATTAATCATGGTGAACAGGGTGTGACAAAAGTGATTTTATCGGGTGAACTCCCTGAGTTAGCGTACATACAAGAGAGACTTGCTTCAAAACTGGACGTGCCTGTACTCACCATCGATCAGTCGGATCAGCAGCTGCCGTCTCAGTTTGATGTTGTTTTAGGACTTGGTTTAAAAGAGGTGCAGCTATGTTAGTCGACATTAATCTGTTACCCGTCAAGGAACAGAAATCGTTTAAGACTACCATTCTATTAATTGTCGCTGTTGCCATGCTCTTAGGATCGGGAACGTGGCTAGGTCTTGACTATTATGTTAGTACAGGTGAATTACAAGAAAAAGAACGGTTGTTAGAGCAAGAGAAGCTGTTGGTACAAACGCAGTTGAAGAACCAGCAGCAGTCAGGACCGATTGTGGAATCGGCACCGCTTGCTGAAAAGATTGAGTACATACGTGGAAAGAAGATTGCGGCTACCGATCTCCTTCAGCACCTTGTCGCACTTCTGCCTGAACGCGGTTTTTTTATGAAATACGAATATAAAGATAAGAAAACGATACTCGTTGAAGCACAGTTTGATACGCTGGCGGAAACGTCGCACTATTTATATGAACTAACGAATTCTCCATATTTAGCTACAGCGACCATTGAGAAAATGGAAACGACGAACTTTGAAGAAATCAATGAAGGCGAGGATATGACGGCGATGCAAAACATCCTGCCTCGTTACCGAAGTTTGTACAAAATTGAATTTGAGAAAGAGAAAATTCTGGAGTTAAAAGGTGAAGAGAATGACACAGAATAAAAAACTTCTATCCTATGTGTCAATTGGCGTCATCCTTCTATTTTTAATGGGTGGAATTTATGGTTATTTTGGCTTGTTATCTCCACTTCACCAGCAGATTGAATCGGTTGATGCGGAGATGAAGCAGCAAAAAACATTCTTAGATAATATGGCAACACCGGCAGCTGTTACAACACAAAATAGTGAAAACACTTTTACACTTCAAGAAGAAGTTCCTGTCAAACCACTTGTGGATCAACTCATGCTGCAGTTTGAAAAAGCGGAAGTTCTATCAGACAGTCTGATTTTAACGATGGACTTTAGTGATGGAGAAGCGTCAGAAGATGAAGTAGGAGCGGTGGAAGAAGAGAATACTGAGGAAACAGCACCTGATGAAAATACTGAAGGCGAAAATACCGAAAGTACAGAAGTTGCTGAAGAAAATGTTTCAAACACAGATGACGATATTGATACAAGTGAAACAACAACGCCGCCTGCACCTGAAGTTCTGCCTCAAGGCGTGAAGAAAATTACAGCTGAAATGTCAGTGGTATCTAAAGACTATGAAGGCATTCTGAAATTTATTAAGACGGTCGAAGAGTTGAAACGTGTAATTGTCGTGGAAGCCATTACGTTTTCAGGGATGGACGAACTGGAGATGGCAGCTGCTGACGCTGTTACCAATCAACTTAAATACGAAATCACCATTTCAGCGTATTACTTACCCGAGCTCACCGATTATCTAAAAGACCTTCCTAGAGGAGAATTTCCTGCTCCAAATGGAAAAGAAAACCCACTTATTCAAGAAAATTAATGCAGAAAAGCCAACCACCCGTATTAGGATGATTGGCTTTTAATCTTAATCAATATGTTTTATTAAATAGTCTGCATAAGCTTTCGCGCCGGTTATCGTTAAGTGAACGCCATCTTTCCCGATGTACTCAGGATGAGATTCACTCTTCGTGAACCAATCGACAACTTTAACATTATCGTGTTGACTAGCAACACTCTTAATTGTGTCGTTGACTTCTTTTTGCCACGGTTTTGGAACACGTGTCGTAATCATGTAAATATCTCGATCACCGATTTCTTCAATTAGTGCATGCATTTTTTTCTCAGCGAGCGGTCCGTTTGCCCCGAGCTCGATGACGACTATCTCACCTAGGCTACCAGAGCTTTTCTTTTGCTGAACAATATCTTCTGCTTCTCTAAACTGACGGCCAATCTTTGCATCCACATCTACCTTTTTAAAAGCATCTTCCAAATGTGGCGTAACATCAATCATGACAGAGTCCCCAATGACAGACAGTGAGCGCGAATCCTGAACAGGCGGCTTTTCTTCTTCAGGTGGTGCATCGTTTGAAGGTGTCTCTTCCGCAGGTTTGTCTGTCGGATCTTCGGTAGGCTTCTCTTCTGTTTTAGGAGTTTCAGGTTTTGGTTCTGGTCTCACCGTGTTTTCTACAGGTGGTTCTTCTTTTCCTACTTTATCCTGAATAGCGGTAATCACTTTATCTTTACTTAACGCTACTGAAGTTGTCGTGAAGCCAATTGCGGATACGCACATGAACATAGCTAGAATACTGGCAATCGTTACAAACCTTCCGATAAACGATCGTTCACGTCTCCATTCACCTCGCTTGACCACCCGGCAAAATCTCGTTAATGCGCCTTTTCTTATCGGGTTCTCAATAAACGTCCATGAGAGACTGGCAAGCACTAAAATTAAAACGATTTGCAATGATGTTCTTACTAAGCTCGGCGCATCCGCTCCCCATTGTGGGCTCGTCAGCACGATTACTGGAAAATGCCACAAATAGATGCCGTATGAGCGGACACCAATCCAGCGTAGCGGTTTAAAACTCAACCACGTGTTCAATCGGCTTGATGGGTGAACCATGACGGCCACTACGAGCAGAGAAGCAACAGAAATAGCGACCATTCCTCCTTGGTAGAGGAAGTCTTCATATTGACTTGTACTCCAGAACATGTAAAACACGAAAGCGAGTGCGGACAATCCGACAAAATCTAGTTTCCAACGAATTTCTGGAGGAAGATTGCTAGACAGTTTTCGGCTCGGCCAGATGACTGCCAGGCTTGCTCCAAGTAATAAGGAGAATACGCGTGTATCTGTTCCGTAATAAACACGGCTCGGGTCTGCTCCTGGTTCGTAAAACAATGTCATAGCCGCTGCGGATACAAGTGCACCTACTAGTATCATAGAAAATAGAGAGCCTTCACGAACTTTCAGCTTTAACATCACAATGATGATGAGCGGCCAAAGGATATAAAATTGTTCTTCCACGGCTAACGACCAAAAGTGGGTTAGAAGGGAAGGCGGTCCAAAGCTTTCGAAATACGAAAGATCTTGAAATATGTACCACCAGTTGCTTACGTATAAAATGGCTGCAACGGTATCTTTTTCAAGCTTTTGAAGCATGGTCGGTTCAAATAGCGTGACATACGTAATGACGACGAGCAGCATGGTGAACATAGCGGGAAGAAGTCTTCTTGCCCGGCGAATCCAGAAGTTTTTAAAATTAATTGTGTTTGTAGTAACAAATTCTGCTGCTAAAAGGTCTGTAATTAAGTATCCTGATAAAACAAAAAAGACGGTAACTCCGAGCAATCCGCCCGCTGCCCATTCAAAGTTCAAATGATAAGCGATAACGGCTAGTACGGCTATGGCCCTCAGTCCATCAAGTCCAGTTATGTACCTGCCTTTTTCTAGAGGTTGTTCAATGGCTTTACTTTGCGTTACACCGGATTTCGGCTGTCGGCTGAGTTTCTTTCGTTGCTTCGTGCGTTGGTCTTTCATTACTGCCATTATCCTCTCGTTTTCAATTTTCCAATGATTTCTGTATATATTTTTATATAAATATGCCACGACAATTAGTGGTCATTTTTCTACAATTTTCTTCTTTATAATCTA
Organism: Fictibacillus sp. UD; assembly: GCF_043558025.1. Classification (NCBI taxonomy): domain Bacteria; kingdom Bacillati; phylum Bacillota; class Bacilli; order Caryophanales; family Fictibacillaceae; genus Fictibacillus; species Fictibacillus sp. UD. Next base: position 131,920 of record NZ_JARUHH010000004.1, read on the forward strand.
CTATTTTACAATAAAAATTCAACCGTTTGAGTAGTTTCATAGAATTGTAATAATTTTTTTTTGGCCTTTTTCTTTTTCTCTTCTTCCTCAACAATTAATTGTACAATCCGATATAAATTTTAGAGAAAATAAAAGGGGCGATGAAGGTGGAACTGCAATCGATAGGTTCTCCTGTTTTTCAAAAATCTGAGCCTGTGCTTAAAAGCCAAAACCTACAAGAACAAACTACTCAAGCCGAAGCTCCAGTACAAGCAAAACCAACAAAAGAATCACTGGAAAAAGTGATACATGCGATGAACGATATGCTGAAGCCTGCGCATACTTCATCTAAGTTTGTTCTTCACGAGAAGTTGAATGATTATTACGTTCAAGTCGTGGACGAAGTGACGCAAGAAGTGCTAAAAGAAATTCCAAACAAAAAGTTTCTTGATATGTATGCTGATATGATCGACTTTATGGGCATATTCGTAGATAAAAAAATTTAGGGACGGTGATGAACCGTGGTCATGAGAATTGGCGGATTAGCCAGCGGGATGGATATCGATACGCTTGTAGGCGATCTGATGAAAGCAGAGCGTATTCCATTAGATAAATTAGCGCAGAAAAAGACGACGCTAGAGTGGCAGCGAGACGATTACCGTTCGATGAATAAGCTGCTGGACGAGCTTGACCGATTTATTTTAGACGGAGTCGCACTTCAAGGGACGTTTAATAAGAAGACGGTTTCAAGCACGAATCCAAATGCGGTAACTGCGACTGTTGCAGGAAGTGCTTCAAATATTACGTCTGACATTAACGTTACTAAGCTGGCAACTGCGAGAAGCTGGGTCTCAGAACAAGTTATAGATCAAGGTGGCAACAAACCGAGCGGAAAAACGGCTTTAGGGACCATGAATTCAGCTTTTGGCACTGCTGAAATTCCTCTTGAAATTAAGGTAACAAAACCAGATGGAACTGAAGTAACTAAGACCATAAAAATTGATCCAACAAAAGATACATTGGAAACGACTGCTAAAAAGTTTTCAGAAGCTGGATTAGAGATGTCAGCGTTTTATGATGACTTTACTGGAAAATTTGTTATATCAAACAATTTAACGGGAGAAGGTTCTAAGATTACACTTGGAACTCCGGATACCATTTCTTTTTTTGGGAACATCGGTTTTTTTACAAACACAACAGCAGATGGAACAGAACTTGGTGCAGTTGATACAGATAATGGAGGCAATGCAAAGTTTGACTTGAATGGACTCACAGGTTTGGAGCGAACATCCAACACTTTTACGATCAGTGGTGTGACGTATTCGTTAAAAGGACAAGGTGCATCAACAATCAGTTCAACCACAGATACAGATGGTGTTGTGACTTCCATTAAAGACTTCGTTAAAAAATACAACGAAACGATTGAAGCGATCAATAAAAAAACGGCTGAAACGAAATATCGTGATTTTCCTCCTTTAACGGATGCACAGCGTAAGGATTTATCTGAAAAAGAAGCAGAGCTTTGGGATGAGAAGGCGAAGAGCGGGATGCTGCGCGGTGACTCCATCCTTTCAAGCGGACTTAATGCGATGCGTTCCATATTGTATGCCAATTTTAATACGGGCGATGCGAAATTTGATCAGCTTTCTGAGATTGGGATTACGACTTCACGTAACTACCTAGACAAAGGTAAGCTTGAAATCGATGAAAAGAAACTTCGTGATGCGTTAGCCACGAATCCAGATGCCGTGATGAAATTGTTTACTGGAGATAGTACCAATAATATTGACGGTATTGCTAAGAGTTTACGAAAATCGATTGACCAAACAGTCGATAAGATCGAACTAAAAGCAGGAAACGCCCTTCGTACGAACGCTCAGTTCACACTTGGTCGTGAACTAACGGACGTGGACAAGCGCATCTCGGCTTTCGAAGATCGTTTAAAACAGGTGGAGGACCGCTATTGGCGCCAGTTTTCGGCGATGGAATCAGCGATCCAGCGTTCCAACCAGCAATCCATGTACTTAATGCAACAGTTTGGCGGCGGACAGTAATTTCTAAACCAAAAAGGAGTGTTACCTTTACATGTCCATACTTAACGCGAACAAAGCGTATCAAAACAACTCAGTCCAAACGGCGTCTCCCGGTGAGTTGACGCTCATGCTATACAACGGTTGTTTAAAGTTTATCGGTCTCGCTCGCACGGCGATCGAGCTCAAAGATACAGAACAGAAGAATACGAATCTTTTAAAAGCGCAAAAGATCATCCAGGAATTGATGGTCACGCTAAACATGGACCTTGAAGTGTCTAAGTCCCTTATGCAGATGTATGATTACATCAATCGCCGTCTGATTGAAGCAAACATTCATAGTGATGCTGCGATTTTGGATGAAGTGGAAGACTATGTGATCGATTTCCGCAATACGTGGAAAGAAGTGATTCAGATTAATCGTCGTTTGCAGCACGGTGAAACGGGACGCGTTTAATGCCTGCAGTTAAAATTTTGCTGGAGATTACAAAAAATCTTTATGATCATGTAAGTGCAGGATTGCCCAAAGACGATCGTGAGCCGTATATCGAGCGGTTGAACGAACTGCTCGACCAGCGTCAGGTGGCGATTCAAAATTTACCGCTCACGTATTCAGAAGACGAGCAGCGAATGGGCCGGTTGATTCTGAAAATGAACGAGACGATTGATCCACTTTTAGCGCGCCAGTTTGAAGAGATTAAACACAATCTTTCAATGATGAAGAAAAAGAAAGAGAAGAATGTTCAGTATGCAAACCCGTACCAGACGCTGTCGGGTGACGGGATGTATTTCGATAAGAAGAAGTGACGAAAAGGCACCAGCTGACGATCGGCTGAGTGCCTTTTTTGCTCTATAGATGCCTCAAGTACCGTTCAGGATTATCCAAGAATGTTTTAGTGATCTGCACATGTTCAAGGTCTTCGTAGGATGTTGGAGCTGGTGGCAACGAATCAATATTAACGATCTCTGCACCGGGGTACGCCATCAGGATAGGAGAGTGAGTTGCGATAATGAATTGCGCATTCTGCTGCTCCATCTCTTTTAAAATAGAGATAAAACTTAATTGTTTCATAGGTGATAGTGGAACTTCAGGCTCATCGAGTATATACAATCCGTTTGGTCGAAAGCGCGACTGAAAAAAGTCCAGAAACCGTTCGCCGTGTGATCGAAACTCAAGACCGTCGTTATAAAGTTCTTGTAGTTCATGCAATGTGCGGTTATGTGGGAGGGAAGCTAAACTTTTAGCATAAGCAGACTTGTTCTTGTACTCAACTTCAATGTTTTCTAATTCTTTACGCGCGGTTTCTTTCATTTCCGCTGCACGTCTCACAAAGTTTGCAAAGTCTTCTGCGGTTAGGAAAAAACCTTTCTTTGTCTTCACACTCCAAGTCAATTTGAGCTGCTTTGATAATGAAGGTAGGTCTGAATCCTCCTCTTCTGATCGATTGATTCGAACAGAACCTGCTTGATCTGCAATGGCCTTGAGCAGTGTTGATTTTCCCGTGCCGTTTTCTCCTACTAAGATAGTAATGGGCTTTCGAAAGTGAAGAGTCTCTAAGGATTGAAACAGTGGTAATTGAAAAGGATATCCTTGTTTTTTCTTATCGTTTCTATATGAGATCGATTTTAAAATCACTTTAAACACCTCTTCCTCTTTTAAAGCATGTCTCTGTTTATTTTATCATGAGTAATTTAGAGAAGAGAGCATGAAAAAACCGAACGTTATTGTCCGGTTTAAGTGTTTAATGAAGTTGTATCATGAAATTGCCCCGTATAAATCGACTGCGGCCGATAAATCGTGTTGTCTTCGGCTTGTTCTAAAATATGAGCGGTCCATCCGACCATTCGGCTTGCCGTAAATGTTGGTGTAAACAGAGCTGGGTCCAGCTGGATCGCCTTCATAATGGCCGCAGCGTAAAATTCAACGTTCGTGTACAATGATCTGCCTGGCTTGTATTCCTCCAACAACGCAATAGCTGTTTTCTCCACCTCTAACGCGAGATCTAACCACTCATCTTCACCAGCGTTTTCTAACAGTTTAGCTTTTAACGCTACAGCTCGAGGGTCATGTGTTTTATAAACGCGATGTCCGAACCCCATAAGTTTTTCTCCATTCTCCAACTTGCGGCGAAGTACTTGTTCAGCACTTCCTACACTTCGAACCTCGTCCAGCAAATCAATGACCGCTGAAGGTGCTCCGCCATGAAGAGGGCCCTTCATCGTTCCAATCGCTGATGTTGCGGCAGACACCATATCGGATTCGGTAGATGCTGTCACACGGGCCGAAAAAGTGGAGGCGTTCATGCCGTGTTCTAATGTTAGAATCATGTAGGTTTCGAGAGCAAGCGTATGGGCTTTACTTGGTATTTCGCCATTTAACATATATAAGTAATTTTCAACGTGAGCTAATTCTTCAGATGGTGCAACAAATGATTTGCTTTCTATACGACGTTTCCAATAACTAATAATCGTAGGCACTAAGCTTGTTAATCTGATCGCCTGTTCTATACTTGGCTTCCATCCATAGCTCGTTAAACCTTCAGACGAAACCGCTGTTCGGATTACGCTCATCAAATCCATGTCTTTTGGAAGGTGATCTAAAATGTTTTTCATATGGAGTGGGAGTACGCGATTCTTGATAAGCTCATTACTTAATGTATGCAACTGTTCTTGATCGGGAAGTTTGCCGTACCACAGCAAATACGCAACTTCTTCAAACGAAAAACGAGAAGTAAGGTCACCGATCTCAAACCCTCTGTAGATTAACTTTCCTTCTATTCCATCTATGTGGCTGATCCCTGTCTCCGCTGCAACGATTCCTTTAAGTCCTTTTTGCATATGATTTCTCACTCCTTCCATTATTTAGTACCATTGTATAAGATATAATTAATTTATGATATTGATTGTTTTTAATTGATTTAATAATAAAAACTAATCAGTGGGGAGATTCAGGGCAATGGAATTTACTTGGTTAAAAACGTTTATTACCGCAGCGGAATGCGAAAATTTTAGAAGAACGGCAGAGATACTCCATGTTTCACAGCCTTCTGTAACGGTTCATATCAAATTGCTTGAAGAAGAATTGGGCATGTCTCTGTTTCTACGCGAAGGAAGACGAGTGAAGTTGACCATAGAAGGCAGGCGGTATCTGCAGAACGCGAAGAAATTGATGGAAGTGTATGAGAGCGGGTTAGAGGATCTCAATGCTTTTCAACAAGGGTATCACTCTAAACTTTGCATAGGCATCTCACCGCTTATCGCGGATACGATTTTGCCATCGGTTTTAAAACGATATGTAAAAGTGCATTCGGAAGTCGAGATTTCCATCAAAATTATTGAATCAGAAGATATTGAATCTGCGGTTTTAAACGAAGAGGTGGATCTAGGGCTGTCGTGCTTGGGAAGTTCACATTCTGAAATTACGAGTCAGCTGCTTTATAAAGATAAAGTTGTGCTGGTTGCGCCTCACGATGGTTTGGACTTTGAGGCTGCACCGCCACTGGATGAAAAAGAAGTTCTGCTCTCTAACTATTTGTTGACGCATAACCATCCAGGATATTGGGAGGATCTCTCTAGAGGTATAAAATTGCTCTATCCTGGAGTACGGATGATGAAAGTTTCGCAGATTCACATCACGAAAAGATTTATTACTGAGGGGCTCGGAGTTTCCTTTTTACCATTATCAACGGTTAGAAGAGAACTGTTAGAAGGCAGGCTGCTTGAAGTGGACTGCTATTCGCTTGACTTACCTGATGCGGATACCTATGCACTAACGAAGTACAATCATGAAAAACAGAGAGAGTTTTTAGCGTATTTGTCTGGATATCGGTTTTGATTTTCGTGTGAGAGTTTTTTTATCGGTTTCACATTCGCGCAGGCAGTGAGACTTTGCGCGCAGTAGATGGCGGTTTGCGCGCAGTTTTCATAAAAGTACACGCGAGTCAGGGGCATTCTGGCGCAGCACTAAGAAATTAGCTATCTTTTTATCCCATAAACAATACAAACAACTCCTAACATGATCCAAATCAAACTTCCGAATGACAATTTAGTAGATAATCCGTAGATTCCGAGTGTCATGGTAGAGAAAAAGATGATAGGACCAACGATTGAGAGCATGGAATTGATGACGAGTGCGCGTTCAACGGTATTGTAATGCAGCATGAAGAGTGCTGCTGTAATTTCGAGTGTACCAGATAGAATACGAATTGCGGCCATAGCTAGGACGACTTTTTCAATCATATGCAGCAACGTCCATTGCCTCCTTTTTTAAACAACTGTTTAATTTTCCAGCGCTGTATATTGGATTATATGTGGCCAAGCATGGATTAGAAGTGTAAAAAAAGTTGCTGCGGTTTCAATTCTTTGTAAAATAAAACCCAAAAGGATTAATCCTTTTGGGTTTTATTTTCAAGCTGCAGTTCGTAATGTTTTCAATTTTGAAGACTGTTTCCTTTTAACATTTCCTATAACGTAGGAGCCGAATGGCAGCATGGATACAATCTTAATGATTGCCATAGATACTACTAATGATATGAAAAATAGCGCAATCACTCTTGTAAATGTACCCTCAAAGTATTGGGCGATGTCACTTCCAAAATATCTTTGAATCTGCCAATGAATAAGATAAATACCAAACGAATAATTGCTAATGATATTAATGATCTTAAAGTTTCTTATACGTTGGCCCCATGCTATGACTGCCGCACTTACTGCGATTGATAATGGTAACAAATCAATTCGTCTTGAACCAACGCCAGTATATCCTGCTTTAAAAAAGACAAACACACCGAATAATGAAACGATAACGCCAACAAGGGTCAGCCATTTGTGTTTATAAAGAAGTGCTGATACTTTTTTATAATGTTTTCCTATCACATAAGCAATTGTAAAATATCCAAACCATGCCGTGAATGGAATTTTAAAAATGCCCATGTTTTCTTTTACAAAAGCAATGTTTCCATCAAGAATTTTAAAATGGAAGATCATCAGAAGAATGCTCACAGGTATTAACACATTTATAGGAATCCGGTATTTAGTAACAAAATAATGAAGTACATAAAATTGAAAAATGATGAGAATAAAATATCCCTCAAATTGACCTAAAAATATGTTATTTAATATCATTTGCTTTAAGTCTATTGTAGAAGGGCTCAATTTGTAACTCACTAAGGCATCTATAATTGCAAATGAAACGTATGGAGCAAAAATCCATTTAAGACGTTTCGTCCAAAATTTTTCGGGCAGCTTATTTGGGTATCGATTTGCTAAGATAATTTCAGATAAAACGATAAATGTAGGAGTTGCATAACATAGTATCGTTCTTAACAGCTGATAATATTCTGTTTTGGGGAACCCTGTGGCTATTCCTATTTGTGATGTGCTATGCAAAAATACGATAGATAAACAGGCAATAACTCGTAATAAGTTCCATTCTTTTATCATAATAAATCCCTCAGTTTAGTTTTGATTTGTGGTTGATGTTTTAGAAACACATCCGCTACTGTAACAGAAAGGGATTTAAGTAAGAACCATAAAACTCCATTTGTAACTTGTTTGTTATCGGAAATCAACGTTAATGTAAAAGCTGGCACATATTATGGAGATAAAGGGGATTTTTTCATAATTTGTATAGTATTTAAAAAATAAATAAATAAACCGATTGAATATAATCGGTTTATTATGTATTTTTATGCATGTTTTACGAAAGAAGATTATTCGACAAAACTTCTTAATTTTCGCTAATCTTAAGCCTTTGACAACTTTTTTGGGTATATGTCATACTATAAAGTGTATAGAAAAACTATACAAAGATTCGCATGATGAAGGGATTGTGAAAGGCATGTTAGGAAAAGTAAAATGGTTTAACGCAGAAAAAGGTTTTGGATTTATCGAGCGCGAAGACGGAGACGATGTGTTCGTACACTTCTCTGCAATCAACACTGACGGATTCAAAAGCCTTGACGAAGGTCAGCAAGTCGAGTTTGATATTGTAGATGGAGCACGTGGGCCTCAAGCGGCTAACGTAACTAAACTATAAATCATAGGCAACATGACCATAATTGTGATCCCGCCATTTGGTTTCTGGCGGGTTTTTATTTGCTGATTTTAGCTAAAAGCCAATAGGTGATTTGCAACATACGCCAATCCCTGTTATGATGAACTTACAATTATTTTTGTTCGGCGTAAAAGATTGTATGAGTTTCGACTTTTCTTCTTTAAAAATACTATGGGCAAGAGTAGTAATATATTGTGTGGCAACGCACTAGGAGGCAACAAACATGGAACAAGGTACAGTAAAATGGTTTAACGCAGAAAAAGGTTTCGGCTTCATCGAGCGCGAAAACGGAGACGATGTATTCGTACATTTCTCAGCAATCCAATCTGAAGGCTTCAAGTCTTTAGACGAAGGTCAAAAAGTAACTTTTGAAGTTGAGCAAGGTGCTCGTGGCGCTCAAGCTGCTAACGTTCAAAAAGCATAAGCTTCATTTGTAATAAAAACAGGTTCTTCTTAGAAGAGCCTGTTTTTTTGCGTATAAAAAAACAATAAAAAACCCCCGCTCAAATTTCGAGCAGGGAGATGGTACAGGTAATGTAAATGTTTTAAAGCTTCAAAGGTTAATTACTAGTATAACATACAAATTGTGATTATCTGCATGTTACCAAGATTTATACCATGTCATTTTGATTTGTAAAGATTTTGTCGACAGTGTTAAAAAATTGTCAAAATATTTTAAATGTTACGGAGGAATTCTTTTGGGGTATATCGAAATATATATACATCACCGAAAGGAGGAGTTAAGTTATGCATTTTAACATTCGTGGAGAAAACATCGAGGTGACAGAAGCCATTAGGGCTTACGTTGAAAAAAAGGTGACAAAACTCACAAAGTACTTTAACGAAACTCCGAATTCTGAAGTACACGTCAATCTAAAAGTGTACAACAATGAACAATCCATTGAGGTAACAATACCGATGAAGGGCCTGCTGCTTCGTGCAGAGGAACGTCATTTGGATTTATACGCTGCGATTGATCTGGTGGTAGAAAAATTAGAGCGTCAAATTCGAAAACACAAAACAAAAGTGAACCGCAAATTTAGAAATGCTGAAGGCACAAAGCACATGTTTGCTAACGGTACAGAAGGCGTATCAACGGCTTTGTTAGAGGAAGAAGACGATTTCGAGATTGTTCGTGAAAAGCGATTCGATCTGAAACCGATGGACACAGAGGAAGCCATTCTCCAAATGGGCTTACTCGGCCACAACTTTTTCGTCTATAACAATGCCGAAACTGGTGAGATGAACGTCGTGTACAGACGTAAAGACGGCAAATATGGACTGATTGCTGGAACTAACTAAATAATAAAATGTATCGCACACCCCTCCGTTATGTGAGGGGTGTGTTTTTTTTTGAACGATAAAATACCGCTATCGGTGTCAGGTTTGTCGAAAATTCGATAAAACTTAATTAACGTGGATATAATTCATTTATTGTGGATATATGTGCCGCTAACGTGGAATTAATGAGATTAACGTGGAATTAATTCGGATAAGGTCTTTTCGAGTGTTTATATGAGGTCAGCGATAACGAAATAGTGTCCGTTTTGGTATCAAAACTGCTCCTTTTCATAAAAGATGAGAGGATTTCCTCACTTTCCAAGCGAAAAGGTAAAACAAATCACCGTTTAGGAGGCATTCCAAATGAAAAACGAAATCCTTTTAAAACAACTAACTGCCTTTCGCCATAATACGTTGAGCGCGGTGGAAGGCTTGACGGAAGAGGAAGCTGATTTTGTACCAGAAGGATTCAATAACAACATCCGCTGGAACTTGGGGCATATCTTTCTTGATCAATATGATTGGCTGTTTCATAAGACGCGCGAGGACAATCCTGCACCTAAACATTATCGCGAGCTATTCGGTTATGGCACGAAGCCTGAGAATTGGCAGCAGACCCCTCCGACGCTTCAGGAACTGCGCCACCGGTTGATGGAGCAAGTTCAAGTGATTCAGCAGCAATTTGGCCACCGTCTTGATCAAGAACTGGATGAACCGACTGAACTTGGCATGAGCACATTTGCAGAAGTGCTGCCTCGCACGTTTTATCATGAAGGTCTTCACATGGGTACAATCATCGCGATTCGTAAAGCAATCTCCCTTCAAAAACAGACACAGCTGAAATAACGAATAAAAAAGTGCAGACGCTATGTCTACACTTTTTTTGCTGCTTCCAACTTAGAAATATTTTGCGTTCGCCGTTCACCTCTCATATTCAAAAAAGAATACGAGTACACCAAACCGACCAGGTAGAAGACAAACAACAGATAAGCAGGTGAGAGGTGGAAGTGGTTGTCGTATCCGATCATAAAGTGCGTGCCCACTCCGGTCAGAAAACCTGGCAAACCGCCAAGCGCCAGTGTCCACCAGATCCATTTTGCGCCTTCTCGATAACCCCATAACGCGATCGTCAGCAAAAGAAAGCCTTCTGAAATCAAAGCCCCGCCAAATCCAGCCCGATCGTGCGCGATCAGTGGTATCAGCTTATCATTGAACGATGAAATTTGATCAGGTGTTAGCGAAAAGAACATTAAATCCTCTTTTACAAAAACGCCGTTCATTCCGATGATTGAAATCACAATGCCTGCAGAGAGCAAACAGATGCCTGAAATCACAAAAAGACTTTGTCCAAGCTGACTTCGTTTCCACGCTGCCGTATTGTGAAGGTTTACGGCTTTACTTCCGATAGGGAAATTTCTAGATCGATAAAGTCCGTAAAGAAAAAAAGGAAGAATGATTAAATAGTAAATAAAGTGCAGCTTGTCGAAATAGCCGAAGCCCATAAAGTAAAAAATGTTTAAAAAGCCGAGGGATGCGGCAATCACGTATACTTTTTTCGCCCAATGCTCTCCTTTTCGAATGCCGTGGTAGGAAAGCTGCGTGAACATAAAACCGGCTGAGATCATGACCCCGGCCAGACAGATCCGGTCATGAGACATGAAGTGAAACAAGTGATGGTTAAATGCCATGATTTCTTCTTTTTGAATGCTTAAGTAATGCTCATCATACGGTAAAAGAACTTCTGTCAGACCGATGATTAATGCGATGATGCCAGCGATAAAAACGCCAAGTCCCATCAGGAAAAAAGATATCCATCCAGTTGACTGTTCCGCTGCGACCTCATCATCTTTTTCATATAGGTAACGCTCGTTAATTCTTTTCGGCAGACCTGGTCCTGAATAAACAAAACCGCTATGAAGCTGTATGAGGGAAGCGCCGCAATTGAAAAGTTCCATCGCGTCATTCGGATCATGAACGCCGCCTGATGCTATGATCGGCTTGTTGTAGGGTAATAGCTGCTGGATGCTTTCTCTTAATGATGGCATTTCCGATTTACCGAGTGTGAAGCCACCTCCGTCTTTTTCAATGCCTTCACGGATTAAGAAACCATCTGCTTCTATATCTTTGTCTGCCGATTTCAAAGTTTCATGAGTGAACTCCATAAAAAGAGGTTTGGAGATACTAGCGCGAATCGATTGTAAATAACGGCTTCCACTCTCTTTAAGAATAAAAAAATCAGCATAATCACCGAGCTTCTGAACAAGCTCTACGAACTCCGCTTCCGTTTCCCCGTGTATGGCGATTCCGATCGGTACGCTTCTCTTAATTGTCTTCAGTTTTTCGAGAGCAGCATCAAGACCCAAATTGCTATTCAAATGCTGGTACCACAACGTTTCTTCATCTATATGGCGTAAAATCGGTTTCTCCAAAGACTGAGGTTTAACCGATACAGGACCAATCTCGATAAAACCAAAACCAAGGTTAGGAAAAGCAGACGTTCCGTTTAGTCTAGGATCTAGCGCACCACTGATTCCAACGGGCGATGGAAAGGTGATGCCAGCCGCGTTTTGCGCTAACTTTTCACTCGGCTTCATGTGACCAAAAAATTGTATGATTTTTTCACCAAACGGCAGCTTAGCGAGCGTGTTCATCGTATGCAGCGTAAGATCGCGGCTTGTTTCTGGTTTCATCCTAAACAGCAGCGGTTTGAAAAATGTATGATAAGACCAATCTGGCATATGTGACACCCCTTTTATGCCATTTTTATTATAAGTTTAACGTAAAAACTGGTTAGAAATTGAATTTTTTTCGGCTAACATCGTAATATTTGTTTTCTTCCATCAGAATCTGTTTTATGAGCAGGATTTCTTAAGACTTTAGGTGAACTAGTCAATAACACGAAAACGCTTACACTAATGACTATGTTTACTATTTAAGGAGGAGAAGTAGTTATGATGATGAATGTGCCATTTCGAGTGACAAGTATGCTGGAGCATGCGGAGCGTTATTTTGCTAAAAAAGAGGTAACGAGCCGCACGATGTCGGGAATCAGGAAGTTCAGTTACCGGGAGATTGGTGAACGAACACGCAGGCTTTCGAGCGCGCTAAAACGTCTTGGTGTTAAAAAAGGTGAGCGGGTTGGAACACTTGCATGGAACCACCATCGCCATTTGGAAGCGTATTTTGCTATCCCGGGTGTTGAAGCTGTACTTCACACGATTAACATTCGACTTTCTCCTCAGCATATCGCATACATTATCAATCACGCCGATGACCAGATTTTATTAGTAGATCAGGACATTCTTCCTCTTGTTGAAGCCATAAAAGACCATATACCAAATGTGAAAGCGTATATTTTGATGACGGATGAGGACGAGCTGCCTCAGTCACCTCTTCAGCCTCTCTATCACTATGAAAAACTTCTTGAGACAGGTGATCCAGCTTATGAATTTCCGCAAAATGTAGATGAGAATGACCCTGTTGGAATGTGCTACACATCTGCAACAACTGGGAATCCTAAAGGTGTAACGTACACACACCGCTCGACTGTGCTTCACTCCATGTCACTGGGACTAGTTGATGGCGGTTCTGTTTCGGAAAGTGACGTTCTTATGCCGGTTGTGCCGATGTTCCACGTAAATGCTTGGGGACTTCCGTATGCGGCAACCTGGTTCGGTTCGAAGCAAGTGATGCCTGGACCGCGATTCACGCCACAGCTCTTAGCGGAACTGATTGAGATGGAAAAAGTAACCTTTGCGGCAGGTGTGCCAACGATCTGGATGGGGCTGCTTCAAGAACTTGAACAGAACAGCTATGATACTTCTAGTCTTCGAGCAGTTATTTGCGGAGGATCCGCTGCACCTAAAGGGATGATCAAAACGTTCCAGGAAAAACATAACATACCATTCATGCATGCTTATGGTATGACGGAAACGAGTCCGCTCGTTATTGCAACGCGTCTAAAAACCTATCAAATGGATATGGATGAAGAAACGAAACTAGATTACAAAGCAAAGCAGGGCTATGTGGTTCAGGGTGTTGAAATGAAAGTAATCGGCGGGAATGGGGATGTGAAGTGGGACGGAAACGAGATGGGCGAACTGCTGCTCCGTTCGAACTGGGTTGCGGATGGATATTATAAAGACGACCGATCGGATGAGGCGTTTATTGACGGCTGGCTTCATACTGGGGATGTTGTAACGGTTGATGAAGAAGGGTTCGTGAAGATCGTCGACCGGACGAAGGACCTCATCAAGAGCGGCGGTGAGTGGATATCATCGGTAGATTTAGAGAATGCAATCATGGCATATCCGGATGTTTTCGAGGCATCCGTTATTGCGGTTCCGCATCCGGAGTGGCAGGAGCGGCCACTCGCATGTGTGGTTCTGAAGCCTGATATGAAGGGAAAAGTGCAGAAAGAAGATATTATAGAGTATTTGAAACCGCAGTTCGCGAAATGGTGGATTCCAGACGATATCGTGTTCATGGATGAAATTCCAAAAACGTCGGTAGGGAAGTTTTTGAAGCGAACGCTGCGCGATCAGCTGAAGGATCACTATATGACGACGGCGAAATCGTAAAATTAGGTGAGAGACCTGCTCAAATTTGATGAGTGGGTCTTTTTTGTGGTTTTTTAGGAAAAAACCTCTACAACTGGATCTTAAAGTGGGCTATAAGGACAGCCGCTGCTTTCAGTGTGTGTTTAGCGTGTACATAGTTCAATATTGTGCTTATCAAAAGTACACATCAAAATATATCCGCGGATAAGTACTTTTTATCCAAGGTAATTTGAAATATATCCGCGTATAAGACCAATAATTCCGCGTATAAAATTATTTATCCGATTTTCGACAAATTCTGGCGTTTCTGTAGCCGCTTGGAGATACCTACCTAAATCCACACAAAAAAACACCATCCTCATTAATCGAGGACAGTGTTCTTTTCATCATTGCACAGCATTCTTTTGATACCAATCAAACGTTTCCGTTACTTCCCAAAAATCGGAGGCATCTTGATAATCATTAAGCGTGATATCGAGATCATGAAAGATTCGGTGCACACCTTTTAGCGGTTCCACACTCTTCGTTTCTATGCTTCTCTCAATCTTCCCAATGGCAACCTCAATATCTGTCTTTAGTGGACCGCCTACATACGGCAAGATTTTTTCTCGTATATCGTTCTCTACTTTTTTTAATTCGGAAGTATGGGTGTCGACTTTATAGTTGTTCCATTGGTCGTACCCGAGCCTGCTATTCCAATACTCATGCATAACATTTAATCGTCTTTGTATTTCGGTCTTAGGAACCTCTATGGTCGGTTTGAAAATTTCAATGCCGCTTGACTTTTCAGCTTCTTCTACTTCTTCATTTGTAGGAAGAATCACGTCAGATGCCGATTTTGCGCCAAACAGGTAATAATATCCCCACGTTCCAAAGCCTCCTATAATAAAGAAACTTAAAACGAGCGTAAGAATGATGGTTTTGCTTTTCTCACTGCGCTGCTGTTTTTGCAGCTCCAGGTCCTGTCCTTGTCTCGTGTTGTCTGTCCTGTCTAATTCTCCGTTTACCATTCAGAACCTCCCCAATCCATCTTTTTATTATTTTACCAAAATTTAGGGTTGTTGTCTGCTGTAAATTATTGAATTTTTCACATAAATAATCGTTCCCAGCATGAATAATGATACAATTCATCTTGAAAAGATTTGGGATTTCTTGTGGCTCGATTCACAAACTGGTAGAATAGAAGTGGTATATAATTTTCGAAAACAGGGAGCGTTTATTCGGATGATTAGCATTTTGAAAAAGATTTTTCCAAGTTCCAATGACCGGACGTTAAATAGATATGAGAGAATTGCGGAAAAAGTAGAGGCTTTAGCTGAAGAGTTTAAGGCTTTAAATGATGAAGCCTTAGCGAATAAAACAGCTGAGTTCAAAAGCCGTATCGAAAAAGGAGAATCTCTGGATGACCTTCTCCCTG
Organism: Fictibacillus sp. UD; assembly: GCF_043558025.1. Classification (NCBI taxonomy): domain Bacteria; kingdom Bacillati; phylum Bacillota; class Bacilli; order Caryophanales; family Fictibacillaceae; genus Fictibacillus; species Fictibacillus sp. UD. The sequence goes on from NZ_JARUHH010000004.1 coordinate 147,241, forward strand.
AAGCATTTGCGACTGTGCGTGAAGCATCAGCTCGTGTTTTAGAAAAGCGCCATTACCCTGTACAGATCATGGGTGCGGTTGCGCTTCATGAAGGTAACATTTCTGAGATGAAAACGGGGGAAGGTAAAACGCTTGTTGCGACTTTGCCTGTTTACCTCAATGCACTTGAAGGAAAAGGTGTGCACGTTGTAACCGTCAATGAATATTTGGCTCGCCGTGATGCTGAGCTGAATAGTCCGTTATTTAACTTTCTTGGGATGACGGTCGGCCTTAACGTATCCGATCTTTCAAAAGAAGAAAAACGTGAGGCGTATGCTGCAGATATCACATATGGTACGAACAACGAGTTCGGCTTCGACTATCTGCGTGACAACATGGTGGTTTATAAAGAACAAATGGTTCAGCGCCTTAACTATGCGATAGTCGATGAAGTTGACTCCATCTTAATTGACGAAGCGCGTACACCGTTGATCATTTCTGGCTCTGCACAGAAATCTACCCAGCTTTATCAAATGGCAAACATGTTTGTACGCCAGCTGAAAAAAGACACGGATTATACGGTTGATGAAAAGACGAAGAACGTTCAGCTGACGGAAGATGGAATCAACCGAGCGGAGCAGATGTTCTCGATCGACAACCTTTATGATTATCAGCATGTTACACTTAACCACCATATCAACCAGGCGTTAAAAGCGAACCTCATCATGCATCGTGACGTTGATTACGTGGTTCAAGACGGCGAGATCGTAATCGTTGACCCGTTTACTGGACGTTTGATGGCTGGCCGCCGTTACAGCGATGGTCTTCACCAGGCGATTGAAGCGAAGGAAGGTCTTGAGATTCAGCGTGAGAGCATGACGCTCGCGACGATTACGTTCCAGAACTACTTCCGTATGTACAACAAGCTTGCTGGTATGACTGGTACGGCGAAAACGGAAGAAGAGGAATTCCGCAACATCTACAACATGGATGTTATCTGTATTCCGACGAACCGTCCGATCGCGCGTGATGACAGATCAGATCTTATCTATAAAACAATGCAAGGCAAGTTCAAGGCGATTGCTGCTGAAATCGAAGAGCGCCATAAGACAGGTCAGCCGATCCTTGTTGGTACGGTTGCCGTTGAAACGTCTGAACTTCTTTCACAGCTTTTAACGAAGCGTAAAATTAAGCATAACGTGTTGAACGCGAAAAACCATGAGCGTGAAGCAGAGATTATTGAAAACGCAGGTCAGCTTGGCATGGTTACGATCGCAACAAACATGGCGGGCCGTGGTACGGACATCAAGCTTGGCGAAGGTGTTCTTGAAGTTGGTGGCCTTCACATTCTAGGTACAGAGCGTCACGAATCACGCCGTATCGATAACCAGCTGCGTGGTCGTGCTGGACGTCAAGGAGATCCGGGTTCATCTCGCTTCTACATCTCTATGGAAGACGAATTGATGCGTCGATTCGGTTCAGATAACTTGATGACGATGATGGAGCGTCTTGGCATGGATGAAGATACGCCGATCGAGTCTAAAATGGTTACAAAAGCCGTTGAATCTGCACAAAAGCGTGTTGAGGGATCAAACTTTGATGCGCGTAAACAGCTTTTACAATATGACGATGTTATGCGTCAGCAGCGTGAGATCATCTACACGCAGCGTCAAGATGTACTGGATGCTGAGAACTTAAGTGATATCATTCTGCGCATGATCGATTCAACGATTGATCGTATCGTTACGGTTCACACACCGGAAGCGGAAGTGCAAGAAGAGTGGAACACGAAGGAAATCGCAGACTATGTGAACGCCGTTATGTTCACTGAGCCTGTGTTCACGGAAAAAGACTTCTACGGTCTTGATCGTGAAGAGATTATCGAGAAGATTCAAGCGAAAGTGCATGCTGCGTTTGCTGAGAAAGAAACACAGCTTCCTGCAGAACAGATCGCTGAATTTGAAAAAGCCGTTATCCTTCGTTCGGTTGACAGCAAGTGGATGGATCACATCGACCAGATGGAACAGCTCCGACAAGGAATCCATCTTCGTGCGTACGGTCAAAATGATCCGTTGCGTGAATACCAGTTTGAAGGCTTCGAAATGTTCGAAGCGATGGTTGCTGCGATTGAAGAGGAAGTTACGACTTACATTTTAAAATCACAGATCGAGCAAAACATGCAGCGTGAACAAGTGGCTGAAGGTAAAGCTGTTGTTCCGAGCGATAAACAGGAATCATCGAAAAAGAAACCGGTTCGCAAAACACAGGACATTAAACGCAATGATCCTTGTCCATGCGGAAGCGGAAAGAAATACAAGCAATGTCACGGAGCAGATCAGGAATAATGTAGGGTTGCGTGTCTAAAAGAGAGTTCTTTAATGGAGCTCTCTTTACGCTTGTAATCAGATGTAACAGGGTTTAATTTGCAAGGAAACCGCATATTTTAAAAAGTGGAAGAAATATAAAATGAGGTGCAGTGAATATGGATTTAGTAGAAGTAAAACAAGAACTCAACGTGATTGAAAAACGTATCAACGACTTTAGGGGGTCTCTTTGACCTCGATTCAAAGAAAGCACGTATCGCTGAACTTGATGAGCAGATGAGTGCCCCAACGTTTTGGGATGACCAAAACGCTGCACAAGTTGTTATCAACGAAGCAAACGGATTAAAAGAACAAGTGAACGAGTTTGAAGCATTATCTTCATCGTATGAAGACTTAGAAGTTGCGCATGAGCTCGTGAAAGAAGAAGCGGATGCTGATATGCAAAAAGAGCTTGTGAAAGATTTGAAAGATCTGATCGCGAAATTGAACGACTTCGAACTTCAGCTTTTATTAAACGAGCCTTATGATAAAAACAATGCGATTCTGGAACTTCACCCAGGTGCGGGCGGTACGGAATCTCAAGACTGGGCGTCCATGCTTCTTCGTATGTATACGCGTTATGCAGAGCGCCAAGGCTATAAAGTCGAAACATTGGATTACTTGCCAGGTGACGAAGCTGGTGTTAAATCCGTTACACTTAGCATTAAAGGGCACAACGCTTACGGTTATTTGAAAGCGGAAAAAGGGGTTCACCGTCTGGTCCGTATTTCGCCGTTTGATTCGTCAGGCCGCCGCCACACGTCATTCGTGTCATGTGAAGTGATGCCGGAAATTACAGACGATACTGAAATCGAAATCCGTACAGAGGATCTGAAGATTGATACGTATCGTGCGTCTGGAGCAGGCGGGCAGCACGTAAACACGACTGACTCGGCTGTTCGTATGACACATATTCCTACGAACACGGTAGTTTCTTGTCAAACGGAGCGATCGCAAATTAAGAACCGTGAACGTGCGATGAAGATGATGATGGCGAAACTTGTTCAGCGTCGTTTGGAAGAACAGCAGGCACAGCTTGCAGAAATCCGTGGTGAGCAGAAGGAGATCGGATGGGGGAGCCAGATTCGTTCTTATGTTTTCCATCCTTATAGCCTTGTAAAAGATCACAGAACGAATACCGAGGTAGGGAATGTGCAGTCTGTGATGGATGGCGAGATCACGCCGTTTATTGATGCTTATTTGAGATCTAAGCTGTAAAGAAACTTGTTTTGCTTTTTCTTCGAGGCTCTTGATAGAGGTTGATCTGCGCTCCAGGTGCTTCGCTTTCCGCGGGGCGACCGGTGAGCCCCTTGCCGCTTTGCGCCATTAAGGGTCTCCACCTGCCCACTCGTCCCGCAGGAGTCTCGCACCTTGCGCTCCAATCAATTTGTCGAAGGTGTAATAAGATCAAAAAACTTTTTCATTACAAGCAAGCTTCAATAAAAATGATGTAAACAAGTAAAATAAAACAAAACTTCCGGGGCATCTGCTTCCGGAAGTTTTTTTATCGTATGTGTGTAAGATCTCCCTTTTGTACGAGCTCGATCTTTCTATGTTGTCCGTCTTGTACGATCTCCACATTGCCATTTCCATAAATCCAAACCACTTGATACTCTTCACCGTTATAAACGACGAAACTCCCCACTTCTATCTGCATCACTTCACCTCTAATAAAGCTCTCTAGATAATTATACCTATTAAAAATGGAATGTATATTGGGAAAAACAAAGGAAACTTCTATCTATTAGTATAAAGTAAATTTCCCTATTTTCCCAACTTATATTTTTGATAGAGGAAATCTTCATCTGGTAAAAGATTTTACGGGAGGATTTTTCATGTGGAAAACTCTTTTGAATGATGTCGCCAAGCATTTCCATTATATGTCCGCATGAAGTGCAATTTTATAAAAAAACAAAAAACTCTTAAACGTTTGTTTAAACTACCTACATAGTGGCTTAATAGTTCGACAGTATTCTTATAGATGCAACAACAATTTTATCGTGTCTAGGGGGAAAACGGAGTGGAAAAGAAACCATTGGATAGAAGAACCTTTTTAACGTATTTAGGAACAGGCGCAACGGCTCTTGCTGCTGCAACAACTGGATTAGGTGCTTTAACGGAAACGGCTAACGCACAATCTGATAGCTTAATGCGCATGAAACCTCGAAAAAAAGGATTTAAGTTTCACCCGATCGCACCAACTGACAAAGACGACCTTGTTCTTCCAAAAGGTTATAAATATGAAGTCATCGCATCTTATGGTGACGTGATCAACAAAAAAGGCGATACATTTGGATTTAATAATGACTTTACGATGTACTTTCCGATCAACGAATCAAGCGAACATGGCTTGCTATGGGTAAACCACGAATACACGAACCCTTTATATGTTGAAGGAGAAAAAGTAAACGGCAAATATACTCCGGCACAAATTGAAAAGATGCTTTACAACCAAGGCGGTTCGATTATTGAAGTGAAAGTACAGAACGGCAAGTGGATGATGGAGACGAATTCGGAGTACGCTAGACGAGTAACAGGTTTAACTACTTTCGCGCTAACAGGTCCAGCTCGTGGAACGGCAGCTGTATCTGGTGCAACTTCAGCACAAGGTACATTTGCAAACTGTTCTGGAGGACGCACGCCATGGAACACCGTTTTATCTTGTGAAGAGAACTTTGAAGATACTTCCAAAGCTGCTGGTTTAGACCAAACTCATTATGGATGGGTAGTAGAAGTCGATCCTTTCGATCCAAACTTTAAAGTAAGAAAGCATACAGCTCTTGGTCGATTCAATCACGAAAATGCAAGTGTTGGAATTTCCAAAGACGGACGTGTTGTTGTCTATATGGGAGACGACAAAAAAGATGCTTGCGTGTACAAGTTTGTGAGTAAAGAGAAGTATGTTGAAGCAAAAGGTAAAGACAACAGCAAGCTTTTAGAAGAAGGAACGCTTTACGCGGCTGACCTTGCAAAAGGAAAATGGGTAGCGTTAACGATTGAAGCGGTTCGTGAAAAAGCAGCAGGCAACACAGCTCTATTAGAAAGGTTTAAAACACAAGGTGATGTAGTTGTTAACGCACATGATGCGGCCATCCTTTTAGGTGCTACACCAACTGACCGTCCTGAAGACGTGGAGATCTCTCCTCTTGATGGAACGGTATTCATCGCACACACAAACAACGACAAGCATGGTAACATTCACGGACATATCACTCGCTTTTTTGAAAAAGACGGAGATCATGGCGCAGCAAATTTTGACTTTGAAATCTTTGCAGCAGGCGGACGTCAAAGCGGATTCAGTGCTCCAGATAACTTAACGTTTGATTCAAATGCAAACCTTTGGACGGTTACAGATATTTCTTCAAGCAAGCTGAATTCTGATGCATGGACAAGCTTTGGTAACAACGGAATGTTCATGATTCCAACGGTTGGACCAGATAAAGGCGTAGCATTCCAGTTCGCATCAGCACCAAAAGAAGCTGAGTTGACAGGACCATCTTTCACACCAAACGAAAAATCATTGTTCTTGAGCATCCAGCATCCAGGAGAAGAAACGAAAGATAAAGCAAACCCTACAAGCACATGGCCGCAAGTACGCGGAGGCAATATGCCACGACCATCTGTTGTAGCGATCACTGGATTTAAGTTTTAATGAGTAACAAATTTCAAGGAGGCGATCTACATGGGTTTCACTAACATTGGAGTACCAGGATTGATTCTGATCTTAATCATCGCCCTTATTATCTTCGGGCCATCTAAGCTGCCGGAGATCGGACGAGCATTCGGAAGCACGCTTCGCGAGTTTAAGCATTCCGCAAAAGATCTCATGTCTTCTGATGAAAAAGAAGAAAAGCCGCAGTCTAAATAAAGAGTAGTAATTGTGAGAAAAGATGCGGGCGCGGTTAAGAGTCCGCATCTTTTCTTATTGACCATGAGGGCTGCGAGTCGAAACTTCCCAATCTAGCACCGTTATTAAAAGAAAGGAGGCCTTTTGGATGAAAGCAGAAGAGATGTATTTTGTCGAACACCTAGGGGAGCTCAGAAAGCGTATCATTATCACACTCGCCGTATTCATAACAATACTTTCTGTTTCATTTTTTTACGTACAGCCCATCTATGACTGGCTGATTCGTGACCTTGACCAACAGCTTGCCGTACTTGGACCAAGCGAAATTCTCTGGGTGTATTTTATGATCTCGGGTGTGATCGCCATCGCGTTCACCATCCCAGTCGCTGCGCATCAAACGTGGATGTTTATTAAACCAGCGCTCAGCAAAAGAGAGCAAAAGGTCACACTATCGTATATTCCCGCACTATTTTTCTTGTTTTTGTTAGGATTATCGTTCGGTTACTTTATCGTGTATCCAATGGTATTAAACTTTTTGCTAGGTTTGTCAGAAGGTCATTTTCAAACCTTTTTCACATCGGAAAAGTACTTCAAGTTCATGATGAACCTAACGCTGCCGTTCGGATTTCTCTTTGAGATTCCACTTGTGGTGATGTTCTTGACATCACTCGGCATCCTAAACCCTCACGTGCTCACCAAAGCGAGAAAAGTCTCATATTTCGGACTCGTGGTGGTTGCCGTCTTGATCACACCACCGGACTTAGTTTCGGATTTTCTTGTCGTTATTCCGCTTCTCGTGCTTTATGAGATCAGCATCATGCTGTCGCGCGTAGTATATAAAAAGAAGCTTGTGAAAGAACAGCTTGCAATGGATGAGGAAAATAAAGTAGTACAGATGAAACGTCCTTCATAGCTAGAAATACAGGATTTATTAACCTCTAAGGAAGCATGTCTTCTTTGGAGGTTATTTTTTTGACGAGTTCGTCTAGATGATAGATGCGAGATTTTCGATTGCCGGTGAAAGGGAGGTTGAGTGAATGAAGCAGGTGATAGGATTGACTGGTCGATGTAAGGCTTAAGAATTGTTTGCAGGACTTGTTAGATATGGAGGGGGAGATCAACAGGGCATAATCAACTAATGCGGCTTCATGAGCTTTATTATAGTTTTGTTTGCAAACTGTACAGTACCAAGTCCTCTTACGACGCAGTAAAACTTCAATCTCGCATCTTGGACAAAATACTCCGCTCAGTAAATGGTTTGGTTGGATTTGAAACTTGCTGCACACATCTGGGTCTTCTGTTGTGTGATTTTTGATGAGGTATTTAACTATTCTTTTAGAGTCTTTGGGTTGAAGGATCTCTTTTCTGTGTTTATTACTTAACTCCGCAAATTTACTTACTAAACCAGAACTTTTGATTACTTTCAAGCGAGCTTCGTTGTATGTAGGAGAGAACTCTGTGATCGTTTTTGGGTTCGTAATCACCACAAGAGATTCGATAGGTATGCTTGAAGATATAAGGTTATTTAAAGTAGCCATCAGATGAAAAGACTGTCGTTTTACTTGTTCAACGGGGTTGTCAAAAGCTTCTCTTTGATCATTTAGTGTACGAATCATCGGGTCATATGGACTCTCAAAATATAAATGGCCGGCAATGTTCTTACTTTCAATAATAAGTATGAAGTATGACGTGATTATAAGTGTGTCGATCTGAAAGTAGTAGTCTTCATATAGAATTCTAATTCCGTGAAGGAAAATTAGATTGTTTTGAGGCAAATAACGATAAAAATAGTCGAGTGACTGTTCACCCCTGTATCCTGATATATGTTTTTTTAGGGCATTCTGAATCTCTTCATGTTTACCGTAATATAAGGGAGCTCTCTTCAAAAGTGATTGTAATTTATTAATGATAATTGGCATTGAACGATGTTTTTTAATCAAATTTTAACCTCTCCTAACGTGTTTTCTACATTTTGATAGCTTTTGAATAGAGTTGCAAAGAACAAAAAGACAAAAATAGAAGAGTTCTTTTAATAATTTCAGGGTAATCCCCTATATATTCACGGTAAATTCAATTATATTCACGTATAGAATCGATAATTTCACGGATAAATTAATTTAAACGATTATCGGCAAAAAACGACATATTCAAACAAGTCCTAGACGCAGTATCTTCAAATTAGTCGAACTTGCCCCGCAAGTTCGCATTCCAACCGCATCCCAACTCCATCCTTACCCACATCACAATCACCACAACAAACCCACTTCACCCCATCACCGCGGCACTAAGGTCGCATTTACAAGGGTATACTGTGATTGGTATACTTTTTTCGATTTAAATTAATGATGAATGAAAGTTTGAGGGTTAACAGACAGCGATGATGATGGCAATGCGAAAACGACGCGGGATTTTACACCCAACGGTTGAACTTATTTTAGAATATGTATATGTAGTGATTGGATCAGGGCTTGTGGCACTGGCGTTCTCGGTGTTCTTGCTGCCAAACCAGATAGCCTCTGGCGGAGTGAGCGGGATATCGACGATCCTATACGGACTCTTTCAATGGAAACCTTCTATTGTGCAGTGGAGTTTAAACATTCCGCTTTTCTTTGCGGGGCTCTTTTTTCTAGGCAGACGATTCGGCGCGAAAACGCTTGTTGGAACGATCGTGCTTCCTTTCTTCGTCTTTATTTTTGAAGAGTGGGGGGCGGCGACGGAAGATCCGTTGCTTGGAGCGATTTTCGGCGGACTTGGGATTGGAGCGGGACTTGGAATCGTATTCCGAGGAAAAGCTTCCACGGGTGGTGTTGACCTGCTTGCACAGATCGTCCACAAGTATACTGGGGCATCACTTGGATCAATCATCCTTCTTATTGACGGAACGATTGTTACAGCATCAGCACTTTTCTTTGGAATCGAACAAGCACTGTATGCTCTTATCGCGATGTTCATTACGGCGAAAACCATAGATGTGGTTCAGGTCGGACTCGGTACGACGAAAATGGCGCTTATTATTTCTGATCAAGAAGATGAGCTGCGTCAGGGGATTCTTACACACATTTATCGCGGCGTTACGAAGATTAATGCTTTTGGCGGTTATACGCAAGATGAACGCCCGATGCTGATGGTGGTTGTGGCACAATACGAAGTTACGAAATTAAAGCAATATGTAAAAAGCGTGGATCCATCCGCCTTTGTTATCGTTGTTAACGCGAACGAGGTGCTGGGAGAAGGATTCAAACGCGGTTAAAAACCAGCCGAACGCAACTCGGCTGGTTTTTCTATTTTACTGGGACTTTTGTCATGAATATGTCCTTCTTACTACAAATCACCCCGTCTTAACCGATAAAAGACAGCGTGCAACACATTAAATTAGGACTAAATCTTATTTCAATGGTCGACTTTAGGACCTGAGTGTCGAAAAGTTTATCTGCAGGTTTTTAGTGATTATGAAGGATTACAGCGAATTGTGTCGTATTTTTGATACTACAGAATCTAGAAATCATGACCATTGTCCCTTGAATGAGGGAAGATGAAACACAACTGTAATAAAATTGTCAGTTACAGATGTTATAATAGTTATTGCGGAAAAAAACTGACATTTATCGCGCTATTGTCGAAAGACTTTTATATATAGTTGATGGATAGGGAAATATTTTTTTGGGGTAGTAAGGAAGTGATTTAGATTGATAGAAATGATTGATGTATGGAAAACATATCCGAACGGTGTTATGGCACTCAACGGAATTGACGTCTACATAGATAAAGGTGAATTTGTATATGTAGTCGGACCAAGTGGTGCTGGAAAATCTACATTTATAAAATGTATGTATCGAGAAGAAAAGCCAACACAGGGTTCTATTATTATTAACGGCACGAACCTTGCTAAAGTAAAAGAAAGACAAATTCCTAAAGTACGCAGAAAGATGGGCGTAATCTTCCAGGACTTTAAACTATTACCGCGTTTAACGGTATATGAAAACGTAGCATTTGCACTTGAAGTTATCGAAGAATCGCCAAAAGTGATCAGAGAACGTGTTATGGAAGTTCTTGATCTCGTAAAACTGAAAAACAAAGCGCGCATGTTCCCGGACGAGCTATCTGGTGGAGAGCAGCAGCGTGTATCCATTGCACGTTCAATTGTGAATCACCCGCCAGTTGTTATAGCGGATGAGCCGACAGGTAACCTTGATCCTGAAACAGCTTGGGAGATCATGGACATCTTTAAAGAGATCAATGCCCGTGGAACGACAGTTGTTATGGCAACTCATAATAAAGAAATCGTAAATACAATCACAAAGCGCGTAATTGCCATTGAAGGCGGCCGAATTGTACGTGATGAGGCGAAGGGGGATTACGGCTATGAAGATTAGAACATTAAAACGACATTTTGTTGAAGCATTCAAGAGCATGGGAAGAAACGGCTGGATGTCCTTTGCTTCCATCTCTGCAGTAACGGTAACATTGCTTTTAGTTAGTGTATTCTTAGCCATTCTTTTGAACATTAACTTTATTGCAAGTCAGATAGAAGACGATGTTCAGATTAGAGCGTATATCGAAAGAACGGAAAAGCCTGAGAACTATGCGGCTTACCAAAAAGACCTCGAGAAACTTGATAAAGTGAAAACGGTAGAGTACCAATCAAAAGAAGAAGGTCTTGATGAATTGATTGAAAGTCTTGGAGATGAAGGGGAAGCCTTTTCATCACTAAAAAATGAGAACCCATTGCGAGATGCGTTTATCATTTATACGGAAAAGCCGCAAGATACGGCAGCAGTTGCAAAAGAAGTTGATAAGCTTAAATTTGTAAACAAAGTTGAGTATGGAAAAGGGACCGTCGAAAAACTATTTAAAGTTACGGATGTTGCCCGCAACGTTGGGATTGTACTCGTGTTAGGACTAGTATTCACAGCGATGTTCCTGATCTCAAATACGATAAAATTAACGATTGTTACACGACGCCGCGAGATTGAAATTATGAAACTCGTTGGTGCGACAAATGGATTTATCCGCTGGCCGTTCTTCATTGAAGGATTTGCTCTAGGTGTAGCCGGTGCTTTCCTTCCGATTATCGTGATCGCAGTTGGATATCAAGCCATTTTCGATATCGTGAATCAAAAATTAGGGACAGTATTTATTGAGCTATTGCCAGTAACACCGCTTATCCCTCAGCTATCACTATTGATGCTGTTGATCGGTGGAGTGATCGGCGTATGGGGAAGCTTAACGTCTGTCCGTAAATTCTTGAAAATTTAAGTAAAGATCGCAGAAATAAAGAGATCCAAGAAAAACGAAACAACTCAATAGGGGTTAGGGGAGGAAAACGAATGAAAAGGAAAGTGGTTGGAACAGTGCTGTCGTTAAGTTTGGCACTGGGCGCTTTTACCGTGTATCACTCTGAATCCGTCGTTCACGCGGAATCTTTATCAAGCATCAAGAAAAAACAACAAGAAAATGCAAAGAAAGCTAAGGATTCACAAGCTAAGCTGGATGCTAACAAAAGCAGTCAAGCAGCTGTTGAAAAAGAAATCGCACGAATTGATCAGGTTTCTACTGATACAGATTTAAAAATTCAGACAAAGCAAACTGAGATAACGAAAACAAAAGAAGAGATTTCAGTATTAAAAGGTGAGATCGCAGTCGTTCAAAAGCGAATCGACGCGCGTGACAAACTTTTAAAAGAACGTGTTAATTCGATGTATGAATCTGGCGGAGCCGTTTCTTACTTAGAAGTTGTCCTAGGTTCAAAAGACTTTGGTGATTTTCTAGATCGTGTTCTAGCATTGAACATGATCGCAGAACAAGACCGTCAGCTTTTAGAAGAGCAGAAGAAAGATAAAGAACTTCTTGAAGTAAAGATGGCTTCTGTTGAGAAGAAACTAAACAATCTTCAACAAGCCATGCAAGAATTGCAAAAACTTCAGCAGCAGCTAAAAGCTCAAATGGCTGAAAAAGATCGTTTGATGGCTTCTCTTCAAAAGGAAGAAAATAAATTGCATGCAGAAGCACACAAAATCGAAAATGAAGGTGCTCTTCTAAAAGCACAGGAAGACGCATTCCGTGCTGAGCAGGCACGTGCAGCAGCAAGAGAAAAAGCAGCTCGTGAATCTTCATCTAGTGGTTCAGCTCCATCAATGGGACCTGTTTCTGGAAACGGCATGATTGTAAAACCTGCTGCGGGAAGAGTTACATCTGGTTTTGGAATGAGAAGCAGTGGTATGCATGAAGGAATTGATATCGCACAAGCTGGAACAGTTCCAATCTATGCAGCAGCTGATGGAACAGTTATTAAATCAGAATACTCATCATCTTATGGAAACGTTGTTTATATTTCTCACTCGATCGGCGGACAGCAATGGACGACGGTATACGCTCATATGAGCAGCCGTGCTGTACAGGGTGGATCTGTTTCAAAAGGCCAGTTCCTTGGAAACATGGGGAACACAGGACATTCGTTTGGTCAGCATTTACACTTTGAGCTTCACAAAGGACCTTGGAATGCAGGAAAAACAAATGCTGTAAATCCTGCGGCATACTGGTAAAATAAACACATAAAGTAAACAAGCTATTCATATAGTGAAGTAGGAGACAGGCTGTTGCCTAAAGACTCTTACAATGGAAGGCATCGCACTTTGCAGGGTGTGATGCCTTTTCCTGCAAAAACGAGGTGAGCAGAATGAACGTAAATAAAAAAATGTTGGCCCTGCTGATTGTTCTTTCCTTGCTTGTTGGTGCTGGTGGAATGTATGGTTCGATGGCACTGTTTGGTAACGATTCAAAGTATGTTCAGAATGGTGAAGTAAACGATCTGCCGAAAGCGAAAACGAAGCTTAACAGTGACGAAGAGTTCGCCAAGCTCCAAAAAACGTATGAGATCATCTCTTCTCGTTATGTGGAAGACGTTGATCGTGACAAGCTGCTAGAAGGTGCCATTCAAGGAATGGTCAAAACACTAAAAGATCCATATTCGGTTTATATGGATGAAGAAACAGCTAGCCAGTTTTCACAATCGCTGGATTCTTCTTTTGAAGGAATCGGTGCAGAAGTGAGCATGGTCGACGGTAAAGTAACGATCGTTGCGCCTTTCAAAGATTCCCCTGCAGAAAAAGCAGGTCTTAAGCCGAACGACCAAATTATCACGATAGACGGGAAAAGTGTGGAAGGCCTTGATCTTTATAAAGCCGTATTAAAAATTCGAGGTGAAAAAGGATCTGTCGTTACACTTGGCGTGAAGCGCAGCGGTGTTAGCGATGTGATGCCGATTAAAGTAACACGTGACGAGATTCCGATCGAAACCGTATATTCTGATATTGAAGAAGTAAAAGGCAAAAAGATTGGTGTTCTTGAAATTACGTCGTTCTCTGAAAAAACAGGATCTGATTTTAAAAGGCACCTAACAGACCTTGAAAAACAAAAGATCGACGGACTTGTGATCGACGTGCGTGGAAATCCTGGCGGCTACTTAGAAGCGGTTGACAGCATTCTTCGCCAGATCATTCCTGAGAACAAACCTTTTGTTCAGATTGAAGACCGAAAAGGAAACAAAGAGCGCTACGTTTCCACGTTAAAAGAAAAGAAAGACTATCCAATCGTTGGTCTTATCGACAAAGGAAGTGCATCCGCTTCTGAAATCCTTGCAGCTGCTCTACAAGAAGGCGGAAGTTACGAACTTGTTGGTGAGAAATCATTTGGTAAAGGTACCGTTCAACAATCGATCGACCTTGGAGATGGATCGAACATCAAGCTGACGCTGTTTAAATGGTTAACGCCTGATGGTAACTGGATTCACAAAAAAGGGGTAAAACCAACGTACGAAGTGAAGCAGCCAGAATATTTCTACACGAACCCGATTGCGATTGAGAAAAAATCACTGGAGTTCGATATGAACAACGAACAAGTGAAGAACGCTCAAATTATGCTGAACGGGCTAGGCTTCCAAACAGGAAGAGAAGACGGCTACTTTGATGAAAAGACACAGTCTGCTGTAACGGCATTCCAGCGTGCCAACAATTTGCCGGCAACAGGGAAAGTAGATGCGAAGACAGCTGGCAAGATGGAGTCTAAGGTTATTGATTCTATTCGTGATGATAAGAATGATGTTCAGCGTAAAACTGCTATCGAATTGCTTGCAAAATAAGGGATTATGGCAGGAAAAAACAACTGAAACACGAATACTATCCGTAGAGGAAATTATTCTCTGCGGATTTTTTTTTGGTAAATACTATGTAGCTTTTGAGAGAGGTTGATTTGCGCTCCAGATTGCTCGCTTTCCGCGGGGCAGGCGGTGAGCCCCTTGCCGCTATGCGCCTTTAAGGGTCTCACCTGCCCGCCTGTCCCGCAGGAGTCTCGCATCTTGCGCTCCAATCAACTTCTCAGGGAGTCTTACGAAAGAATTCAAAAGATCAACCTTACTAAATATAATCTTCGTGAATGTGATTTTCGGTAGAGATTGTATTCCTTGGAGCTTTTGGTTAACTAAACACTATGTTTCAATTAGATTATAATTAATTAGAGAAAAACCTTTGAAATTGTTAAAGGGGTAAAAACAATGCAATCAATGAATGTTGGAGATCTTGTTTTTCAGCTGATGTCTTTTTTAGTACTTATTGCGATTATTACCGGAGTTGGTTTGTTGGTGAAACGAGCTGTTGCTACGGATCGAAGGCTGAAAAGAATTGAAGAAAAAGTGGATGAATTAAATGACGAGAAAAGGAGAGAACGCCCATGACAGACACCTTTGTGAAAGAATTGCTTCAGGGCATGGGGTTGCTTTTTTTACACCCGCTTTTTTATGGTTTTATACTAGTGGCTTTTTTAATCGGTTTAAAACGTGTAAAACGGGAGCGAAAAGAATTTAAAGTCAGGGTGCACCCTGTAATTGATAATCTTATCTTTTCTCTTTTGCCAGGAATACTGATCGGACTTATAGGCTCAGTGATCTTTGTAGCTGCAGGTGTAACATTGCCACTTGGTATGATCGCTTTAATCGGCCTTATGTATCTTGTTCTAGGCTTAACATTTAAAACGCGATTTTTAAACCCTGCGTATGCCTTAAGTTTAGCGGCAGTCGTTGGTCTTGTTCTACCGCCCTTTGAATCTGGTATTTCATTTTTAGACAAATGGATCTTGGATATTCAAGAAACACCACTTGATTCATTAGCCGTTATTATCGGTGTGCTTCTGGTTCAAGAAGGTATATTGGTCATGTGGAAAGGTGCAGATCGTACATCACCTCGTCTGTTTAAAGGAAAAAGAGGGCATTATATCGGAGCTCATGAGGCAACAAGATTTTGGATCGTTCCTCAGTTTCTCGTTCTGCCTGTCGGTTCGATTCCTGTATTGGACTGGTGGCCATTGTTTCCGATGGGAGCCGTCGGTTTCTCGTTCTTTCTCGTTCCGTTTGCGATAGGATATCGTCAGCTTGTAACACATACACTTCCGGCTGAAGCGATCAAACACCTCGGTAAGCAAGTCTTACTGTTAGGTGTCATCGTAACAGGGATTGCGGCTGTTGGGCATTTTTATGAATTGCCGCTTCTTGTTGCAATTGCGATTGCCGGGGGTCTTGCGGGTCGTGAGCTTATTACGCTGGTAACCAGTCAGCGCGATGACACGAGACCTTCATTTTTTGTCCCGCGTGACAGAGGGGTAATGATACTTTCTGTTGTACCAGGAACACCTGCTGCAAAAATGGGGTTGAAAGTTGGCGAAGTAATCGTAAAAGTAAACGGTGTAACGCTTTCGCATGATTCTAGTCTATATAGAGCACTTCAAATTAATGCTGCGTATTGTAAGCTTGAAGTGCTAGATCTAAACGGTGAAATTCGTTTCGTTCAAGGATCGCTTTACCAGAACGAGCACCATCAGCTTGGTGTGCTTCTTGTTCATGATGTTGTGGACCGGAACGCAGCTGTAGGGGATTAATTGTAGTTTTTCATAATTATCTGGTCAAAATTTTTCGGATAATCTTTAGCTAAAATTATGAGAGTTTTCCAATGGGTAAACTCTTTTTTTTATTATTCAACAAACGGGTCAGATTGTGGAATAAGATATATATATAAAATTGAGTAAATATGGTATTTTATAAAACGTTTTGAAATTTTTTGTAACGCTACAAGTAAGCATAAGGTGGTTGCAGTTAAAATTCCTCAAGAAGGTAGCAGGTTGGTTAATAATGCTTTGGAGGTGTTCGTATGACATTATTGGTCGTGTTTATTGGAATAATTCTTATTTCATTAATCATTGGATTTATAATTGATAGAAAAAATGGTAAGCGAAAAATCCCTGATAGAATACCAGGAGAAACTTGTATGCAGCGTAAGGATATGAACAAAATGTAGGGGTGTGAGACTCTTCGACAATACGGTGCATTTCAATAACCTTGGATAAATTTAAGACATTCGCCTCTAAAAACAATGTTAATTAATTTTTCTAAGTTTCTATTGTTTTTACTGATATGTGCACAGTTTGCAGTATACTAATAAAGTAATAAGGTTTACTTCAGTTAAATAAGGTTTATTATAATTGTTGAATAGATTCTCTTTAAAGATAAGAAAAGTAGGTGAACAAAGTGGGAAAATATCAATTGGATTCCAAAAGTCAGGTAGCTGTGACAAAGTTTCATGAAAAGCAAGCGCCTGCCAAATTTGATAAAAAGAAACATCTTGAAAAAATTCGTGCGGAGTATTTGAAAAAGAAGCAAAAGCAAGAAGATAAATAATATGAATTGAAAACATAGGAAGATTAAATTCTCCCTATGTTTTTCTTATTCGAAGTTTTTTTCACTATCTTGCAATCCAGTGCTGCTACAGAGCAAAAAAACCAATTTCTCATTTTAAATTCTGAGTAGTTGGTTTTTTTATATTAAAAATCCTACTTTTGTAAATTCGTATTTTTCTTACGCTATCCCAAATTGTTATAATTAATAAACTTCAAAGTTTATTGCAGGGAAGGGTGATCAATATGGGGATATCAAGCACTCCCCCAAAAGTAATCGTTAGTGGTGGTGGGTTAGGCGGACTTTCAGTAGCAAATGCCTTGCAGCAGGTAGGTATGGACGTTTCTGTATACGAGAGGGCTGCGGAACTTAAGGAAATGGGTGCAGGCATTGTTTTGGCTGCAAATGCTATGAAAGCATTGGACAAGTTGGGGATCGGCGAACAGGTTCGTAGAAGGGGATCATCCGTTAAAAAAGCAGAAATACGAACTTGGGATGGAAAACTTCTGGTGGATTTACCAGTTCATATACAGGCAAGGCGATATGGGACTTACAGTTATTTGATTCATCGAGCAGATTTGCAGAGCATTTTATATCAAAATTTAAAGCCAGGTACTGTTTTTTTAGGAAGAAAGCTTGTTCGTAAAGAACAGGATGCGTCGAAGATTAGGGCGATATTCGAGAACAAGGAGGTAGTTGAAGGTGATCTTTTAATCGGTGCCGACGGAGTTCACTCTCAATTGAGGAAATCCTTATTTGGCTCAACACCACTTCGTTATTCTGCGTTTACTGCTTTTCGCGGCATATCCCATTTTGAAGATGAACGCTTTCCGATTGAAACGGGAGGAGGTTTTGAGGCTTGGGGACCCGGCAAAAGGTTCGGATACTCTCATTTAGGTAAAGGGAAAATTTTTTGGTTTGCAGCTATTAATACCCCACTTGGAACACTGAAGGCAACGGAGAACAAAAAAACAACTGCTTTGGAGCATTTTAAGGGATGGTGGGGACCTATAGAAGCGGTAATTGAGTCAACTGAGGAAACAAATATTCTCACTCATGAAATTTTTGATAGGAAACCCATTAAATCATGGAGTCAGGGCAGGGCTACCTTACTTGGAGACGCGGCGCACCCAATGCTGCCAAATCTGGGACAAGGAGGTGCACAAGCTTTGGAGGATGCTTTAGTATTATCGCGTTGCCTTGTGAATCACCCGGAAGACATTCAGCAAGCACTTAGGATGTATGAAAAAATAAGAATTCCACGAACTACACAAGTTGTTAGGGGGTCTAGAGCTATGGGGAGGCTTATGCAACTTGAGAATCCTATATCCATCCAACTTAGGAACCTATTGCTGCGTACAATGCCTAGCTCACTTCAAATGAAGCGTTTAGAATGGTTGATCGGATATGAGGTGTAAAAGAGACGGACTGCTTTAATATTAAAAGTTGGCATTATGGATACTCAAAGGTTGGTATAAATGATGAACATAAAAATTGAGATGGCATCAGTTGAGCAAAAAGTAGTATTGCGAAATTTATTAGAACTGTACAAATACGATTTTAGTGAATATGATCCTGAGGATGTTAATGAACATGGTGAATATGGTTATAAGTATTTTGATCATTATTGGACTGAACCAGAACGTTTTCCTTTTTTAATTACGGTAGATGACAAGTATGCTGGTTTTGCGTTAGTTCGAAAAAAGACTCAGGATCATATGACCAATGAATTTTGTTTGTCAATGGCAGAATTTTTTGTTATGAAAAAATATCGTAAACATGGTGTAGGTAAGCATGCAGCCACCTATCTGTTTGATAGGTTCCCTGGAAAATGGGAGGTTGCGCAAATAAAAGAGAATATTCCCGCTCGGAAATTTTGGGTAAAGGTTATTTCTGATTATACAAATAGAAACTATACTGAAATCCAAAGAGATGACTGGGATGGCCCTATTCAAACATTTATTACATATAGCAATAACGTGGTAGATCAACCCTGAATACATTCGGCGATCGGGTGCTTTTTCTTCAAGAAAGAGAAGTGCTCTTTTTTATATAGATAGTAGGAGGTTGAGGTATTGTGTCGAAAACATATTTTAGCAACTTACTTTTAGGAGAGAAAAATTAGTGTATAAACATATGCCTTCTACTTACACATGTCCTTTTTGTTTGGCTGTTAATGGGAAAGAGGACGAAGAAAACAAATTAGTTCAGACTAAGCAGAAAGACATTATTTATAAAGACGAATACGTAACGGCTTTGATCGCAACATTATGGTGGCCGAATAATAAAGGTCATGTGATCATCATTCCGAATCACCACTATGAAAATATATTTGATTTGCCGATAGAAATAGCCACTCGGATACATAAGCTATCTCAGCAGGTATCTTTCGCTCTCAAAGAATGTTATGAATGTGATGGGATCTCAACAAGACAACATAATGAGCCAGGTGGAAGTCAGGATGTTTGGCATTACCACCTTCATGTATACCCTAGATATTTCAATGATGATCTTTATATGACCCATGGGAGTATAAGTGATTCCTCTGAACGTTTAGTTTTTGCCGAAAAACTCAGGGCTTGGTTTCAAGCTAACGACATGGTAAATAGTTAACATCCAAACACAATAGAAAGTTACTGGATTCACACGGCTATTTAATCGATTTATTACATAACTAATCTTAAACTATAATGTGTAAACAATAAGGTGGAAACGAATATGACCAAGACAAATGAAATCAGCAATAAGGAGTTGTCACTAGAACAACGTGAAGAATTATTTAAAGTATTAAAAGAACGTTTTGAGAAGAACATGCACCGCCATGAAGATGTAGAATGGGCTAAAGTTCAAGCAAGGCTGGAAGCTAATCTTGAAAAACTTTGGTCTCTCAATGAAATGGAAATAACGGGCGGTGAACCGGATGTCGTTGAATACGATAAAGACAAGGACGAATACATTTTTTATGATTGTTCAGCGGAAAGTCCTAAAGGTCGCAGAAGCGCTTGTTACGACCGTGAAGCGCTAGAGGCAAGAAAAAAACATAAACCGGAAAATAACGTTATTGATATGGCAGCTGCCATGGGCATTGAACTTTTAACAGAAGAACAATACCGTGCGCTTCAGAAGCTTGAAAATTTCGATAAGAAAACATCAAGTTGGGTTCAAACTCCCTCTGATATTAGAGAACGCGGTGGTGCCCTATTTTGCGATTGGCGTTATGGGCACGTATTTTTGTACCATAACGGTGCAGATTCTTACTATGGTGCCAGAGGATTTCGCGGCTCATTACGGGTATAATATTTTATAGAGAAAGCTAATTTAACAAGTAATATTTCTTTAATTACCGAGTGCATTTCTTTATGAAGAAGTGTGCTTTTTTATTGGATTGAGAGGAGTCAAATGCTTAAATTTTTATATGAGAGGCAAATCACCACACACTCCGCGTAAAGAGTAATAACCGTTTAAATGTGCTCCAAAACTGTCTGTACAGAATTGTCACTTTATATCAGCTTTCAAATAATTTATAATTATCATATAAGCGTAAATATTTATTCTGTCAATAAATGTAATATATTATGATATTGTTTTAATGGATACAAAACAAGTGTGTGACTAGGTCGCGCCTTAGCTTGGTGATGCCTACATTTTTATGCAAATTTTAAAAGAAAAGGTTGATAAAAATGAGCAACAAAGAAACTAAAACAGACGTCATTTTAATTGGTGCCGGAATCATGAGTGCGACTTTAGGTACTCTTTTGAAGGAACTTGTACCTGAATGGGAAATTACTGTTTATGAAAAGCTCGCTAGTGCAGGAGAGGAAAGTTCTAATGAGTGGAATAACGCTGGAACGGGACATGCGGCACTCTGTGAACTTAACTATACAGTCGAAAAACCAGATGGATCTGTAGATATCAGTAAGGCTATTACGATTAACGAACAGTTTCAGGTTTCCATGCAATTCTGGTCTTACCTTGTGAACAGTAAGCTGATCCAGAATCCACAAGATTTTATTATGCCATTGCCTCATATGAGTATGGTGCAGGGTGAAGAAAATATATCGTTCTTAAAGAAACGTTTTGAAGCGATGTCCAACAATCCTCTGTTCAATGGTATGGAGTTTTCAGATGATCCTAAGAAACTTATGGAATGGATTCCGCTTATTATGCAAGGACGTCCTGCTGATGATGCAATTGCAGCTACCAAAATCGACTCTGGAACGGATGTAAACTTTGGTGCTTTAACACGAATCTTGTTCGACCACTTAAAAACGAAAAACGTAAATATTCAATATAAACATAGTGTTGAAAATTTAAAACGTACGAGCGATGGTTCGTGGGAACTGAAAGTGAAAAATGTAGATACTGGGACCGTCGAGCGTAAGACAGCTAAATTCGTCTTTATTGGAGGCGGTGGCGGAAGTCTTCATTTACTACAAAAATCAGGTATTCCTGAAGGTAAGCATATTGGAGGATTCCCGGTAAGCGGAATCTTTATGGTGTGTAAAAACCCGGATGTTATCGAGCAGCAGCACGCGAAGGTCTATGGAAAAGCTAAAGTTGGTGCACCGCCAATGTCTGTGCCTCATCTTGATACGAGATACATTGACAATAAAAAATCATTGCTGTTTGGACCGTTTGCCGGCTTCTCGCCGAAATTTTTGAAAGCGGGTTCAATGTTTGATTTAGTCACTTCTGTTAAGCCGAATAATGTCTTAACGATGCTGGCGGCAGGCGCAAAAGAGATGTCTCTGACAAAATATTTAATTCAACAGGTCCTTTTATCGAAAGAACAGCGCATGGAAGAGTTGCGAGAGTTTATCCCGAATGCGAAAGCTGAAGATTGGGATTTAGTAGTGGCTGGTCAGCGTGTGCAGGTTATTAAGGATACCGAAGCAGGAGGAAAAGGAACGCTGCAATTTGGTACAGAAGTGATTACAGCCGCTGATGGTTCGATCGCAGCATTGCTGGGCGCTTCTCCAGGGGCTTCCACTGCTGTAACGGTTATGCTTGAAATTCTTGAAAAATGCTTCCCTGATTATATAGATGAGTGGGAACCGAAAATCAAAGAGATGGTACCTTCTTATGGTGCAGCACTAATGGATAACCCAGAGCTTCTGCAGGAAATTCATCGTTCAACAGCAGAGGCGCTTGCGCTAAGCAAAAAAGAGCCATCTCTAGCTGATTTTTCAAATGGTGAAACAGAGGCATTGCCTGAAAAGGTTTAAGTATTTTCAAAAACACTAGATTGAGTTTCACAAAATAAGCAAAAGAGCAGGCATTGTGCTGGCTCTTTTGCTTATTTTTATTGGCCCAGTAAGCTATTACAAGTAATTATCTAAAATCTAGCTGGCTACTGAGATGTTTAAGTTCTAGAAGGTGCAATTTAGGGTACAGAAACTGATTATTGTATATACCTGGTGGGGCATTTGATTTATGTAATCCAAAAGTTTTGGCCAGTAATCCACAAATATTAGCTGTTTATCCACGAGATTCAGCTCTCAATCCAAAAATTTTTGACATATATCCACGAGTCTACAATCCTCGACAAATTTGGCGTTCTTAATATGTTGAAATACCCCCGACATAAGCATGAATTGTGCAATTGTGGCTCACTACCTGCCCCTTAAAAATGCTTCTAAACTTCTTGTTCATATACAACCAATGTTACGAAACCAACTTTTTAAAAAAATATGAAAATGTGATGTATAGAAATATAGGTTAGTGGGATTCTAAGGATAGAAATGACAGGGAGGTGAATAGAATGGCTAGAAACAACAATCAATTATCAGTACCTGGAGCTCAAGGTGCTCTTGACCAAATGAAGTATGAAATCGCTTCTGAGTTTGGTGTGAATCTTGGACCAGACACAACATCTCGTGCAAACGGATCAGTAGGTGGAGAAATCACGAAGCGTCTTGTAGCACAAGCTTTAGGTGGACAACGCTACTAATACAATATCTTGGCTACGGCTATCTGTTGCGTGCAGATAGTCTTTTTATTTTGCACTCATAATTCTAGTGTTGACTCTCTAGCTAAATAAAGTCTCAAGCGGCATATTTTTATTAACGATCCCTTAGTTATGAATCGTTTTTTAAACAACCGTTTAAACTATCACTGTCTGGAGGTGAATGTTGAAATGAACGAAGATAAACCGCTTCACTTTGATGGAAGTCTTTTAAACCTCGATAAATTGGAAAAAGATTCGTTGAACGAACCTATTGTTTTAACAGATGAGATGAGAGCGAACATAAGCGGAAACCCTTATATGAACCAAAATGAATAATAGGAAAAGGCAATGAAAATTGAAAGGCAGGGTTTAGATACATGACAAAAATTTTATATATTACAGCACATCCTCATGATGATCAAGTCTCATACAGCATGGCTGTTGGAAAAGCTTTTATTGAACAATACAAACAAGTAAATCCGTCTCATGAAGTGGTGCACGTGGATCTGTACAAAGAGAATATTCCTCATATTGATGTAGATGTATTTAGTGGATGGGGAAAACTTCAGTCGGGTAGCGGATTTGAAGAGCTATCGCCAGAAGAGAAAACAAAAGTGGGCAGGCTTTCAGAACTCTGCGATCAGTTTGTTTCTGCTGATAAATACGTATTTGTAACACCACTCTGGAACTTCTCTTTTCCGCCCGTGATGAAAGCGTATATTGACTCAATCGCTGTGGCAGGAAAGACGTTCAAATATACAGACCAAGGGCCAGTCGGACTTTTAACGGATAAAAAAGCAATACATATTCAGGCCCGTGGCGGGATTTATTCAGAAGGACCAGCAGCAGCTATGGAGATGGGGCATCGCTATTTAAGTATAATCATGCAGTTTTTCGGAGTGCCGTCGTTTGAGGGACTGTTCGTAGAAGGACATGCAGCAATGCCTGATAAAGCGAACGAAATCAAAGAAAATGCTATTGCGCGTGCAAAGGATCAGGCGCATACGTTTTAATCTTTAAAACTGAAAACATGAAGAAGTCTTGGCCCTTGTGCTATGATTATTAAAAATGAGCTGATCACCGTGGTCAGCCTTTTTTCGTTGCAACCAAAAGAAAGAAGGGGTAAGACATGATAGAGCTGCTAAGAATTATTCTCCCAGTGTTTGCGATCTTTGCCATCGGATTTATAGGACAAAAAAGTATGGGATTTGAAACGCAAACTCTTTCAAAAATGGCGCTTTATCTCATGTCACCATTTCTTGTTTTCCGTACGTTCTATGATACGACGTTTACGACAACCTATGGATATATGCTCATCTATACGCTTATCCTTTGTTTTACGCTGATCGGCTTTGTGTATGTGATTAGTTATTTTAAAAGATATAGCATGCGTGAAACGTGCGGTTTGATTTTAGCTTCTGCCTTTATGAACAATGGAAATTACGGTACACCTGTTGCACTTTTTGCGTTCGGTGCGGCGGGACTGGACTATGCAGTTGTCTTGATGGTTATTCAGCAGCTTGTGATGTGTACAGTTGGTGTTTATTATGCAGCAAAAGGGAGCCCTGAAAATGATGGCATCTCATCAGCCTTAAGAGCGGTACGACGAATGCCGATCGTTTACGGCGCGATTGCTGGCGTTGTGTTTCAGCAGTTGAACATCCCGATTGAAGGTTCAGTTTCAGAAGCACTGGATTTAGTGGCAAACGCTGCGATTCCGACCATAATGATTATCCTCGGTATGCAGCTTGCTAAGATTTCATTGCGCAATGTTCAGGTGGAGAAGTTGACATATTCATTGATATTAAAACTGGCGATTTCACCTGTCATCGCGTTTATCATCACGCTGTTTTTACCGGTTGATGAAATGCTGGCAGCCATTATGATTTTGATGGCCGCGATGCCTTCAGCCGCAAACACAACGATGTACGCTCTGCAGTTTGGTACAGAGCCGGATTTTGTTTCGAGCGCAACGCTAGTGAGTACTTTGTTTTCGTTAATTACGTTACCACTCTTGCTCGTGGTCTTATTGTAATAAAAAAAAGAACTTCAAAAGGGCTTTGAAGTTATTTTTTTGCATATAAAGAATTATAACGAGCAGTTTTGGCGCAGAACTGTTCTTATTTTGCTTGCTTTATTTACTTTTTTTGTTGCAATGTATTTCTAATAAGGACATTAAAGGTAAATTGTCTGTGTGAGAAAACGCGCAAAAATATATTCACGTTAAATGAATTCACATTAGCATGTTTTCGAGGGAAAATGCACAAAACAAGTTGCTTTAAGAAATATTTATTCTTCATTAAATATTTCTTAATTTACATAAAAACGGGGAGCATCTATTATGAATGCATACCCATTTAATTGGAAGTAACTTGTCTTTAGAAAGGAAATCACGATGGATGAAGATTTGAGTAAATTATTGCATGAAATTAAAATATGCCGTCAGGAGATGTATGATCTCAAACCAAGTTCCATTGACTTTTCAAATGCAGATCTTGTAAGTAAAAGTCAAAAGTTAGACAAGCTGATTTACCTCTACCAAAAACAAATCATGCAGCACATTCAATCTGAAAAAGAATGATTACTGATCTAGCAAAAACTTCACTTTCTCTTTAAATTCTTTTGCTTCTGGTGATAGACCTTTTGTTAAAGGATATAGTGTCCAGAAGTCTTGATAAATAAGTTCTGGGTTCTTAAAAGGGATAATAGCCAAATTGCCGTTTTTTACATCAGCGTTATGTTTGAACGTAAAATTAAATATAAAAGAAAAGGCGTGGCCATCCAAAATAGCTGAACGCAATACTTCTATGTTGTTGGATGAAAAAAGGATTTGCCCATTTTTGGCGTATTTGTCTTTAAACATCCTGCCGCCTTTGGAATTATAGATTACTATTTTTTCGTTTGTTAACTCATCAGGTGTAATGAATTCTTTATAGTACAAAGAAGATTTTTTGCCAGCACAAACACAAACATACCCTGAGTATAATAAGTCATATCCTATTCCTTTTTCGTGTTGAAGGTTAGATAACTCATACTCAATAAACGGACTTAAGCCCACATCGATATGGCCGTTCTTCAGTTCCTCTAAAATATGATCTTGATCTATTTCCCTAATCATGACATTCGTTTCTGGAAATTCCTCATGAAACAATAAGAAGGCATCATAAACGATGTACATGAGAGCCGGAGCACACCCTACATTTAAAACATGCTTTTTGGCTTGTTGTTTAGAAGCGAGTTCTTCGTGCAGTTCCTGCATCTTTTTAAGAATTTCATAGGCTTTTGAAACAATAAACTTTCCATCAGGCGTAGGAATCGTACCATGTCTAGATCGGCTGAAGATCGTTACACCAAACTCTTTTTCCAGCTGTGAAATAGACTGAGAAATAGCTGATGGTGATAGATGTAGTTTGTCAGCGGCCTTCGTGATGGAGCTTTCTTTTGCAACTTCCACAAGGTATTTCATTTGTTCTAAGTTCATAGGAATCTCCTTTAATTAAGCAATGGTTAACAAAATGTTATTTATATTCATTTTATCTTAAATGATAGGAAGTTTGTGCAATATAGAAAAAATTAAAAAAGAATGACTTCAAAAGATGTCATTCTTTTTTGTGATTTTTTATTTGGGGCATAACTAATGATAAAGTTCGTAAATACTATACACCCTATAAAATTTCTAAAAATTACGAATTATAAAATAGCCATACATACTGACATTTTTGGAGGATGAATATGAGTATCTTTAGGAAAAAAAGCATTCCAGATCTAGTAGCAGCTTCAAAAACAGGTACAACATTAAATAAAGAATTAGGAACATTGGATTTAACCATGCTCGGTATTGGTGCCATCATCGGTACTGGGATTTTTGTTTTAACTGGAGCAGGTGCACTGACAGCAGGACCAGCACTCATTATTTCATTTGTCATAGCGGGCCTCGCTTGCTTGTTCGCGGCACTATCTTACGCTGAGTTTGCTTCCACTGTACCTGTATCTGGATCAGTCTACACATATACGTATGCGACTATGGGAGAATTTCTCGCATGGATTATCGGTTGGGATTTAATCTTAGAATATCTTTTAGCCGTTAGTGCTGTTTCAGTCGGCTGGTCAGGGTACTTTCAATCTCTTTTAAAAGGGTTTGGGATCAACATTCCGACTGCTTTTACTGCAGCACCTGGGGCGGTAGAAGGTGTAACTACATACTTTAATCTGCCTGCCTTTTTAATTGTTATGCTGATTACATTTTTGCTGTCAGTAGGAGTAAAGCAGTCCAAACGCGTAAACAACATTATGGTTATTATTAAAGTAGCGGTTGTTGTTCTGTTTATTGTTGTTGCAGTTGGCTATGTAAAACCGGCTAACTGGACTCCTTTTACACCGTTTGGTTTTGAAGGGATTTTTGCTGCTGCCGCACTGGTTTTCTTTGCATTCATCGGATTCGATGCTATTGCATCTGCTGCGGAAGAAACAAGAAATCCGAATCGTGATCTTCCAAAGGGAATTATTTATTCTCTTTTAATTTGTACATTTTTGTATGTCATTGTAACGGGGATTATGACGGGGGTTGTTCCGTATCCTGACTTTAAAGGAAACGAAGATCACCCTATTTCCCTTGTACTGCAAGTTGCAGGACAAAATTGGGTGGCAGGTATTGTTGATGTCGGAGCGATCTTAGGTATGACAACAGTTATGCTCGTTATGCTGTATGGCCAGACCCGAGTATCTTATGCGATGTCGCGCGATGGGTTGCTGCCGAAGTTTTTTAGAACGGTTCACAAAAAGTATAGAACACCATACGGATCCACTTGGTTCTTTGGAATTGTTGCTGGTCTTATGGGAGCTTTAATCCCTTTAGATGAGCTAGCGAAACTGGTAAATATAGGAACGTTATCGGCATTCATTTTAGTGTCAATAGCTGTACTCGTACTGCGTAAAACACAGCCAGATCTTCCACGAGCTTTTCGTTGTCCAGGTGTACCTTATATTCCGATTTTAGCAATTTTGTTTTGCGGTTTTCTCATGCTGCAGCTAGATGCAGACACATGGATTAGATTTATTATATGGCTAGGCATTGGAGCTGCTGTTTACTTTATATACTCTAAAAATCACTCCCACTTAAATAATTAAAGAAACAAAAGAGGCTGAAAATAAAGCCTCTTTTTTGTTGGGAAAATAAGTTAAACTATCAGTAGCTATTATTTAGGGGGAATGTGGAAAATGATTGAAACAAGCCGTCTTCTTTTATTGCCGTACACGTATGAATTAGTTGAAGCTACACTTAAAGGGAAACGAGATCTTGAAAACGTGCTGAACTATAAGGTATCTAATGAATGGCCGAGCCCTCAATATTTGAAATTGATTAAGATGAAAAAAGACAAACTTCATCAAACACCTGAACAGAGTATTTGGAGCCGTATAGCTATTCATAAGGAATCCGGCACATTAATCGGTGAAATTGGATGTAAAGGTGGTCCTAATGAACAGGGAACTGTTGAGATCGGTTATGGAATGGTAAGTGAAGCGCGCAATAAAGGTTTCGCTACAGAGATGGTCATCGGTTTAACGGACTGGCTTGCTGCACATCCAAAAGTAAAAAGAGTTACAGCAGAATGCTTGGTTACCAATACTCCCTCTGCAAAAGTATTAGAAAAATCAGGATTCAAACTCATGAATAAAACTGACGAGATGCTCAATTGGGAAAAGATTTAAAAATTATTTACTTGGATAAGCAAAATAAGGTTTCAAAGCGGTTTTAAAGGGTATTCAAAGAGTGTTGTCCATATCTTGCCAAAATCAGCTAAACAGCATGTAAGAAAAAAGAAAGGGTAGATGCAGTATGAACCTTTCAAAAGGTGAATTGAATGGACACACTTTTTTAGCAAAACTCATTACTCAATATGCCTATCTCCATAGAAAAGCAATTGGTCCCGCTGCTGAAAGATACATTGAGCAGTTAGGTCTACGAACAGGTGAATGGATTGAGAGTTTCTATGAAGATCCGTTGAACTGGACAGTTGATGAATACGTTCATGTTATTGTGGATATCAAAAATTCAATCGGTGGGCATTTTGAGATTGTCAGTGTAAATCCTGACCATGTAATAGTTCGTGCAAAAGAGTGTCCTTTCGGGGAATTTGTTAAGGATGCACCGCACTTATGCAAGATGACATCTAGTGTTCTAGGGGGAATTGCAGCACGAAAATTTGGTTATGGTAAAGTTTCATTGCGCCAGAGAATTGCCTTAGGACATTCAATTTGTGAGGTAGCTGTTTACTTTCAACCAGATGAACGAGAAACAGGCGATATTTACGAAAACGTTCCAATTACCCCTGAAAACGGAGATCCTTTCGCTTGGGAGGAAGAAACCATTAACATGCTTAACAATGAGTTAAGAAGAAGTGATGAAATGGTAGTATCCCTATTACAGGAACTAGAAGAATTAAAACGCGGAAAATCCTAAAATGCTACGAACAGACCCTATGTCAGAGTCTGTTCTTTTTATTAGATGCTTCCAGTTTGCCGTATCCAAAATCGGCCAGTGCTTGAAGCAGGTTTCCTTTTAATGTGATCTCATCGAAATTCAAATTCAAACTAACAGAAGTTTGTGCAATTTCAGGGCTTAATCCTGTTAATGTTGTTTTTACTCCTAGCAGCTTTAGAGTGGAAACGAGTTGAAAGAGGCGATGGGCAACCATCGTGTCAATATAACTTACACCTGATAAATCGATAACGAGGGATGTAATCTCATTCTCTAGACATTGCTCTAAAGTAGATTCAAGCAAGAGTTTTGCCCGATTCGTATCGATATCACCGACTACTGGAAGTACGGCTACACCTGGGAAGAGAGGAACTACTGGAACGGATAGTTCTTGAAGAGATAAATGGAATTTTTGAGTTATCTCTTTGTAATTATTTACGTAAGACTTGCTGAATGCTTGCACAGCATGATCAATCATCGGATTGATGGTTGTTGATATATGCAAAACCGAATCCAATGACATGGATTGCAGTGACCCTTGTTCTTTTATAAAGTCCCATATTACTTCCCGATAATAAGAGGTGCTTTCAAGTGAGACATCGAGCGGCTGTCCTGAGTGAACAGCAAGCATGCCGATATTTTCGCCCCATTCGAAGATCGTGCTTTTCGTATCAGTAATTTTTCCTGAGACGGCATCGCCAATTAATCGGATAAAGGAAATGGATTGTTGGAGTCCTTCGTATTCACTCATTTGAGAGCTTTGCTGAAGTGAAACATATGCGTTGCTATTCTGCATGTTGAAAATGATTTTCTCTGCGAGTTGTACTGCATTTTCAGAAATTCGAGTGCCAATTTCGATTTGATCTTGTTTCTGCTTCAATTGAAGATCCATTTTGAACTCCTAATAATTTAAGACGTTAAACTTATTTTAACAAAAATAATAGACAAGTGTTTGAATTTATTGAAAAATTTTTAAAAGTGTGAAATAAAGGAAATGGCGGTTGTTGAGGGCTGAGGGCATAAAAAAAACAGGCCTCTCATAAAAGAGTCCTGTTTATCTATAGGGTTATTATGCTTTACGTACGTTAGTAGCTTGAGGTCCGCGTTGTCCTTGTTCAACTTCGAACGTTACGTCTTGACCTTCGTCTAAAGATTTGAAACCGTCAGCTTGGATAGCTGAGAAGTGTACGAATACATCGTCTCCACCTTCGCGCTCGATGAATCCGAAACCTTTTTCTGCGTTAAACCATTTAACTTTACCTTGTTCCATTTTTGTTGCCTCCTGTCGTGCCAAACCGCACAATAATACTATCTCTGCTCAAAAATATCAAGATAATAGGTTTACCTGTACAATCGAACAAAAATAATTCCTATTTATCGTAACACTTTACTAACCAATAAACAAGTGCTGATGAAAAAAGGGAATTATTTATTAATGGCGGACATTGGTAAAAGCCACTGGAATAGGGAAACACGCAAAAAAATGTATGGAAATTTGGTAGAAATGGTCTATGTAAAAAAATGAGATAGTGATTAAGAACTAATGAATCTGAGTGGCACACGCTCTAGTTATAAGCGGTTCTGGTTTTAACTTCCTTTTATTCGTGGTACATTGATAAAAATACTAAAACAAATGGCGTGATGATATGGAGAAGAGTAATGTAATCACTGATCGTTTGCATAGGCCGCTTCAAGATTTGCGGATCTCTGTAACCGATCAATGCAATTTTCGCTGCACGTATTGTATGCCCAAAGAAATATTTGGTTCGGACTATCCCTTCTTATCACAATCAGAGCTGCTTTCGTTCGATGAGATCGAGCAAATCGCTTCACAGTTTGCACGCGCAGGCGTGGAGAAGATTCGTATTACCGGTGGTGAGCCTTTACTCAGAAAAGGACTTCCAACGCTCTTAAAACGTTTGCGAGCGATAGATGGTATCCGTGATATCGCGTTAACGACGAACGGCGTACTTCTGCCAAGACTAGCGGGTCAGCTAAAAGAGGCTGGTATGGATCGAGTTACGGTTAGCCTGGATACGCTCGATGATCGTCTTTTTGGGAGTATCAATGGAAGAGGAGTAGGAGTTAAGCCTGTCTTAAAGGGAATAGAGGCTGCTCATCAAGCTGGCCTTTCAGTCAAAGTAAATATGATGGTCAAAAAGGGAATCAATGATGGAGAGATTCTCCCTATGGCGCGGTATTTTAAAGATACACCTTACGTATTACGATTTATTGAATATATGGATGTCGGCACTTCAAACGGCTGGAATTGGGATGATGTTGTATCCAAGAGTGAGATTCTATCCACAATCGGGGATGAGTTTCCGCTAGAGCCGGTAGACCAAAACTATTATGGTGAAGTCGCAAAACGATATCGTTATCGGGACGGGCAAGGTGAAATCGGAATCATTTCTTCGATTAGTGATACCTTTTGTTCAACTTGTACGAGAGCAAGGTTATCGGCAGACGGAAAAGTGTATACGTGTCTTTTTGCGGGAAAAGGAACTGATTTTAAACATTTCCTTCGTGCTGGAGCATCTGATGAGGATCTTTTTAACCGGATTGTGGAAACTTGGGGCAATCGTGCTGATCGTTATTCTGATGAAAGAAGAGAACAAGGTGCTAGTGAACAAAACAAAATAGAGATGTCTTATATAGGAGGCTGAGGAATCAGTCTCTTTTTGTTTTGTGTTATTCGTGAAAGTGGTTGATTTCCGTTCCAGGTGCTCGCTTTCCTCGGGGCAGGCGGTGAGCCACATTTGGACGTTTCACTCTTAAGTGTCTCACCTGCCAGCCTGTCCCGCAGGAGTCTCCCACCTTGCACTCCAATCAACTTTCACAGAAGAAATAAAGTTTGAAAGCAATCATCCTTAAGAAAAAGACTTTTGTTGGGTTCTTTTTGAGGCGTTATACTCAGCCCTGTGAAAAATAACTACATTTACAGTTGAAGTTTGTTAATAACTATTTTATAATTACTTACATAAAGTAATTAAATAATTTGGTATGAAAGAAGGATGAACAAATGACGCCTATTCATAAGGATACACATATTGGATGTGTAACATTAAAGGTAAGAAACCTCGAAAATTCAGTTCGTTTTTATACAGAAACAATCGGTTTAAAAATATTAACTAAAACTCAGTCTGTTGCTGAGTTATCAGCAGATGGCAAAACACCGCTCGTAATATTAGAAGGCAATTCAAAACTACAACAGCGACCAGTTAAAAGTGCAGGATTGTATCACTTGGCTTTGCTCGTACCATTAAGAAAAGACCTTGCAAATATTCTTTATCATTTTATTGAGACAAATACCCAGCTTGCAGGTGCTTCCAACCATAAATTTAGTGAAGCAATCTATCTTCAAGACCCTGAAAATAATGGAATTGAAGTGTATCGAGATGTTGATCGAACAGAATGGGTTCGTGATGAAAGAGGAAAATTACCAGCTGTCAGCGAACCATTAGACGTACAGGGTTTATTAAAAGAAAGAGAAACAAATGCATGGAATGGCCTTCCCAAAAACACAGTAATGGGGCATGTTCATTTAAACGTGGTTAATATACAGGAAGCAGAACATTTTTATGTGAATGTGCTAGGTTTTGAAGAACAAACACGAATGGCGCACCATGCCCTGTTCATCTCAGCAGGGGGATATCATCATCATATTGCTTTGAATATTTGGAACGGCCCGAACGCAGTGCTAGCTCCAGATGACGCTACTGGTCTATTGCAATATGAAATTATCGTTCCTGGAAAAGAGGAGCATCAGAAATTGATAAGTGCTCTAGAACGAGATGAAATTCCATATATAGTAGAAGGGGATCGCGTAACATTAAAAGATCCAGCAGGCAATGGAGTGGTTATTAAGCCTCTTTAAGTTTACGATTGACATCTTTTAGGGAATGTTTGTAATACAAACGATTCATAAAAAAGTCTGCAAAGAGGGGTCATTATGAGGAAAAAAACATTGGTGAAGTTAACAGCGATTTTCCTAATAGTTGTAACCTTGTTAGCACTGAACCATTTTGTTTTTGAAATAACCCCAATGTCTTTGCGTGATTGGGTGCTATCCTTCGGGATGGTTGCACCAATCATATATGTCATATTGAATGTAATTCGGCCTTTTACATTGTTTCCGATATCCGTTTTATCCCTTGCTGGCGGTTTGGCTTTTGGCGTTATATGGGGTACAGTCTACACTGTTTTCTCCGCTACTATAGGAGCTATACTAACGTTTTACATTGCGAAACATCTAGGGGACAGGTGGTTAAAAAAGAAATCGGATGCACCTACAAGGGTTGAAAAATGGCAAAGCAAGTTGAAGGAAAAAGGTTTTGTATATATTTTTCTGCTGCGGATTATTCCGGTTCTAAACTTTGATCTTGTAAGCTATGTTGCAGGTATTTCACGTCTAAAGCTTCGTTCTTATATTTTGGCCACGCTATTAGGTGTTCTGCCAGGGACTCTTGCATACAATTTGCTAGGTGATAGCTTCATTAAAGGAAATGGAGCTGTGATTGCTGTAGCTATAGGGATCGTTCTTCTCGTAGCTTGCATTCCGATTCTTTTAAAAAACAAAGAACTTCTTACAAATCAAATGCAGCACCATAAAGAAGATAATGTGTAAAACCTTGCTTAAACAATGAGCAAGGTTTTTTGTTTGTTTATTTAGGCTGTTTTCGCAAACTTTGTTGCTAGTGGAGGTGGTTGATTTCCGTTCCAGGTGCTCGCTTTCCGCGGGGCAGGCGGTGAGCCACATTCGTCGTTTCACGTATAAGTGTCTCACCTGCCCGCCTGTCCCGCAGGAGTCTCGCACCTTACACTCCAATCAACTGTCACAGAAGAAAAATGAAATTAAAAGTAACAATCTTTTAGAAATGAGCCTTTATTTAAAAGATAGTGGCTTTTGAATGTTTTCTTATTCTCTTCCAGTGCAAGTTGATTGAAGCGTGCAGCCCTGGAGCGTAAATCAACTACTTTCAAGAGCAACAATATATAGGGAAACAGCCATTTATCAAGAACATACAATGTTTATGAGCACAATACTTGTTCCTTGTTAATAATTATTATAAATTAGTATTGACTTCAAAAAAGAAGTCAGTATAATAAAGGTTGTGAAGAAAACATGATAATGATTTTCATTATCATTTAAAGATATAAGGAGTGAATTTTACAATGGCAGAACGTATGGTAGGAAAACAGGCACCTCGCTTTGAGATGGAAGCGATCATGCCAAACAAAGAAACGAAAAAAGTGAGCTTAGAAGAGAACATGAAAAATGGGAAATGGACGGTTCTTTTCTTTTATCCGATGGACTTTACCTTTGTGTGTCCGACAGAAATTACAGCATTGTCTGACCGTTATGGTGAATTTGAAGATCTGGATGCTGAGGTGATCGGCGTTTCTACAGATACGGTACACACGCATTTGGCTTGGATTAATACAAGCCGAGAAGAAAATGGACTTGGTGAATTAAATTACCCACTCGCTGCAGACACGAATCACCGTGTTTCACGCGATTATGGCGTTTTGATTGAAGAAGAAGGCGTTGCTCTAAGAGGATTGTTCATCATCAATCCTGAAGGTGAAATGATGTATCAAGTCGTCTTCCATAACAACATTGGCCGAGATGCTGACGAAACGCTGCGAGTTCTGCAAGCATTACAAACAGGCGGACTTTGCCCAGCGAACTGGAAGCCAGGGCAAAAGACACTATAATTATTTTCTGAGATCTAGCAATTACTTAATAAATAATTTAAACAAAGGTTTACTTTTGGAGGGAATAGAACATGAAATTACGTGAACAAATGCCTGAACTAGATGGTGCTACAACTTGGTTAAATGATGAAGTAACAAAAGAAGAATTAGTTGGAGAAAAAGCTACATTGATTCATTTCTGGTCCGTGAGCTGCGGTCTATGTAAAGAAGCGATGCCTGATGTGAATGAACTTCGTGACGAGTATGAAGATGACTTGAACGTAGTGGCTGTGCACATGCCGCGATCTGAAAACGATCTAGACATGAGTGTCATCGAACAGATGGCAATTGGACATGACATTACGCAGCCGATCTATGTGGATAGCGAGCACAAATTGACGGATGCTTTTGAAAACAAATATGTCCCTGCTTATTATGTTTTTGATAAAGAAGGAAAGCTTCGTCACTTCCAAGCTGGCGGAAGCGGTATGGACATGCTTCGCAAACGATTAAACCGTGTATTAAATGAAGAAACAAAATAAGGAGATGATATGATGAATACAATTCAAGATGTACTAAATCGTCAAGTGGCAAACTGGAATGTACTATTTGTTAAACTGCACAACTATCATTGGTATGTAAAAGGGCCGCATTTTTTCACACTTCATGAAAAGTTTGAAGAGCTGTACAATGAAGCTGCAACTAACATAGATGAACTGGCTGAGCGACTGCTCGTTCTAAAAGGAACACCTGTAGCAACAATGAAAGAATATTTGGATCTGGCTACGGTACAAGAAGCGAAGGGCAGCGAAACGGCTGAAGAAATGGTGCAAAGCGTTATTAACGATTTCGAGCTATTAATTGAGGAAATTAAAGAAGGAATGGACGTAACCGAGCGTGAAGGCGATGAAGTGACACATGATATGCTTCTATCTGTTCGTGAAAGTCTTGCAAAACACAACTGGATGCTTCGTGCATTCGTAAGCTAAAACAGTTAAAGGGTGACTTCGGTCGCTCTTTTTTTATGGCTGTATTTGCAATTGTTGTTTTTGAAGGTGATTGATTTCTGTTCCAGGCTGCTCGCTTTCCGCGGGGCAGGCGATGAGCCACCCAAGATAGCATTCTTGCTCCTGCGTCTACAAGTTTACGCTTCCGCAGTGAGCTTCCTCGTCGCATGCCTAGCGAGAAGCTTCTCATGTGGTAGGCACGCACCTTACACTCTAATCAACAATCATAGAGGACAAAATTTGAAAGCAACACTTTTAGAAAAGAGCGTCTTTAAGGTGCATAAGCGTATTTTGAGTGATAACTGTTAGTTGGTTTTGAGGGTATAGCAGTCGATATTTGCGGGACAAATGTCGACTTTCTGCCTTAAAACAATGGTAAATGGCTTTTTTGTTTCAAGAAGTATGAATTATTTACAGAGTGTACAAGATTGTAAGGTTAAACATGGTGGATTTATGATACAATCAGTAAGTATGCATTTTTGTATGTGACGGATTGATTATTTCTATGAAAGCTGAGTGATTTCGTCAGCCAGCTTTATATAAAAGGAGAGATTTCCATATGATTACAGTAACTAACGTTGGTCTTCGCTACGGCGACCGCAAGCTGTTTGAAGACGTTAATATAAAGTTCACACCAGGAAACTGCTATGGTTTAATCGGTGCGAACGGTGCGGGTAAATCTACATTTTTAAAAATTCTATCTGGTGAGATCGAGGCGCAAACAGGTGACGTGCACATGACGCCAGGCGAACGTCTAGCTGTTTTGAAACAGAACCACTTTGAATACGAAGATCAAGAAGTGCTTCAAACGGTTATCATGGGCCACGCTCGTCTATATGAAGTGATGCAAGAAAAGAATGCGATATATATGAAAGCTGACTTTTCTGATGCAGATGGCATGCGCGCAGCTGAACTTGAAGGAGAGTTTGCTGAGCTTAACGGTTGGGAAGCGGAGTCTGAAGCGGCAATCCTTTTAAAAGGTCTTGGCATTAAGGAAGATCTTCACACGAAGAAACTTGCTGACATTACGGGATCTGAAAAAGTAAAAGTATTACTTGCTCAAGCTCTTTTCGGCAAACCTGATGTTCTATTGCTGGATGAGCCTACGAACCACTTGGATCTTCAAGCGATTCAATGGCTGGAAGATTTCTTGATTAACTTTGAAAACACAGTAATTGTCGTATCCCATGACCGTCACTTCTTAAACAAGGTGTGTACGCACATGGCTGACCTTGATTTTGGTAAAATCCAAATCTATGTTGGGAACTACGATTTCTGGTACGAGTCTTCTCAATTAGCACTTCGTATGGCACAAGATCAAAACAAGAAAAAAGAAGAGAAGATTAAAGAATTACAAGCGTTCGTTGCCCGTTTTAGTGCGAATGCATCAAAATCTAAGCAAGCCACTTCACGTAAGAAGCTATTAGATAAAATCTCTTTAGATGATATCCGACCGTCTTCTCGTAAATATCCCTACGTGAACTTTGGCATCAACCGTGAGATCGGTAACGACCTTCTTCGTGTTGATGGTTTAACAAAAACGATTGATGGCGTGAAAGTACTTGATAACGTAAGCTTTATCATGAACAAGGACGACAAGATCGCTTTCGTTGGTAAAGAAGAGATCGCAATCTCTACTTTATTTAAAATTCTAATGGGTGAGATGGAAGCGGACAGCGGAACTTACAAGTGGGGTGTAACAACATCTCAGGCGTTCTTCCCGCGTGACAACTCTAAGTACTTCGAAGGCAGCGAGCCAACTCTTGTAGATTGGCTGCGTCAATACTCTCCTGAAGACCAAACAGAAAGCTTCCTTCGCGGATTCCTTGGCCGTATGCTCTTCTCAGGTGAAGAAGTTATGAAGAAGCCGTCCGTATTGTCTGGAGGAGAGAAAGTGCGCTGTATGCTTTCTAAGATGATGCTTAGCGGATCAAACGTGTTGATCATGGACGACCCAACGAACCACTTGGATCTAGAATCGATCACAGCATTAAACAACGGTTTAATCAGCTACAAAGGTTCATTGATGTTCACATCACATGACCATCAGTTCGTTGAAACGATCGCAAACCGTATCATCGAGATCACACCTAAAGGAATCATTGATAAGCAAATGTCTTACGATGAGTACTTGGCTAACGAAGATCTTAAAAAACAGCGTCAGCTTATGTATCAATAAAAATGTAAGGAGTGTTAAATCTGTTCGTAGATTTAGCACTCCTTTTTTGTAGATGTTTTTTTAAAGGAGGAGAAAGGTGTGGAGCGTTTTACGGAAAATGTGATTACGATTATAAAAAGCATTCCGCACGGCAAAGTGATGTCCTATGGCCAGATTGCACGTGTGGCTAGAAATCCCCGCAGTGCCAGACAAGTCGTTCGCATTCTTCATTCGATGAGTAAAAAGTATAATCTTCCGTGGCATCGTGTTGTTAACGTAAAAGGTGAGATTTCAATGGAGGATGAAGAATTTTTTATGACGCAAAAAACATTGTTAGAACAAGAAGGCGTCACGTTTAAAGGGAAAAACAAGATGGATATGGAATTGTACAGCTATCAACCCGTTGATGAATGGACGATTTAGAGAATGCATGGGGAGTCGATGATATGAGCGTTAAAGGTTCTATATTGAGAAAAGCGGCGATTCAAGATAAAGAAATCATAAGTAACTTAATGCAGTTCTACTTTTATGATTTCTCTGAGTTCATAGACATGAATGTGGGGGATTCAGGTTTGTTTAAT
The DNA here is from genome assembly GCF_043558025.1 of Fictibacillus sp. UD. NCBI lineage: Bacteria > Bacillati > Bacillota > Bacilli > Caryophanales > Fictibacillaceae > Fictibacillus > Fictibacillus sp. UD. The sequence continues at coordinate 186,015 of NZ_JARUHH010000004.1, forward strand.
GGTTATCCGTATCTCGATCACTATTGGGAAGAAGACGGAAGGTATCCTTATCTTATAGAAACAAACGGGGAATATGCGGGCTTTGTTCTAGTGAGAGAGGTTGAGGAGGAAGACCAGAAGTACTGGTCGATCGCAGAGTTTTTTATTATGAAAAAATTCCGGCGTTCGGGTTTAGGTGAGCGGATTGCTCATCAAGTGTTTGACAGTCATAAAGGAAACTGGGAAATATGTCAGATCGAGAAAAACACACCTGCTCAAATCTTTTGGAGAAAAGTGATCGGTAGTTATAAAGAAAGCGAATTTGAGGAAAGAATGGAAGAGCGAATGATTATCCAAGCGTTTTGTAATTAATAAATGATTATGTATAGAGTGGTCTCCTTTGAGAACCGCTTTTTATTTTTGGTCAAAACCTTAGGGAATTTTAATTGATAGAAGTAGGGCACAATAGGATTGGAACTTAAATGGATAGGTTAAATGGTTTCTAAATAAAGGTTGTTATTCTTAAGGGGATGTACATATGTTTAGAATGAATTTGCTGGATAATTACTTAAAAAAATATACGAGGATGTCAGAAAGAGAGTTATCTCATACGGTTCAATCGAACATGTGGTTCACTCCTGTTCTTTACGTCCTTTTTTCATCTTTATTAGTAACGGCTACTTTAACTTCTGATCTTAAATATGATTTAGGCAACCAGATGAGACCGTTTTTTGCTGTAGATTATGATTTAACTTTGGCACTGGTTGGAACACTTACTGCTGCTATCTTAACGTTAACTACTTTTACATTTAACTTGATCCTTGTTGTTTTTACGACATTTTCGGGACAGTTCTCACCGAGGATGCTGAAAAATTTTATCGCGAGTAAATCTACACAGCGAGTGTTAGGCATATTCACATCCAGTTTTGTCTATATGTTGTTAAGTTTTATCTTATTGAATAAAAGAATGGCAGAATATTATTTTGCAGTTCCAGTGATAGCTGCATTAATCGCTGTCGTTTCAATGGGGACGTTTATCTTTTTTATTAATCACGCGGTTGCCTGGCTGCAAGTAAATCAGATGACACATGATATGAAAAAAGAAGCGTTATCCATTGTGAAAAGTACACTAGAGGATGAAGTGGATCCGTATAAAGTAAACGATCTAACTACGGTTAACAGTGAAATATGTGAGAGTAAGGGCAATACGATAATAGCCGGAAAATCAGGCTTCATTCAACTAGTAGATTTTATTTCTATTATTAAAGAGGCTAAAAAGGATGATATTGTTATCCGATTGGAGTATACGATCGGAAGTTATGTGTTTGCTTCGACACCATTCCTCACTTATTGGAAAAAAGGTGAAAATGAAATAGATGAACAGAAATATCTGTCACTAATAAGTATTGGAAGAAGGCAGACAGAAGTTCAAGATATCGAGTTCAGTATAAACAAACTGGTAGAAGTCGCAATAAGATCACTAGGGAATTTTGATCCAAAAACAGCCACTAACGCTATCTATCAGCTTGGAGAAGTACTTGCATCCATTTCACGGGGATCGATATTTTCAAAGTATCTAGTGGATGAAAACAATAATCTGCGTGTGGTTTTAGAGGAAAGAGACTTTAATCATTATTTATATAATGCTTTTGGTTATATCAGGCACTATGCGAAAGATAATGTCATTGTGTGCACAGAAATACTGAAAGTCCTGGATTTGATGGCGAAATCTCTGAATAAGCGTGATTACAACGCGGTATGGGAATTCGGAGTGTTTACAGCGAGCGGATTTGAAAATCTTTTCTTATTTACACTAGATGATCAGCAATTTCACCGTGCGCTGCATAATCTTGCGATAACGACAAAACATGAAAAAGAGTTTGAAGCGTTCATGGAAAAAGAAAAACAGAATAGAGCTTAGTCCACACGAAAAAGCCCCTGAAACGGTTCGGGGGCTTTTGGTTTTAAATACTCGTTATGGCGGTTCTGGCCTTCTCAACAGAGTGGAAAGGTTCGTCCAGCTGCAGCATTTTGCGAAGAATGGTTTTCAATGACTGTGAGATATCTAATTCTTCTTCCCAGCTTTTTTCCTTTCTAGATTGAGGTTCATAGGAAGAATAAAGAAGAAACAGTGCAAAATGACCGAGTGCAAATAGATCACTAATAACGGATATTTCACGCATTCTTAGTTTCTCTGGATGATCATCTGGGTCTTGAATTTCTTTGTCAGTTACATAACATGCTAGCCCAAAATCAATGATATGAAGCTTTCCATCGCGCAGTATGATGTTTGGGATTCGCAGATCGCGGTGAATTATTCCTTTTTCGTGGAAGTTTTCTACAATATTTAATAGCTCCACCAATAGTTGTATCGTTTCCTCTTCACTATAGGTTTTCTGATCTCGGAAAATCAAGTCCTCAAACGTGTCACCATTGATCCATTCCATAGCGATAAAGAAGCCGTGTTCATTCTGAAATTCGTCTAGAAGCTTTGGAACGTGTTGGTGCTGCAATGCCTTTAGCATTTGGGACTCTCTTTGAAAAGAATGAAGACCGCTGTCTGTTTTCGCTTTAGTCGTCCTGAGCTGCTTTAATACGATTGCTTCCTTTGTTTGAATATCAACTGCTATATAAGTTATCCCGTAACTACCCATCCCAAGCACTTCTTTAATTTTGTACCGGCCATGAATCAGGAAATCTGCCTTAAGTGGCCTGTCGTAGACCAAGCGTTGAAGACCTTTCCACCATTCAGTAATCATAATAAGTTGTTAATAAGAGATGAGGATCAGCTGCTAAAGAAGCTGCTTCTCTTTTTCTTCTTATAATGCTTGTGTCCGTATCCGCCATAATGTTTCTTTCCAAAATCACTGCTGCTGTATTTCTTATATTTCTTTTTGTATTTGTAACCAGAACTGCTGTATTTTTTGTAGCTTTTATGTCCCAATAACGATTTTAGTAGCTTCATTAACATGATTAAACCATCTCCTTCGATCTGTTTGTTTAGGATATTCGTGCCTTTTAAGCAATATCCTACTGTACGTACTTTTAAACAGAAAGTTTCATCTTGGGAAATGGGGTCTGACCCCAAACAATTTATTTCCCTCAATAATTTCCTTGTTTTTGTCTAGAGAGTTTTGTTAAATTTAGAGAGGTATATATGAACGTTTACAAAAGCTATGTTTTTGGGTTGTTCAAGGAGAGGGGTTTTTCGTTTCATGTTGGAGTATGTTTTTGCAGCTTTGTTGCCTGTATTTCTGCAGCTGCTTTTTAATAGAGTGCTGTTTACAAAATACTTGCCGTTAGGAATAACGATTATTATTTTAATTTTTGGTTTTGATGGGTTGAATCAGCCTTTACCTCTCCAAATCGTTGCTGTCATTTTTACGATCATAGGGTTTTTCCTGGGTCTCAAAATTTATAATAAACAAAAAAGAAAAGTAAGATAGAAAAAAGACGTCACCTTCACGAGGTAGACGTCTTTCTTTTTGTATGCGAAATCGTTTTTTTAAAGAAATGAACAAGCATCGTTAACACATAAAGTGTAATTACACCAAGTCCAACTTTATCAAAGTGTACAAGTTTAAGGACAACTGAAATTAATATTGTGATGTATAGTGCACCTAAATACTTTTGTATCTGTTCGCTTGTATAGATAGTCGTAAGCTTTGCACCAAGCTGAGTACCGACTAAAGCGCCAAGAATGAGTAAAATCCCGAGCTTATAGTCTAGTTGAACGGATGAGGCATACGTCAAGAATCCAGCAGTAACAATCAAGAATACACTGACTAAGCTCGTGCCTACAGCTTTTCTAGAAGGGAATTTCATTAAAGAGATGAGCATCGGTACCATTACAAATCCTCCGCCAACACCCAATGTTGTAGAAATGAACCCGCCTGTAAATCCAATAAAGATTGCTTTGATCCAAGAAAAATGAATTTCAGTGGATGCATTCGCTGTATTCTTGCGTTTTGACTGCTTATAAAGCAGGGAAAGGGCAAAGTAGGCAAGAAGCACAATATAAAACACAGGGATTACTGTATCGTCATACCCCATCTTCTCAAGCCATACCACAAGCGGATGAGCGATTTGAGTAGCGATAATTCCAACTGATCCCAAAACAGCGGCCGTTTTCCATATAATATTCTTGTATTTTAGATGCGCCGCAACCCCAGAAACACTCGTCCCGATTGAATACATGAGACTGGTACCGATCGCTGAAAGAGGCGGAATGCCGAACAAAATTAAAACGGGGGTCAGAATAAAGCCTCCCCCAATACCGAAAATGCCAGAAAAGATTCCGATGCACAAACCTAGCAGTATATAGAAAAATTCCATTTTAAACTCCTTTTGGGGACACACCTGCTACAATTTCCCCGCAACCCTTGGTACTGCTTGCGGGAAATGGGGTCAGACCCCACACAATTTATTTCCCAACAAGCGCCTATCTTTAAGTATAACACTTTGATTTCTTTCCAGAAACTTCTGCGAATATTTGTTCGTAATTATTAGGTTTTTAGCTAGGTGCTATGCTATAATTTGAGTAACCAGATTTTAGGAACGGAGGTTCGGTTTTGTGAGTCAAAGTCAGATGTTCGAAATCAAATCTAACTATCAGCCACAAGGAGATCAGCCCGCAGCGATCAAGCATCTTGTGGAGAATATTAATGCAGGGAAAAAGAGTATGACCTTGCTTGGTGCGACCGGAACAGGGAAGACGTTTACGGTTTCCAACGTTATTCAGGAAGTAAACAAACCGACTCTTGTTATTGCTCATAACAAAACACTAGCCGGACAGCTTTATAGTGAGTTAAAAGAATTTTTCCCAAACAATGCAGTTGAATATTTTGTATCGTATTACGACTATTATCAGCCAGAAGCATATATTGCTCATTCCGATACGTACATCGAAAAAGATGCAAGCATCAACGACGAAATAGATAAACTTCGTCACTCTGCCACTTCATCGTTATTCGAAAGAAAAGACGTTATTATTGTGGCAAGTGTGTCCTGTATTTATGGTCTAGGTTCTCCTGAAGAATACAAAGACATGGTGATCTCTTTAAGAGAAGGAATGGAGAAAGACCGCGATCAGCTTCTTCGTGACCTTGTCGATGTTCAATACAACCGTAACGACATTAACTTTACGCGTGGTACGTTCCGTGTCAGAGGTGATGTGGTTGAAATCTTCCCAGCCTCACGTGACGAACATTGCTTACGCGTAGAGTTTTTTGGTGATGAGATCGACCGTATTACAGAAGTGGACGCCCTAACTGGTGAAATTTTAGGGGAACGCAATCATGTTGCCATTTTCCCTGCATCCCACTTCGTTACTCGTGAAGAGAAAATGAAAGTAGCGATCAAACGCATTGAAGCGGAACTGGAAGATCGCCTGAAAGAACTGAACGAAGCTGGCAAGCTATTAGAAGCACAGCGACTCGAACAGAGAACAAGGTACGATCTTGAGATGATGGCTGAAATGGGCTTTTGTTCAGGAATTGAGAACTACTCTGTTCACCTGACACTGAGACCATTAGGATCCACACCTTATACATTGCTTGACTACTTTCCGGACGATTCATTAATCGTGATCGATGAATCGCATGTTACACTTCCGCAAATTCGTGGAATGTTTAATGGAGACCAAGCGAGAAAAGGGGTGCTTGTGGATCACGGATTCCGTCTCCCTTCAGCAAAAGACAACCGGCCATTAACGTTTGAAGAATTCGAGCGTTACACAAAGTTTCAGCATATTTATGTATCTGCAACACCAGGTCCGTATGAACTCGAACATGCTCCAGAGCCTGTTGAGCAGATTATTCGTCCTACTGGGTTATTAGATCCTACACTTGAAGTCCGTCCGATTAAAGGACAGATCGATGACTTGCTTGGCGAGATCAATGAGAGAATCGAGCAAAACGAAAGAGTTCTTGTTACAACGTTAACGAAGAAAATGTCTGAAGATCTTACCGATTACTTTGTTGAACTAGGTATTAAGGTTCGCTATCTTCATTCTGAAATTAAGACGCTCGAACGGATTCAGATCATTCGTGACCTCCGTCTCGGCGTGTTTGATGTTCTCGTTGGGATCAACTTGCTTCGAGAAGGACTTGATATCCCAGAAGTATCACTCGTCGCTATTTTAGACGCAGATAAAGAAGGATTTCTACGTTCAGAACGTTCACTCATTCAGACGATCGGACGTGCGGCGCGTAACTCGAACGGTCACGTGATTATGTATGGTGATAAAATTACAAAATCCATGCAGATTGCAATCGATGAAACGCAGCGCAGACGTCAGAAACAGATGGAGCATAATGAAAAGCACGGTATTACGCCTACAACCATCAAAAAAGAAGTGCGTGATGTTATTCGTGCAACACAAGCTGCGGAAGAAACAGAAACGTATACGGGATCAAAAGCTCCTAAGCAAAAAATGAGCAAAAAAGATCGCGAAGCCTTTATCGAGCGTATGGAAAAAGAAATGAAAGATGCTGCAAAGAACTTGCAGTTCGAACGTGCAGCAGAGCTTCGTGACCTCATACTTGAGTTAAAAGCGGAAGGATGATTGCAGTTGGCAACCAATCAAAACATCATAGTTAAGGGTGCAAGAGCCCATAATTTAAAAAATATAGATATTACCATCCCGCGTGATAAGCTGGTTGTTCTAACTGGCTTATCTGGTTCGGGTAAGTCTTCACTTGCTTTCGATACAATCTATGCAGAAGGCCAGCGCCGTTATGTTGAGTCTCTATCTGCTTATGCCCGTCAGTTCCTTGGACAGATGGATAAGCCGGATGTTGATTCCATCGAAGGTCTTTCACCTGCAATTTCGATCGACCAGAAAACAACAAGCCGTAACCCTCGTTCAACAGTTGGTACGGTTACTGAAATCTATGACTATCTTCGTCTTCTGTTCGCTCGAATCGGCCGGCCGGTATGTCCTATTCATAACGTAGAGATTACCTCTCAAACAATTGAACAGATGGTAGACCGAATCTTAGAATACCCTGAGCGTACGAAGCTTCAGATCTTGGCACCGGTTGTATCGGGGCGAAAAGGTGAGCATGTTAAGGCGTTAGAAGATATCAAGAAACAAGGCTATGTCCGTGTTCGCATTGATGGGGAAATGCGTGAGATATCAGAAGAAATTAAGCTCGAAAAAAATAAAAAGCATTCTATTGAAATCGTGATCGACCGTATTGTTGTTAAAGAGGGAATCGCTACTCGTTTAGCCGACTCTTTAGAAGCTGCTCTCAATCTAGGCGGCGGCAGTGTTGTAGTCGATGTAATGGGTGAAGAAGAACTTTTATTCTCTCAAAATCACGCTTGTCCGCATTGCGGATTTTCAATTGGCGAACTTGAACCCCGATTGTTTTCATTCAACAGTCCTTTTGGGGCTTGTTCATCATGCGATGGATTAGGCGTTAAGCTTGAGGTGGATCCGGAGCTTGTTGTTCCTGATTGGAGCCGTTCTTTACGTGATAACGCGATTGCACCATGGGAACCGATCAGTTCTCAATATTACCCTCAGCTTTTAGAAAGCATCTGTAACCACTTTGGTATTGATATGGATGTTCCTGTTCAAGATCTGCCAAAAGATCAGATGGATAAAATTTTGAACGGCAGCAAAGAGTATCTGACGTTTCGCTATAAAAACGACTTTGGTCAAGTAAGGAAGAATGAAATTCAATTTGAAGGTGTGCTAGGTAACATTCAGCGCCGTTATCGTGAGACAAGCTCTGATTATATTCGTGAACAGATGGAAGGGTATATGGCACAAAGGCCTTGTCCAACTTGTAAGGGGCATCGTCTCAAAAAGGAAGCACTGTCTGTATTAATCAATGGCAGACATATCGGAGAAACAACGGCGCTTTCCATTACAGAAGCAAAAGAGTTCTTTGATAACCTAGAACTTACAAATAAGGAACGTGCGATTGCAAAACTGATTCTGCGTGAAATCGTGGATCGTTCTGGATTCCTAATCAATGTGGGATTAGACTATCTCACGCTGAGCCGTGCAGCTGGAACTTTATCAGGCGGTGAAGCGCAGCGTATCCGCTTAGCTACACAAGTTGGATCTCGTTTAATGGGAGTTCTATATATTCTCGATGAGCCTTCAATCGGTCTTCACCAGCGTGATAATGATCGGCTTATTCGAACGCTTGAAGAAATGCGGTCGCTCGGTAATACGCTAATTGTCGTTGAACATGATGAAGATACAATGCTTGCGGCTGACTATGTTATTGATATTGGTCCTGGGGCAGGCGCACATGGTGGTGTGATTACATCCCAAGGTACACCACAAGAGATTATGGAAGACCCAGCATCATTAACCGGACAATATTTGTCTGGGAAGAAGTTTATTCCGCTTCCGAAAAAGCGACGTAAACCCGATGGCCGATATATCGAGGTAAAAGGCGCAACAGAAAACAATTTGAAAAACGTCTCAGCCAAGATTCCTTTAGGATTATTTACTGGTGTTACCGGTGTGTCTGGGTCAGGAAAAAGTACGCTCGTAAATGAGATCCTTCATAAAGCTCTTGCTCAAAAGCTTCACCGAGCAAAAGATAAACCAGGTGCGCACAAATCGATTAAAGGTCTTGAGCATATCGATAAAGTTATCGATATCGATCAGTCCCCAATCGGGCGTACACCACGATCAAACCCTGCAACTTACACGGGTGTATTCGATGACATTCGTGATGTATTTGCATCAACGAACGAAGCAAAAGTGCGCGGTTATAAAAAAGGGCGTTTCTCTTTCAACGTGAAAGGCGGACGTTGTGAAGCGTGCCGTGGTGACGGAATTATCAAGATCGAGATGCATTTCTTACCTGATGTATATGTGCCTTGTGAAGTGTGCCACGGAAAACGTTATAACCGTGAAACATTAGAAGTGAAATATAAAGGAAAAAACATTGCAGACATTTTAGATATGACGGTAGAGGATTCAGTAGAGTTCTTCGCCAATATTCCAAAAATCAAGCGAAAGCTTCAGACGATTTTGGACGTAGGTCTTGGATATATTAAACTTGGACAATCTGCTACAACCCTTTCAGGAGGGGAAGCGCAGCGTGTGAAACTTGCTTCACAGCTTCATAAGCGCTCTACGGGTAAAACGATTTACATTTTGGACGAACCTACAACTGGGCTTCACGTCGATGATATCTCTCGTTTACTTGTTGTTCTGCAGCGACTTGTTGATAACGGTGATTCCGTTCTTGTTATCGAGCATAACCTTGACGTAATCAAGCAATGTGATTATTTGGTCGACCTTGGACCTGAAGGCGGGGACAAGGGCGGTACAATCGTTGGAGCAGGAACGCCAGAAGAACTTGCCGAAGTCGAAGCTTCTCACACAGGCCGTTATCTAGCGCCTATTTTAAAACGTGATAAGAAGCGTATGACTAAAAAGGTAAAAGAAAAAGAAGCAGTAAAATAGCGAAAGCAAAGAGATCAGACCCAAATTATCCGTGGTTTGATCTCTTTTTTTATAGAACTCTACTAAAGGATTGATGCTTTTATGTGGTTTTGTTCATTTCTCTTCTTTGATAAGTTGATTGGAATGTAGGGTGTGACACTCCTGCGGGACGAGCGGTCAGGTGAGACCCTTAAGGGCGCAAAGTGGCAAGGGGCTCACCGGTTGCCCCGCGGAAAGGGAGCGCCAGAAATGTAAATCAACCACTTGCATAAAAAAAGCACTTCCCTCTAGCGGGAAGTGCTCCAAGATTTTATTTGTATTTTTCCTCTGAGGAAGAAGAATCCTTTGTGCCCTTCTTATCCTTTTCTTCACGTTTTTCTTGTTTTAAGTCTTCCATCGGAATAGGGTCGACATTCTGTTCACTTTCAAATTTATCAAACAAACTTTCTTTATCTGTTTTGTATTGTTCAGGATTGTCCATCTTTTTTTCTTGCTTCTTTTTTGTCTCAGCCATTAGACATCACTCCTGTTCGTATTTGTTTATCCATTCCTTTTTCCATGGAACTTTAAACAAATTCTCCTCAAAACGACATTTTTCGTTTAAAATAAATGGGTGTCTTTATTTCCATATCTTAGAAAGAAGTTTATAGATTACATAATTGATTCCAATAACAATTAACGAGCCGAATAGGCCTGCAAGCACTCGATCTGATGTTTTTAGTTCCATGGCATCTTCCGTTATCACACCGAATATAATGCTAGTGACCATAAGAGTGGACAATACTATAAAGAGAATTCTTATCGTTTTGATCTGTTTCAATGTTATGCTCCCTTTGGGTGTTTGTTTATGTCATTATGATACGGAATTTTAGAAGTTATGTCGAATGGCTATAGAGATAAAGGAAGTTTGTTTTATGAGGTCGAAGTAAAAAAGGCACATGCCTTTTGCTTGCATACCCGTTTAGCTATCGTTTTTTATTAAAGCAGGAGGTCTTGTTTCATGAAGGAAGGCTCGAAAAAAGCAATTTCAGCACTTTGTTATTTCAGTTTATTTTTTGCTCCTTTTCTATTTCCGATTGCTGTTTACTTTATAGCAGATGACTCTGAAGTAATGGAGCATGCCAAAAGATCATTTCTATCACATCTGCTGCCAATTATCGCAGTTCCACTCGGCATTATTATTATTTTTGAAACACAATATCATCTTATCGCTATTATTATTAGTGCACTCATTTTCGGTACCCTGACATTAATTGTGATGATCTGGAATATTGTTAAAGGAATAAAGGTAATCCTATCCTAACAAACTTTAGTACAAGTAATACCGGAAAGTCTCAGTCATCTTAGAATCAGCCGACGCCGGTGACGGAATCCAAAAGGAGGCGTCAAAGTATGGAAGAACGCAAAATGATTTTAAACATGCTGAACGAAGGAAAAATCTCTGCTGAAGAAGCCGAGAAACTTTTGTATGCCCTTAATGATAAGAAAAAGATGCAACTGACTTCAATCGGTTCTCTCAATCTCAAAAAGAAGGCCGTTAACGGAGCTACTGCTGTAAAAATGCCGACATCCGGCTATAAAGTAGCTAAGTTTTTTGACAGAGTTGTAAAACGTATTAAGACGGTTGACTTTGATTTGAACTTCGGGCCATCTGAACCTGTTCACTACGTGTTTCAAGACAGTCACGTAATGTTTCAATCGATGGACATCGAAGTATACAATGGCTCAGTCACGATTGTGCCTTGGGATCGAAAAGATGTGCAAGTAGAATGCGATGCACATGTGTACAAAGTGCCAGAAGGGTCTTCAGCTAAAACAAAATTCAGAAATGAAACCTTCTATGATTGTGACGCGACCAAGATGCGTTTTTATTCAAGAAACAAACATCAAAAGGTAAACGCAGTCATCTCGATCCCGAGAGAATCATATGATGACATTAAAGTAACAACATTTAATGGACCAGTTAAAATAAGTGATTCTCATGCTAAAACGCTAACCATTAAAACGACTGTAGGAGCCATTGCGATTAACCATTGTACGGGTGAGAACGTCAAGGCGACTGCAGCTAACGGTTCGCTGACTTTAAACGATTGTCAGTTTAGAGATGTTGAAGCAGAAACAATGAATGGTCCAGTCCGACTCACTGTTGATGCGTCACAAGTTCGCTCTGAAACGATCAATGGTTCGATTTATTGCAGGTTTGCCTCTGCTGTAGAGGGATATGCATCTTTTAAGACGGTGACGGGAAAAATAGAAACTGAATTCCCAGAAACGTTAGAGCTTGATGCCGTGTTAAAGACCATTGTAGGTGGATTTGTCTGTGACTTTGATTCAGTAGAAGTGCGAGAAGAGAAGAAAGAAGTAACACGTAAGTTTCTTTCTTTTATTGCGAATAAAGGCACAAGTTGGCCACCATTTAAGTTGGAAGCAGAAGCAAAAACAGGCTCTGTCGTAGTGTTAAAAGCGAAATAGAGGTGACGTACATCATGAAAAAACTTAAACGTTCGAACGACGCTAAAATCTCAGGAGTATGCGGCGGTATCGCGGAATATATGGAGCTCGATCCGACAGTAGTCCGGCTTGGAACAGTTGCACTTGCTTTATTTACAGCTGTTATACCAGTTGGCTTAGCGTATTTTATCGCAATGGCCGTCATGCCTGAGGATTACGTGTAAATGAAGAGCTGGCTGGCATCCCTAATAATTAATACGATTGCGTTAATGGTGGTAGCCGGTTATTTTGAAGGCTTTCACATTGAAAATATTAGTGCCGCCCTATTGGCAAGCGTTTTATTATCACTGTTTAACGTTTTTCTAAAACCGATCTTAGTTCTGCTAACTTTGCCTGTAACTATTTTTTCACTTGGCTTATTTCTAATCGTTATCAATGCCGCATTGTTATCCTTAACAGCAGAATTAATGGGTGACTCCTTCAATATTGATGGCTTCGGTATGGCCTTAATCGCTGCCGTCATCATATCTCTGCTTAACATGTTTCTGACCAATTTCGTGTTAGAGCCTTTGAAGAAAAGACGAAAAAGAACATAAAGAGTTAATAGCATCTCTGGAAACAGAGGTGTTTTTTTTGTGGGTAATTTTACGGCAGGGTAGTGAAGCATGAAATCCGTCTAAATGCAAAAATGTCACAAAAGATGCATGTATGAATAGTCGTTGAACAAACGTTTGGAGCAAAAAGGAATGTTTTTAACTTAAAAATAAGCAGGAATACCTATCATTATGTCAGCTTATGTAGTAAATTGGTCCAATTTCAAATATTTGGGGATATGGTACATTTTAGTAGCGTTAAAAATCTGAATATTCATATTAGTCAATCAGGAGGGGACGTAATGGGGAAAGGGAAAAAAGTTTGGGGTAAAACGGTTCTAGCTACAAGTCTATCACTTGGACTAGCATCATCTTCTTTGTTTGCGGGTTCAGTGGGTGCTGTGGATGTACAAGCACAAACAGCTTTAAATGAGGTGTTGAAGGGGATACACAATCATTCGCATTCTAGTTTGGACCTAGCCATTGTGAATGAAGATAAATTACTAGAATCACTCATTAAGCGCGGGGTGATTTCAAAGGATGCTTCTGCGAAACAAAAGGAAGCAGCACTTCACAACTACTTAGAAGTTAAGGGAAAGAGTGAAGAAGCTAAAGGCCATGATCCGCTTGCTGCTAAGGCAAAAGCCGCTGAAGCTGATAGGGAACAAAAGTTCAAAGATTTTAACAATGGTTTATTAAATGGAAATGGAAAGAAAAACGGTCACCTTAAGGGTAATCCAGATCCGGTAAAAGAAACAGGATACACAGGTCCTGTTAGAAAAGATAAAGTACTTGTTTTAAATGTAGAGTACTCTGATGTTCCTCATAATACAATTAAAGAGGGGGAAACAGATAATTATTATAAAGATTATAATCTAGGTCACTATGAAGATATGATTTTTGGCAGTAATGGAGTTAAGGGACCAAATGGTGAAAACTTAGTATCGATGAAACAATATTATGAGCAACAATCGGGAGGCTCTTATACTGTTGAAGGAAAGGCTTATGGGTGGTTACAAGTTCCAGGTACTGCTGCATTTTATGGGGCTGATAAGGCTAGTGGTGGTCATGATAATGTAACACCTGGTGGCTCTAAGCAATTGGTTAAAGATGCATTGGATGCAGCTAAAGCAGCTGGTATTCCTTTACAAGACTATGATCAGGAAGATATACATGATTTAGATGGTGATGGAAACTTACGTGAGCCAGACGGTCTTGTTGATCACTTAATGATTATTCACGCTGGTATGGGACAAGAAGCTGGAGGAGGTTCTCTAGGGGATAATGCAATTTGGTCTCACCGCTCAGCTGTATTTTATGATCCAGACGGCTTAGGCTCAGGGCTTCCAGGTTTCTATGATTACACAATGATGCCTGAAGATGGAGCAACAGGAGTGTTTGCTCACGAATATGGACATGACCTTGGTTATCCGGATGAATATGATACCCAATATTCTGGAACTGGCGAGGCAGTAGGCTACTGGTCTATAATGGCTAGTGGTTCTTGGGCTGGAAAAATCCCAGGAACAGAACCAACAGGTTTTTCACCGGCAGCTAAGTCATATTTACAAGCTTTAATGGGTGGAAACTGGACATCTACAGTAAATGTGAATTGGGATGAGGTTTCCTCTAAAGGTTCACAATTCTTATTAGATCAAAGTAATTCACCTAATGGTCAAAACAACCAGGCTGTAAAGGTAAACCTTCCGCAAAAGAAGACACCTATAACTCAACCAGTTACCGGTGCTTATCAGTATTGGGGCGGGCAACAGGATGAAATTGATACAAACATGGTAACTAAAGTTGATTTAAAAGGAAAAACATCAGCAACATTAACATTTGATGCTTGGTATGAAATCGAAGAGACATGGGATTTTGCTTTTGTACAAGTTTCAGAAGATAATGGTTCTACTTGGAAATCCATTGGGAATGAAAATACTCGTTCAGATGTTACTTCTCAAGGATACCCAACAATTATCAATTCAATGCCTGGATTCACAGGTAAGTCAGATGGATGGCAAAAACAATCATTTGACCTTTCCAGTTATGCAGGAAAAGAGATTCAACTTCGCCTTCGTTATGCAACTGACTGGGGATGGAGCGAGCTTGGTTTCTTTGCAGACAATATTAAAGTAGTTGCAGATGGCCAAACATTAGTAGAAGATGGTGGAGAAGCAGAGGCTACTCCTTTCACCTTAAAAGGTTTTACAAAGAACGATGGTAACAAATACACTGATCACTACTACTTACTTGAGTGGAGAAACCATGCTGGTGTAGACGAGGGACTAAAAAACATTCGCCGGGGTCAATCTTTGATGAGCTATGATGGTGGTTTAGTAGTTTGGTATGTTGATCCGACATACACAGATAACTGGACGGGCCTTCATCCAGGAGATGGTATGCTTGGTGTAGTAGATGCTCATGTAAATACAGATTTACAATGGAATATTTTTGATAAAGAACCAGTTCAAGCGAGCACCCGCTATCATATCGCTGATGCTGCATTTGGTTTAAATCCAACATCAGGATTAGATTTAATCTATCCTACCCAAACTTTATCCTTTGCAAGTCAGCCAGCAGTTTCTCTATTTGATGACAGCAAGTCGTATATGAACACGTATATGCCTGACGCTGGACGTAACGTTACGAACTACGGCTTGAAAGTTCGTGTTAACGGACAAGCAAAAGACAAGTCTGTAGGATCTGTAGTGATCTACAAATAACCATCAATACCTCTCGCCAAAAGCGGGAGGTATTTTTATATCCATATTAGTTAATATGTGGTAAAATAACTTTAATCTGTTTGAAAGAAAGGAACTTCAGTGACCTGTATGCCAACATTTAATCTGTAATGGAAAACAACTGGATTGCTTCTCAGCCGTTAAAAAACAACATGTTTTTGACCACGGGAGAAGTCTGTCTACATCCCATTACAGAGGAAATACAGCGAACTGCAGTCCGTTGCGTTTTTTAACGATGCGTTCCAAGTCCTCCTAGTTATAGGGGGGCTTTTTTGCGTTCTGCAAGACTTTCAAATAGAAGTTGTATTCCCTCGCTACTATTACGAGGTGAATGTATATGCAAACTCAACAATACTCTTTATTACTTATTAAAAATCAAAAAGCCGACACAGTGAAAAAACAATGCAAGATGTGTGGAAAGGTCACGATTTTTACGGATACAACAATACGAAGACATAACGCAAATGGTAAAAACATTTATCAGTTTGCAATTTATAAGTGTCTGAAGAATCATTCGTGGAACAAAAAGCTCGATATTTATAAATCGTTTACCAATCATGTGGATCCTGCGACACTTGTTCCTTCTGAGTTTAAGCCAATAGCGGAAGGTGAAAAGATATCTCTTTCTCTTTCAGATCACGAATCTTATGAAATTAACATTACAGGAGCTGATGGAAGCTTCCGTTTAGACCGTACGCTTGCCGACCATATTGAAGGATGGAGCCGTACAGAAATCGCACAGAGAATTAAAAGCGGCACTATTCTTTTAAACAATCGTTTAACAAAGCCAAGTCAAAAGCTAGCAGTTCATGATAAGATTTCAATAATTATAAAGAAATAAACAACAAAACCAAGACCGTTTGTACTTTTCAAACGGTCCTTGTTTTTAAAGGGGCTCATTAAAATGGAAACAGAACGTCTGCAATTCAAGCGGTACACTAATGAGGATTTTCCGTTTTTCGCCTCGTTATGGTCTGATCCTAACGTCATCCAGTATATCGGCAAAGGTGTAACCCGGTCGCAAGAAAAAGCACAAAAAAGTTTCCAAGAATGGCTTCTGCCTGGTTACAGGGAGGGAAGAGGCTTATATCTGATCGTTCATAAAGAATTCAAGGTTCCAATCGGTCACGCTGGAGTGGTTCAACAAACGGTTGATGGCAAAAAAGAATACGAAATCGGCTATTGGTTCGCTACGAAATATTGGGGTCACGGCTACGCAACAGAAGCTGCAGCATTCTTCAAAAATTACGCAATTAACGAACTTGGAATCACACGACTCATCTGCCTGATTCAGCGAAACAACAAAAAATCCATCTCAGTCGCGTCCAAACTAGGTATGACCCTTCATAAAGAAACGACATTTAACACGATACCAGTAGATGTATACGCATGGACAAAGAGTAAGAAATAACCGGATGTACTCTTTGGTTAATCTATGGGTGAAGTGATACAATAGAATCATTGGAAAATGTCGAGGAGGACCCTATGGCGAAGGTACATATTCATGAATTAATTAAAAAATTTCAATTGGAGCTCGTTAGTGGTGAAGAAGGCATTCACCGCACGATTCGAACGAGCGATATCTCACGGCCAGGTCTTGAGATGGCTGGGTATTTTACTTTTTATCCGGGAGAGCGTCTTCAATTACTAGGTAAAACAGAGTTATCGTTTATTTCGGAGCTTGATCCTGAAACGCGTATGGAGCGGTTAACGGCGCTTTGTACGGATGAAACACCTGGAATTATCGTTTCACGCGATATTGAAGTTCCTAAAGAGCTGCTAAAAGCTTCTCACAAAAGCGGTGTGCCGATCATGCGTTCACCAGTAACGACGACACGTCTTTCTAGCCGTATCACGAATTATTTGGAGAGCCGTTTAGCCCCTACGACTGCCAAGCATGGCGTACTCGTAGATATTTACGGTATCGGTGTTTTGATTACAGGAAACTCAGGAGTTGGTAAGAGTGAAACTGCGCTTGAACTTGTAAAGCGCGGCCACAGACTCGTTGCAGATGATTCTGTTGAAATCAGACAAGAAGACGAAGATACGCTGATCGGAAGCGCGCCTGAACTCATCCAGCATCTGCTCGAGATCCGCGGTCTTGGCATCATCAACGTCATGACACTTTTTGGGGCAGGAGCGATCCGCAATTACAAAAAGATCGCAATCGTTATGAATCTTGAAGCTTGGGATTCTAAAAAAGTGTATGACCGACTAGGATTGGAAGAAGAGACAACAAAGATCATTGATACAGAGATTCCGATTTTGACGATCCCTGTTCGTCCTGGACGAAACTTAGCCGTCATTATTGAAGTAGCTGCGATGAATTTCCGTTTAAAAAGAATGGGAATGAACGCTGCACAGCAATTTTCAGATCGTTTGACGGATGTAATTGAAGCTGGAGATGACGACGATCTATAGAAACTAGAAGGAAGTGGAGAATGTGGAAGAAACGATTCAGCCTTTAAATCGTGTTGCGCTCGAGCTAGGGCCGATCACGATTTATTGGTACGGACTTATTATTGGTTTTGGCGCTATGCTTGGTCTTTGGCTCGCTGTAAGAGAATCAGAACGACGCGGGCTTGCGAAAGATACTTTTGTTGATGTTGTTATGATTGCCGTACCTGTTGCGATTTTATGTGCGAGACTTTATTATGTGGCGTTCGAATGGGACTTTTATAAAGATAATCCTAGTAAGATTCTTGCTGTTTGGGAAGGCGGAATCGCAATCCATGGTGCGCTTATTGGATCATTTTTAACGGCACTCATTTTCGCGAAAAAAAGAGGGATCTCTTTTTGGAAACTCGTAGATATTGCGGCACCTAGCATCTTGCTCGGTCAGGCGATCGGGCGCTGGGGCAACTTTATGAATCAAGAAGCTCATGGCGGTGAGGTTACGAGAAGTTTTCTGGAGTCACTCATGCTTCCGGACTTTATCATCAATCAAATGTACATTGATGGTACGTATTATCATCCAACGTTTCTTTATGAATCACTTTGGAGTTTCCTCGGAGTCATTGTTCTTCTTTATTTGCGAAGAGTAAATCTTCATCGAGGAGAGCTATTCTTAACGTATATCATCTGGTATTCGATCGGCCGTTTCTTTGTAGAAGGATTGCGAACGGACAGTTTGATTGTATGGGGAACTTCGCTTCGCATTGCTCAAGTTGTAAGTTTAGTGTGGATTGCTGCGGCAGTCATCATTTGGATCTATAGAAGAAAAGTAGGCTTAGCTAAAAAACGTTATTTAGAAAGTTAAGGAGGCGAATGAAAAGTGGAAACGTTAAAAAAAGGCACACTTGCAGGCTTGAAAACCACTTGGACGCTAGGAAAGATCATCTTTCCTGTAACTTTAATCATCACGTTGCTCAGCCATACGCCTGTATTGGATTGGCTGATCGCCGTTCTTTCACCAGCCATGAAATGGATCGGTTTACCGGGTGAAGCGGCGATTCCGCTTGTACTTGGTAACTTCCTTAACCTTTATGCCGGAATAGGCGGTATTTTAACACTTGATTCGTTAACGGTTCAGGATGTATTTATCCTCGCTGTTATGCTTTCGTTTTCACATAATCTGTTTATAGAATCAGGTGTTGCGGCAAGCGTTGGGATCAAGCTTTGGGTGATTTTGCTTGTGCGTATAGGGTTAGCGCTATTCTCAGCTTTTATGATCAACCTATTATGGGATGGCGGAACGGAAAAAGCACAATACGGTTTTATTTCTAAGCCTGAAGCTGCACCAAACGGATGGGGAGAAATTACACTCACTGCACTCGAAAAAGCATCACTTGGCATCCTGCAGCTGGCACTTATCGTGATACCGCTCATGATTATCATGCAATATATGAAGGACAAAGGCTGGCTTAACAAGTTTTCAAACTGGATGGCTCCCGCTATGAAACTTTTAGGAATGAAAGAAAACACGTCCATGACGATGGCTGCTGGACTTACGATCGGTCTTGCTTATGGGGCAGGTGTTATGATGCAGGCAGCAAAAGAAGACGGCGTATCGAAGAAAGATCTGTATCTTGCTTTTATTTTTCTAGTAAGCTGTCATGCAGTTGTAGAAGATACGCTCGTTTTTGTTCCGCTCGGCATTCCGGTGCTTCCGCTCTTGATTATTAGAGTCGTAACCGCAATCGTACTTACGGTTGTCGTCGCTTATTTCTGGAACAGGATGGAGCGGAAAAATAGTTTAACTAGAGAGGAATTACAACATGAAACGCGACACCATACTATTTGATTTAGACGGAACATTGATCAACACGAATGAACTGATCATCGCTTCTTTTCTATTTACACTGGATAAACATTTTCCAGAGCAATACAACCGCGAGCATATCCTTCCGTTAATGGGAATGCCGCTTGTTGAAACGATGGAGCAGTTCGATAAGGAAAAAGTTCAAGATTTAGTCCAAACGTACCGTGAACATAATATCTCTCATCATGATGAACTTGTAACAGAGTTTAAAGGAGTTTTTGAAACGGTAGAAGAATTGTATAAAAAGGGCTATAAACTGGGCATTGTAACGACTAAAATGAGAAACACTGTCAAGATGGGCCTAAAACTTGTTGGACTTGACAAATTTTTTCAAACGGTTGTTACGCTTGATGATGTTGAAAAAGCGAAGCCAGATCCAGAGCCGATTCAAAAAGCCCTTGCCTTGCTGGATTCAACTCCAGAACGTGCCATCATGGTCGGTGACAGCAAGTATGATATCTTAGCTGGACAGAATGCAGGAACACAAACAGCTGGTGTGGCTTGGACCATTCGCGGAAATGATTATTTGCAGCAGTTTAATCCTGATTTCATGCTAAATGAGATGACGGATTTGCTGGATGTTTTAGGAGAGAGATAATTGCGTAATACAGAGCGTTATCCGGTCAAAGGAAGGAACTCGTTGTACCAAGTGTATGATACGGTTCCGTTCTGGAAAGTTGTGAAAAATTTCATTGCCATTCAAGTCGCTCGTTATACGCCATTTTTGCCGGTTAAGAATTGGCTGTACCGTACTTTCTTGAAGATGAAAGTCGGTGAAGGAACGGCTTTTGCACTCATGGTCATGCCGGATATCATGTTCCCTGAACGAATTACGGTAGGGAAGAACTGTGTGATCGGCTACAACACAACCATTTTAGCTCATGAATATTTAATAAAAGAATACCGCCTTGGTGATGTGATTGTGGGTGATGAAGTGATGATCGGTGCGAATTCAACGATTCTCCCAGGAGTTACGATCGGTGATGGTGCGATCGTATCGGCCGGAACACTCGTCCACAAAAATGTCCCAGAAGGTTCTTTCGTTGGCGGCAATCCGATGCAGGTTATTTATACAAAAGAAGAGCGTTCAAAGAGGGAAATGGAAAACAGATAGAAATTTGTCGGAAGTTCCCCTCTTGGGTTTTCTTGTATTTAGTCGTATACTAAAAACAGGCAAAAAAGCGAAAGCTGGAGGCGCATACTATGAGAAGGAAATCATTCTCGATCGTTTTTCTGAAGAATACTTTTAAAATTGGACACCTAGTAGAAGACAGCTGTCAGACTCAGCATGCACCGAAAGCATCACATCCACAAAATAAGGCCGAACAGCTGGCTGCCCGCGATACTTATCGTTTCCGGACAGCTGTGTCTAAAATGAAAGGTCACGGTCTTGTTAAGCATTATGAACTTCAAAGCCAACGGGCAAAGCTGGTTTTTTACGGCGACTATTCTACCTACAAACGTAACGTACCTCATATTGCGTTTACACGCGAACATTTTCAACACTACTTTGGAACAGAAGACTTAATCTGTGAATTTCTCCTTGATACTTCTATTTATTTATTTAAAGAACTCCATTTTTTAAACGAGATCCAATTGGATATTCCAAGTCACGGCAAAATGTATACGGTCGAACTGACGCGTCAAGAACTGGATGACTACATGAAGTGTGATCTGACCGAAATGAAAGATGGCCATCACCATCGATTCTTCTACATCTACCGGGACGAAGAATTGGATCAGTTTACAAATCAATTTGTTAAGGTCAAGCGTTTAAGACGCAAAAAACTATAACATAAGTAAAACTGGCGCCCAAACGTCTTAAGAATGGGTACCAGTTTTTTTGTTGTGTGAAGGAGAGGGGATAGCAGTGGCGATAAGAATGCGAGCGCTCCGCGAATTTGTCGAGTATTGCAGACTCGTGGATAAACAGTCAAAACTTCTGGATTCAGCACCCAAATTTGTGGATTAAGCTTAAAAACTTTTGGATTCATCACCAAAACTTGTGGATTGATGGTTCCTTTTGCATCCAACCCACTGGTTTAGACATCTTATGAAGCTCCAATCTAGACGTCTTCCAAAAAAAATCTATTCCTTTTGTCGAAAAATGTATTTATAATAAAAATGTTCCTTTTTTTAATTTTTTAAAAATTGAAAGCGTTTTACAACGAGATGAGACAGGAGGAAAACTGAATATGGATTTTGGTGTAATTTTTTCAATTAGTCTTTATATGATTGGCATGGTGCTGATCGGACTCTATGCGTATCGCAAGACCGACAACCTCACTGATTATATGCTCGGCGGAAGAAATCTTGGTCCGGCCGTTACCGCACTTAGTGCAGGTGCATCAGATATGAGCGGATGGCTGTTGATGGGTCTACCTGGTGCGATGTACGTGTCAGGTTTGAGTGCAGGATGGATTGTAATTGGCTTGTGTGCAGGTGCATATTTAAACTGGCTATTCGTCGCACCTCGACTCAGAACGTATACAGAAGTGTCGAACAATTCCATAACGATTCCCGATTATTTCGAAAATCGTTTTAAGGACACATCTCGCATACTAAGAATTACATCTGCTTTAGTAATCGTGATCTTTTTTACCTTTTATTCGTCGTCAGGTATGGTAGCTGGCGGACAGCTTTTTGAAACAGCATTTGGTCTTAACTACATGTGGGGAATCTTGCTTACAGCTGGAGTAGTTATTATTTATACATTATTCGGCGGTTTCTTAGCTGTAAGCTACACGGATTTCGTACAAGGAGCCATCATGTTTGTTGCGTTAATTTTAGTTCCGCTCGTAGCGATCTTAAAGGTTGGAGGCTGGGATGCATCTTTTAACGAGATTGAAAGCATCAGCCCGACTCTGCTTGATGCATTCACAGGGACAAGCTTAATCGGCATCATCTCCCTGCTCGCATGGGGATTAGGTTACTTTGGCCAACCCCATATCATCGTTCGTTTTATGGCGATCTCGTCTGTAAAAGAAATGAAGAGCGCAAGACGAATCGGAATGGGTTGGATGATTTTCTCTATCGTTGGAGCGATGTTTACAGGTCTTGTGGGGATAGCTTATTTCAACCAAGCGGGTGCTCCTCTAGGGGAAGCAAAAGCTGAAACGGTATTTATCTTGTTATCTGAAGTATTGTTCCATCCGATTATTACAGGCTTCTTGTTAGCTGCCATTTTAGCCGCTGTTATGAGTACGATTTCTTCTCAGTTGCTTGTAACATCAAGTGCGCTGACAGAAGACTTTTATAAAGCATTCGTAAAACGCTCCGCTTCTGATAAGGAGCTCGTGTTGGTTGGGCGATTAGCTGTCTTGGCGGTTGCTGTAATCGCTTTTGTGATGGCACTTAACCCGAGTGAAACGATTCTAAATCTAGTAGGCTATGCATGGGCTGGATTTGGTGCAGCGTTTGGACCGGTCGTACTGCTTAGTCTGTATTGGAAACGCATGACAAAGTGGGCAGCGTTCGCTGGTATCGTAGTGGGAGCTGTAACAGTTATCGTTTGGGAGCTGATCCCGAGATTTGCAGATGTATATGAAATCATCCCAGGTTTCATTGCATGTACACTAACCATTGTAGTGGTTAGCCTTATGACGAAAGCACCAAGTGCAGTCATTCAAGAAGAGTTTGAAGAAACGAAGCGTTTAGTAAGTTAATAGAGTAAGGGGACTGGCCAATATATGCTCATATTGGTCAGTTTTTTGTTAGAGTAGGGGTTATCAGAGATAGCACCCTGTTTTTTTATAATGCCTAAATAGAGGAGGAATCAACTTGAAGATTGGATACTCACTTCATGAGTCATTGCCTCAAGATGATATCTTAAAAGGAATATTTGATCTGCATTATAAAATATTTGGGAATTCAAGCGATTTTCTTTCCAAAATGAAGTCTAAACCTCAGTTAACCATTGTAGTTGCACAGCATGATGACCTTGTAATCGGTTATAAAATTGGATATGAGCTAAATCAAAACAACTATTACAGCTGGCTAGGAGGAGTGGATTCTAATTATAGAGGATATGGAGTCGCGTCAAAGTTAATGCATCTGCAGCATATGTATCTAAAGGAAAAGGGTTATTCTGCTGTGCAAACAAAAACGATGAACAAGTGGCGTGGCATGTTACTTTTAAATATTAAAAATGGTTTTGATGTGATTGAAACGTATACGAATAAAGAAGGTTTGCATAAAATAATTTTGGAAAAAAGGCTGTGAAATTAAACAATTGTTTAAAGTCAGTAACTTTCTGAAGCGCCCGCATATGATTGTATAAGCGGGGTGAATGACATGGGTATAAAAGACAAAGTGAAGCAGTGGTTTTTAGGGCCGCTTTATACACAGGAGTCATTAATACCAGTTGATAGCCGGGAACAATTCACTTACAGTTTGAACCTTGGGTGTCCGGTCATCTTTACGATGAGGGACGGCTACGGTTTAATTCTTTTTGATAAAAAAGAGCAGCTCGGAATTGTTTATGTAAAAGACGTCTTCGGGATGAACGAAGATTATAGAAGGTATTTTACAATGCCAGACTTGATCTCTTTTTTTAAGGATCATGTGAGTGAAGGAATTTCTTTTTATGCGTGGAATAGTTAATTAGAATAAGAAAGGCATCCATTTTTAATGGGTGTTTTTTATTTTCACATGTGGAAGTGGTGTATGTTTATGGATTATTCTCTCACAATGGAAGAACTGGATGTACTAAGAAAAATCATCAAAACAGAGCTTCAGGCCATTTATAGTCATACACTTAATTACAATTTAAAGGAAAACACGTACGAGATCTTTGAAACAGTGGTTTTGAGTATGGAAAAGGGATTTATTTTATTAAAAAGCCAGGAATGTGAAATCAACCATGATGAATATTACCAAGTATCAATTGAGGAATCTATATCACCAGGCCAGCTCCCATATGACAAAAGAGCTTTTAATTCAGGCATGTTTCAGGAACCCATTTCACATGTCTTGGTCTGGGAGAAGGTTGAGAGTGTTTCCTTATATCAACGTGCTTTAAAATCACACCCTGAGGAGCTTACATATACGGCTGGAATAAAGATAGAGTTTTCTAGCAAAAAATCACTTTATTTTAAGCCCTATTTTATTGGTTTTAGTTTTACTTTTGATCAGCAACTCATAGAAAAAGAAACTTCTCAATTAACGCTTTATAAGGTTATCAAATAAAATTTTATGAAAGAGAGTTTTTTTATGCCCATTATCGAACATCATGAATTCATAAAAGCTTCACCAGAACTGTGTTTCGACCTCGCTCGAAACGTTGATGTACATACACAGACGACTTCACATACGAAAGAAAGAGCGGTGGGCGGTGTAACGACAGGTCTAATGGAAAAAGGAGATTCTGTTACATGGGAGGCTGTGCATCTTGGTGTGAAACAAAGACTTACAGCAAAGATCATTAAGATGGATCGTCCACGTATGTTCGTAGACGTGATGGTAAAAGGCGCTTTTCACTCATTCGTTCATACGCACACCTTTGAACAGAAAGAGGGCGGAACGGTGATGGTGGACCACTTCCACTACACGTCACCGTTTGGCGTGATTGGCAGATTAGCAGATTGGCTCTTTTTAGAAAAATACATGACGAAATTTTTAGTGAGACGAGCTAAAGCATTAAAAGAGATAGCAGAAAACGAGGATAAATACATAACGTGGGGAAGAAGTGATAAACGATGAAGATTGGACTGGTACGTCATTTTAAAGTAACTCGAGGCTACCCGACTGAAAAATGGATCACACCGTCTGAATTTGATCAATGGATGAAAGAGTATGAAGCGTCAGATGTGGAAGAAACGGATGTGGATCTCGGCGGAATCACTTGGCAAAAATGCTATTCTAGCACGGTAAGGCGAGCAGAATTTACTGCAGAAAAAATATATGATGGCGAGTTAATCAAAACAGATGAGCTTCGTGAAATTCCAGTGTATCCATTTTTCAAAAGAGATATCAAGATTCCAATGATTCTTTATCCACTATGTATTCGAACAGCTTGGTTTTTTAACCACAAATCACAGCTCGAGCGCAGAACAGATGTGGAGAAACGAATCGCCAATATAGTTGACCGCATATTAGAGGAAAGCGAAGAAAATGCGCTGGTGGTCAGTCATGGTGGACTTATGATGTTTATGAGAAAAGAACTGATCCGAAGAGGATTCAAGGGACCGAAGTTAGGTCGGCCGGAGAATGCGAAGCTATATTTGTTTGAGAAGATTTAGCGCAGCCCTGCCTGTCAAGGTGTGTCGAAAATCGTTTGAATCATTTTATCCGTGAAATTATTGCTGCTATCCGTGAATATATTTGGAATTACCGTGAATAAAAAATCGATTACCGTGAAATTTTTAAATTTCACTTGCAAACACAAACGAAAAGCTGGCTCATCCACCTATCAAACAGGTGAGTGAGCCAGCATTTTTGTACTTCTTTAAAAAATGTGATCGATTGTTCAGTGAAATTTCCTTAGTAATTGCTGTTTTATTGAGCGGATTGATAAAAATCTTCCATCATCTCGTAACTCATTGGTCCGATATGCTTTTGTTTGATGATTCCTTTTTTATCGATAATAAAAGTCGTCGGAATGGTGACCGTTTTGTACGTATTTCCTACTTTCCCATCTGGATCTAATAAAACAGGAAAGTTCAGCTTATACTCCTCTGCAAACTTTTTCACTTCTTTTTCAGAATCGCTGTCTGTTAAGTTTACCGCTAGTACTTCAACGTTTTTCGATGAATGGTCTTTATAAAAACGAACCATTTCTGGCATTTCTGCACGGCACGGCGGACACCATGTTGCCCAGAGGTTAACAAACACGACTTTGCCCTTTAAGTCAGAAAGCTTCACCTTATCTCCTTCGATCGTTGTTAATTCGAAATCAGGTGCAGAATTTCCATTTTTGATGCCAGATGCAGCCGTTGAAATAGCTTCCTCTTTCTTACCTCCAAGCGGGGTATTGGTAAGGACAGAAAAAAAGAGTGCGGTAACAAGCATGGATAGCACCGTTTTTCTTAACTCAAAAGAGCCTGCCGTATATAAGTAGATGGAGAGGATTGTAAAAAACAGTGAGATTAATCCGTCTGCTAAAAGTTTCGTAGCTGCAAAATGCGCTCCATAATAAAACGAAAAGAAGAATGAGAGAGCTAATATTCCAGTGTAAAATACTCTGCTTCTATCGAGCTCTTGTTTTCCAGATGTCCATAATAGATAGACAACAGCAACAATAATACCTAGAACAAGCCCCGTTTCTCCTCCGTTAAAATACAAAATATTAAGCGGTTGTTTAACAATGAGAAGGGGATGGAGCACCGCATAGCTGATCTTCCATACCAACCAGCACAGAACGACAGCGTTGCTTAACACGTCCAAAAGCTGTTTTTTATCCGTTTCTTTTCTAAGTTTCAGACTAATAACTCCATAAGCGATCAAAGCTGAACCTAAAATCGCAAGCCACACCATTTTTACTGGAAAAGATCCAATCGATAAGTAATTTTCCATCATCACACCCGCCCTAAACTTGTCCTTTATTCTAAACTGTATCAAATTTTTATGCTTTTTATGCCTATTTTGCATTATTAGGTGGAAATCAGGAAATTGTGTATGGACAGGGAGGACATATAAGTTATCTGTTCTTCTGGTCCATACAGCTTTATATCCGAAAAAATAATTTTAAGTAAACTTTAATTGGAAATTCCACTGTTCCAGACACAAAAAATAGGTGAAGGCTCAAAATAGCCTTCACCTATCTTAAAGAAGATAAAACCCAACACCCATGATTAGATAGGCGGCTAGCAATGTAAGTCCTTCAAACCAGTTTGTGTCCCCGTCGCTAGTTAAAGAGATCGTAAGGAAAACGGATAACACCATCGCAACAAGTTCAGGCAATGTAAATACGAGTGCCATTGATTTTTCGAAAAACAGAGAAATCAATACAAGTAGTGGGGCGACAAACATCGCGATCTGGAGCGTTGAACCGATTGCGATCTCTACCGCAACATTCATCTTATTCTTGTAAGCCATAATAATCGCTGAAGCGTGCTCTGCTGCATTTCCGACGATCGCAACAATGATTACCCCAATAAACACTTCACTCCAACCTAATGTTTCACCAACCTCTTCAAATGTATGAACGAGCTTTTCAGAAACATAAGCAACTGCAACAGTAGAAAGAGCAAGGATAATCAAAGCCTTCCATTTGCTCCATTCGGCCGTTTCATCTGAATGCGCATCGTCGTGCTCTGACTGATACACACCGCGGTGGGTAACGAGCTTAAACAACAGAGCAGCGATATACAGAATGATCATGATTACAGCTACCCAAACACTTAATGTAAGTGAATCGGCATCGTTCAGTTTATAAGAAAAGACCTCAGGGAAAACAAAAGCGACTACAACAGCGAAAATGAGCAATCCAGCGTTATGGCGGGCATCATAGACGTTAAACTTTTGCTGCTTGAACTTTAATCCTCCTATAAAAAAGGACAATCCGCCGACTAGTAAAAGATTACCGAGTACAGAACCCGTCAATGACGCTAATACTACACTTATGAGACCGGCTTTTAAGGCAAAAATAGAAATGATAAGTTCGACAGCATTTCCGAAAGTGGCATTCAGCAGTCCCCCCGATTCGAGGCCCTGCAACAATCGCCAAACTTTCAGTGGCACGGCCCATGTAACCAGCAAGGGCAACGATCGTTGCACAATAGATAACAAAAAGTATGACTGCTGGCCAATGCAGCATACTTCCGATAACAGAAAGCGGTACACCAATAATAATGGCAATAAAAAAGATGCGATTAAACAAGACGTATTCCGTCCTTTCGTATGTAGGAATTTATTTTACATACTATTCCCTGAAATCCATTTTCTTAACTCCTGAAAAGAAACAGAAAATTCGTGTGAATTGGTTGACAGTTTTCAATAGGAAGTGTAGACTTACAACTAAATCTTTATCATGGTAGTACATTAGCAGACTAAAGTATTTATAACTTATTATTCACTTCACATATAAAGATTTATAACTTATTATTCACTTCACATATAAAGGATGAAGGAACATGTCAAAACCGTTTGTATTTGAAAAGCCGGCAGGAATGCGCGATACGCTGCCCGCGTTTTATCAAAAAAATGAAGACATTAAAAATACAATAAAAACTGAGATGGAGTCGTGGGGCTATCAGTTCATTCAGACTCCTACACTTGAATATCACGATACAGTTGGTGAGGCTTCTGCTATTTTAGATCAGCAGCTTTTTAAATTGCTCGATATGGAAGGCAAAACGTTAGTACTCCGCCCGGACATGACCGCTCCGATTGCGAGGGTCGTATCATCGAGCATGAAACATGTCGCATACCCGCTTCGTCTAGCTTATAGTTCTCCCGTTTTCCGTGCTCAGCAGCGTGAAGGCGGAAGGCCAGCTGAGTTCGAACAAGTAGGGATTGAATTGATCGGTGAAGGAACGGCAAGTGCGGAAGCAGAAACGCTCGCACTGATGACAGAGGTGATTCGAAAGAGCGGCATCACTTCCTTTACAGTAGCTGTTGGTCATATTGGCTTCGTTCAAGAGCTCCTGGCCGATATTTTAGGAAATGACAGCCGAGCAGGTGAACTGCTTCGTTATCTGAACGAAAAAAATTATGTAGGCTACACGTCACATGTGAAGCAGCTTCCGCTATCATCTATAGATACACAGCGTTTGTTGAAACTATTGGACTTAAGAGGCGGTGTTGAAGTTCTGGATGAAGCGCTGGCTCTAAATCCGAACTCGAAAGGACAGCAAACGCTCCAAGAATTAAAGACGTTATACAACCTACTTGAAGAATATGATGCGGCACAGAATATTGTTTTTGATTTTACATTGTTCAGTCACATGAGCTATTACACAGGAATTGTGTTTGAAGGATACGCAGCAGGCATCGGTGCGCCAATTGCCAGCGGTGGCCGTTATGATGATCTGCTCAGCCAATTTGATCGCAAAGCACCAGCGATCGGTTTTGCGATCCGCATGGACTATTTTATAGAAGCGTTAGGAAATAAAGGTGACAATAAAAACCGACAGTGTATTTTATATACAGGGAAGCGCAGAAAAGAAGCGCTGCAAATGGCAAAATCCAAACGAGCAGAAGGCGCACTTGTTGTGATGCAAGATCTGGCTGGGGTAAAAAACGTAGATGAATTCAGCAAACGTTTCGATGACGTTCATTATCTAATCGGAAGTCAGCAAGGAGAGGACTTTTCATGAGTACGGTTTTAACGATGGCAATGCCTAAAGGAAGAATTTTTGAGGAAGCTGTGGAACTTCTAAGACAAGCTGGTTATCCGCTGCCTCCTGAATTTGATGAATCCAGAAAATTGATCATTGATGCACCTGAAGCAGGACTTCGATTTATTTTAGCAAAACCGATGGACGTCCCTACCTATGTGGAACATGGGGTAGCGGATATCGGGATCGCCGGCAAGGACGTTATGCTTGAAGAAGAGCGTGACGTGTATGAAGTGCTGGACCTTAAAATTTCTGAATGCTATTTGGCTGTTGCAGGTCTGCCAGGCGGGAATGATCAGCGAGTAGCACCAAAAATTGCTTCTAAGTATCCGAATGTTGCTTCTCATTATTTTAGAGAGCAAGGACAGCAGGTCGAAGTGATCAAATTGAACGGATCAATCGAGCTCGCACCGTTAATCGGACTGGCGGATCGAATTGTCGATATCGTTTCAACAGGCCGAACGCTAAAAGAAAATGGACTCGTAGAACTTGAAAAAATTGCAGATATTACATCACGTCTGATTGTGAATCCTGCAAGCTATAGACTTCATGCAGCAAAAATCAACGATCTCGTGGAACGGATGCGCACACTCGTTGAAAGCAAGGAGGGTATTCAATGAAAATACAAGCTGTATCGGAATTGAAAAACCTTGAAAGAAGCGTAGAACAAAATACAGAAGCGCAAAGAAAAGCTGTTCTTGAAATTCTTCAAAACGTAAAAACAAAGGGTGATGAAGCCCTTTTTCAATATACGGAAAAATTTGATGGCGTTTCTCTGCAATCACTCCAAGTGACGAAAACTGAAATTGATGAGGCTATTTCCTCACTTGATTCAGAAATGGTTGAAATCATTACAGAAGCTGCCGCAAACATTCGTGAGTATCATGAAAAACAAAGAAGGCAATCATGGTTTTTCACCCGTGAAGATGGAACATTATTAGGTCAAAAAGTAACACCGCTTGATTCTGTAGGTGTTTATGTTCCAGGTGGAACAGCGGCTTACCCGTCATCAGTATTGATGGGTGTGATTCCTGCGAGCGTTGCAGGTGTGGAGGAAATCGTTCTCGTGTCGCCTCCAGGAAAAGATGGAAAACTTCCAGCTGCCGTATTAGCAGCCGCTTCTATAGCCGGTGTTAAACGAATGTTTAAAATTGGCGGCGCTCAAGCGATTGGAGCACTCGCATACGGAACAGAATCTGTGCCAAAGACAGATAAGATTGTTGGGCCAGGTAATATATTTGTAGCTCTAGCAAAGCGCGAAGTATTTGGCGTCTGTGATATTGATATGATTGCAGGACCGAGCGAAATTGCCGTATTAGCTGATGAAACCGCAAACGCACGATATATTGCAGCAGATCTATTGTCACAAGCAGAGCACGATCCGCGTTCTGCAGCTGTACTCGTAACAACTTCAAAAGAGCTTGCTGAAAAAGTTTCAACTGAAGTGGAGGTACAGCTTGCTGAACTTCCAAGACAAGATATCGCATTGCAGGCAATTCAGGAATATGGCGCTATCTATATCGTCAATTCACTTCAAGAAGGCGCAGATGTGATCAACCAGATCGCACCTGAACACTTAGAGATCATGACGAAAGATCCAATGAGTCTTCTCGGAAAAATTAAACACGCCGGAGCTATTTTTCTTGGAGAATATAGCTCAGAGCCTGTTGGGGATTACTTTGCAGGCAGCAACCACGTACTCCCTACGAGTGGGACAGCACGATTTTCAAGTCCGCTAAACGTGGATGATTTTACGAAAAAATCAAGTGTCATCAGATATAGTGAACAAGCAATTAACGAAAATGGCCGTAAAATTTCAGCATTTGCCCGCTTAGAGGGATTAGAAGCGCATGCGAGAGCGATCGATTTTCGACTGGAGGACAAGTAAATGAAAAAGCAGCTGCGACAACATACGATTGAACGGAATACAAAAGAAACTCAAATCAGTTTGTCTTTAGATATCGATGGAGAAGGACAAGCGGATATTCAAACACCCGTCCCATTCCTAAACCATATGTTAGATGCGATCGCGCGCCATGGACATTTTGATCTGACGGTAAATGCAGCAGGAGACGTTGAGATCGATGACCATCATACAACAGAAGACGTAGGGATATGTCTTGGACAAGCCATTCAAGGAGCACTAGGTGATAAGCGCGGGATTAAACGTTACGGAAATGCGTTTGTGCCGATGGATGAAACGCTGGCTCAAGTCGTGATTGATCTATCCAACCGTCCTCATCTAGAGTTTCGGGCAGAGTTTCCGAGTCAAAAAGTAGGTACATTCGATACAGAACTCGTGCATGAATTTTTCTGGAAACTTGCACTAGAAGCAAGAATGAACCTTCATGTGATCGTTCACTATGGCTCAAATACGCATCATATTATTGAAGCCATCTTCAAAGCTTTTACAAAAGCATTAGATGAAGCAACACAGATCGATCCACGTGTTAAAGGAGTGCCTTCTACGAAAGGAATGTTATAAATGATCGGAATTATCGACTATGGAATGGGCAATCTTCACTCTGTCTGTTCCGCTTTAAAAAGAATCAACCAACCTTATATCCTTTCTGGCAATCCTGAGGAACTTCATGAAGTCGATGGATTGCTGCTTCCTGGAGTTGGTTCCTTTAAAGATGCGATGACTGAATTAGAGAAAACGGGACTCGCTGATTTTATAAAAAAAGAAGCAGCTGGCGGGAAGCCTCTCATGGGCATCTGCCTTGGCATGCAGCTGCTGTTTGATGAAAGTACTGAGAATGGCTTAACTAAAGGACTTGGACTTCTGCCTGGAAAAGTAGAGCGTTTTTCAGGAACAACGAGTGAGGGCATTTCGTATAAAGTGCCACATATGGGATGGAACAATCTTAACTTTTTACAAAATGAACAGCCGTTATTGAGAGGCTTAGATGAAGGATATGTTTATTTCGTACATTCCTTTGTTGTGCAAACTGAAAATCGAGAAGTTCTAGCAGCGGTCGCTAACTATGAAGACGTTGAAGTACCTGCTGTTGTAGGAAGCGGAAGAATTATGGGTACGCAGTTTCACCCTGAAAAAAGCTCTGAAACGGGCATGGGAATGCTGCAAAATTTTTGCCGTTTTGTTGAGGAGGGAAAACAAAGATGAGTTCATTTATACTGTATCCAGCCATTGATATGCGTAACGGAAAATGTGTAAGGCTGATGCAAGGAGACTATAATCAAGAGACGATCTACGGAGATTCTCCGTTTGATATGGCCAAACAGTTTGCGGATCAAGGGGCAGAGTGGATTCATATGGTTGACCTCGATGGTGCAAAGGACGGCCGAAAAATCAATCACGAGCATGTGCTGCGTGTTGCAAAAGAACTTACCGCAAAAGTTCAGATTGGTGGAGGCATTCGTTCAATGGAAGATGTCTCTTATTACTTGGATGCTGGAGTTGACCGTGTGATCTTAGGCAGTGCCGCTGTTTCTGACCCGGATTTTGTTAGAGAAGCATTAGCTCAGTATGGTGGATCTAGAGTGGCAATTGGACTCGATGCACGTGATGGTTTTGTAGCAACAGAAGGATGGCTAGAAACTTCGCATATTTTAGCAATCGACTTAGCGAAACGACTTGTAGAAGAAGGTGCGGAAACCTTTATTTTCACCGACATCTCTAAGGACGGTATGCTGCAAGGGCCGAACGTGGAAGCAATCGGCGAATTAGCCGGTATCACAGGTAAAGAAGTCATTGCATCAGGCGGTGTAAGCTCTATCGAGGACCTCGTGAACTTAAAAAATGATGATCGTAAAATTGCAGGTGCTATCATCGGCAAAGCCTTGTACACAGATCGTTTCACATTGTCAGATGCGTTAGGAAGTGTGAAGTAATGCTGACTAAAAGAATTATTCCTTGTTTGGACGTTAAAGAAGGCCGTGTGGTAAAAGGCATTCAGTTTCTCAATCTTGTTGACGCTGGAGATCCTGTTGAACTGGCGCGCTTTTATGACTCAGAAGGAGCAGATGAGCTCGTGTTTTTAGACATTTCTGCAAGTCACGAGGGACGGGAAACGATGGTTGAAGTAGTTGAACGAGTTGCGGCAGAACTAGCGATCCCTTTTACAGTAGGGGGCGGCATTAATAAACTTCAAGACATGAAGCGAGTTTTACGAGCAGGCGCTGACAAGGTTTCAGTGAATACTGCAGCCGTTTTGCGGCCGGAATTGATCACAGAAGGATCGGATTATTTTGGTGCACAATGTATCGTTGTTGCCATTGACGCAAAGTATGATGAAGAACTCGGCTCATGGCGCGTATATACCCATGGAGGGCGTAAACCCACTCAGTGGGAAGTCACTGAATGGGCGAAAGAGGCTGTCAACCGAGGTGCTGGAGAGATTCTGTTAACCAGCATGGATCAAGATGGAGAAAAGTCTGGATTTAACTTGGAATTGACTAAAGCCGTGAGTGAAGCCGTAACGGTTCCTGTCATTGCATCAGGCGGTGCCGGATCTTCAAAGCATTTTTATGATGCTTTTACAGATGGCAAAGCAGATGCTGGGCTTGCTGCTAGTATTTTTCATTATAAAGAAACATCGATTGCAGAGGTAAAGACAGAATTGCGAAAGTTGGGGGTGTCTGTACGATGAATTTGGAAAAGCTGAACTTTGACGAAAAAGGACTGATTCCTGCTGTAGTCCAGGATTATCAATCAAAAGAGGTACTGACAGTCGCCTATATGAACAGAGAATCGCTTGAAAAAACAATCGAAATTGGTGAAACGGTATTCTTTTCAAGATCACGACAGGAATTATGGCACAAAGGCGAAACGTCCGGAAACACTCAAAAAGTAAAAAGCATCCGCTACGATTGCGATCAAGACGCAGTAGTCGTTCTAGTCGAGCCTCAAGGACCGGCTTGCCATACAGGATCATACAGCTGTTTTTCAGAAACGCTTTACAGTGCTGATGATAAAGCGGATGCACCAAACGCTGATCGATATGCGATTTTGACAGAGCTGCAAGAAGTCATTGCAAAACGAGAGCATGAGATGCCTGAAGGAGCGTACACAACTTACCTTTTTGAACACGGAGTCGATAAGATTTTGAAAAAGGTAGGAGAAGAAGCCGGAGAAGTCATCATCGCGGCGAAAAATCGTGATCCTGAAGAGCTGAAGTGGGAAGTTTCAGACCTTCTTTATCATGTATTGGTCCTTTTACAGGAGCAAAAGGTACCATTGGCTGAGATTTTAACTACATTAAAAGAAAGACATACGAAAAAAGACAATTGAGGGTAAGCTCTCGGTTGTTTTTTTTGTGGAATTTGGAACATGACGGTTGATTCTTGGCGTTTACGAGCGATTCTTGGCATTTACGAGCGATTCCTGGAGTTTACGAGCGGTTCCTGGCGTTTACGAGCGATTCCTGGATTTTACGAGCGATTCCTGGATTTCACGAGCGATTCTTGGATTTTACGAGTAATTCCTGGCGTTTACGAGCAATTCCTGGAGTTTACGAGCGGTTCTTGGCGTTTACGAGCGATTCCTGGAATTTATGAGTGTCCACAGAGATATATGCTCGCTCGCGGAGATTTTAGCTCGCCCACAAAAAGCTATCCCACCCTCCTCATCGCCTACTACACCGCCCTTCATCATTTTTGTCGAAACTTTCCTGCCCATTATTTACAGTTTAAGGGGTGTTACTCGAATTAGCCTATGTTATAATTTTTGGGTTGAAAACTTTGTAAACTGTGCGATGAAGAATGAAGTGAGTTTACATAGTAGATGGAGGAACTAAATTATGCATAAACAAAAAAGTGCCAGTGCAGTCAGCGGCCGTGTTCTTCCCTTTATCCAGGATGGGGATTACTTTTTTGAAAAAGGAATAAAAGCCTATAACAGGCGTGATCTATATACAGCAAAAAAAATGTTTGAGCGGGCCGTTACCTTCCAGCCGGAAGAGCCCTCTTTTTTATGTCAGCTTGCATCAACGCTCGCTGAGATCGGTGAATATGAAGAATCCAATAAACATTTGTTAAGCGCATTAGAGCAAGCGGGGTCTGAACTCTCAGAATGTCACTTTTTCCTCGCGAATAACTTTGCGCACTTAGGGTTGTATTCGGATGCGGAGAAACATGCTTCTTTATATATCGAATACGATCCGGACGGCGAGTTTGTTGAAGATACGCAAGAACTCTTAGATCTTATTTCACTTGAAACAGGAAATAAGTCTGCCAATTTGCCTCTTTCTACAGAAGAGGAGTTGATCAAACTGCATGATGAAGCGAGGCAGTCGATCGAACGGGGAGACCTTCCGCTTGCACAGCAGCAGCTGCGATCAATCATCACCGATCATCCGAAGTTTTGGGCGGCTTATAACAACTTAGCACTTACTCATTTTTATAAGAGCGAATTTGATGAGGCGATGGATGTTCTTCAGGATGTACTGGAAAAAAATCCAGGAAACCTAAATGCTCTTTGTAATTTAGCAATCTTTTTGTTCCATTTAGGAATGGATGAGCCTGGCGGAAAGCTGGTTGAGCGTTTAAAGACAGTCCACCCGATGCACCCTGAGCACCGTTACAAGCTTGGTAATACGTTCGGGCTATTAGAAGAACATATTTATGCTAACAAATGGCTTCAAACATTAAAAAAATCGTCATTTGTTTATGATCCTGTTACAACACATATGCTAGCGGTCTCGCATTATGCGCTTGGACAAAAAGAACTCTCTTTAAAGACGTGGAAAAAAGTGATTGAGCTTGATCCAGAAGGACATGTTGCGCCGTTTTATATGGAAAAAGCGATGAAGGATGAGCTGACTGTTTCAGGTGGAGACTATCAATATCGTGTGCCTTCAAGCAATCAGAACAAACCGAAAAAAGATCGTCAAATGAAAGCGATGGAACATATTCAGCAGGTACGTAAAGGACTGGAAAAAAATAAAATTACGCATTTATTTCTTTTGCGAGGGAATAAAAATGAAGAGGCTTATGCGACCCTACGTGATTTTTGCCTGCGTGAAGAAGAATCTCTTCTCGCTAAAGAGATTGCGGCAAACATAATGCTCGAACATCAACCGGAACTTTCTATCAAATTAGCTCATGATGGCGAACTTGTGGAAGTAGGAAGCCCATCTGAAATCATCAGCGAGGCACTAGACGTACTTCTTTTCATAAAAGAAAAAGGTTCAGCACTTGATGAACACGTTCTCTTTTATTGGTCAGAAGCGATTAAATTTGCTGAACTGTCTGGAGAACGAATCTTTGATAATCAAAAAGCAATCGCTGCAGCAATCGATCACTTAGCTCGCAAACAAAAGGGACGATCTACTCAAAAAGCCGTGGCTGAGCATTATGAAATTTCGGTTTCTATGCTGTCATTAAGGATAAAAAAACTGATCGGCTGGGTAAATCGGGACGTCTGAGCAGAATGATGGACTTTACTCCTATGAGCCGATAGGATAAAGATATAATAAATAAGAATTTCCTTATATAAGGAGTGGGCTTTAATGACTGAAGAAAAAATTTATGATGTTGCCATTCTTGGTGCAGGGCCAGCTGGTATGACTGCAGCGGTTTATACTTCCCGAGCTAATCTAGATACGATCATGATTGAGCGAGGTATTCCTGGCGGACAGATGGCAAATACAGAAGACGTTGAAAACTATCCTGGTTTTGATCACATTTTAGGACCGGAACTTTCTAACAAAATGTTCGAACATGCAAAAAAATTCGGTGCTGAATACGCATATGGTGATGTAAAAGAAATCATCGACGGCGAAGAGTACAAAACGATTAAAGCTGGAAGCAAAACATATAAAGCGCGTTCGATCATCATCTCAACAGGTGCTGAATATAAGAAGCTTGGCGTACCGGGAGAAAAAGAATTTTCTGGCCGCGGTGTTTCCTATTGTGCCGTGTGTGACGGAGCTTTCTTTAAAAACCGTGAGCTCGTTGTTGTCGGCGGCGGTGACTCTGCGGTTGAAGAAGGAGTGTACTTAACTCGCTTCGCATCAAAGGTAACAATCGTTCACAGACGTGATAAACTTCGTGCGCAAAAGATCCTTCAGCAGCGCGCGTTTGACAACGATAAGATCGACTTTATCTGGAATCACTCTGTAAAAGAAATTCACGGTGAAAACAACAAAGTGAATAAAGTAACCCTTGTTCATTCTGAAACAGGTGAAGAGCAAGATTTCTCAGCGGATGGTGTTTTCATCTACATCGGAATGCTGCCTTTAAACGCAGCATTTAAAGATCTTGGCATCACGAACGAAAACGGCTATGTTGAAACGAACGAGCAGATGGAAACTCGAATCCCAGGTATCTTTGCAGCTGGAGATATTCGTGAAAAAACACTTCGTCAAATCGTTACAGCAACAGGTGATGGAAGTATTGCAGCACAAGCGGCTCAACACTATGTAGAGAGCTTAGCTGAAAAGCTAAAAAACGTAACTTCCAATTAATGTGATTGTAACAGTGGTGAAATAATTGTGGGGTAATATAAAAATAAGAAATTGACCCCCTTTTTATAAAGGCAAGACTTTGACACGGAGCTGTGCTTCGTGTCCTTTTTTTTGTGGGCTAATATATGAGAGAAAGTGGGTTGATTTCCGCTCCAGGTGTTTCGCTTTCCGCGGGGCAGGCGGTGAACCACATTTGGACGTTTCACTCTTAAGTGTCTCACCTGCCCGCCTGTCCCGCAGGAGTCTCAAACCTAGCGCTCCAATCAACCTTGCCAATGAAGAGAATCGTAAATGCCTGAAAGCTAGCTTTTAGTTTCAGGATGCTCATAGTTTTAAACAAGCGGTCATAGTGAACGGAGTATTTTGCTCAGAAGCTTCTCAGGTCAATGTCGCACAGATCCGTGCACATGTTGAAATAATTGCTTTAATTAATTTAATAGGTGATTTTCTCACATAATAAAATAAGATCAATACCATAAATTAGAATCCTAAAATACGTCAATCCCTTGAGGCCTCTGTATTGTGAGGGGTTACATAATTTAGTATACTAACAAGTAGGACATAGCCCTGAGGTGAAACAAGTGCAAAGAGTAACAAACTGTGTGTTAATTAGAGATAATCAAGTGCTTTTGCTTCAAAAGCCTAGACGGGGCTGGTGGGTAGCACCCGGTGGGAAAATGGAGTCTACCGAGTCTATTCGGGATTCTGTTATACGGGAGTACCGAGAAGAAACAGGTATTTACTTAAAGAATCCTCAACTAAAGGGAGTCTTTAATTTTATTATTAAAGAAGGCGACAAAATCGTCTCTGAGTGGATGATGTTTACCTTTTTTGCAACAGAATCAGAAGGTGTTGCATTAGAAGAATGTGAAGAAGGAATTCTTTCATGGAAGCCTGTTGAAGAGGTTCGTGAACTTCCGATGGCACCTGGGGATCATCACATACTTGACTATATGACAAATGGAAGCAACATGATTTTTGGAACGTTTACGTATACACCTGATTTTGAATTGCTTGCATATCGCTTAGACCCAGCATAACTCTGGGCTAGCCGCATATGAATTGAACATAGCTAACTGGGGGGAAATGGCATGGAAAGACATGATGTACAAATGGTGATTATTACAGGAATGTCAGGGGCCGGGAAGACGGTAGCCATGCAGAGCTTTGAAGATTTAGGCTTTTTCTGTGTTGATAATCTGCCACCTGCACTACTCCCTAAATTTGTAGAATTGATGCAAGAATCTGCTGGAAAGCTGAACAAAGTGGCCCTTGTAATGGATCTTCGCGGCCGTGAATTTTTTGATCAGTTGTTCTCAACGCTAGATCAATTAGCGGTCTCATCCGATGTTCAGCCGCAGATTTTATATTTAGATTGTAAGGATGCAACGCTTGTACGTCGATATAAAGAAACGCGCCGCTCACATCCGCTGGCGAAAAGCGGAAACCCTCTTCAAGGCATCACACAAGAACGTGAGATGCTTGAAGAACTAAAGGGAAGAGCTCAGCAAGTGTTGGACACGTCCGACTTAAAACCGCTTCAGTTGCGTGAGCGAATCATTCAGCGTTTTTCAGCGAATGCGGCTCACCCTTTTACAATTAATGTGATGTCTTTCGGATTTAAGTACGGTATGCCGATTGATGCTGACTTAGTATTTGACGTTCGCTTCTTACCGAACCCTCACTATATTGAGCACATGAGACCAAGAACAGGACTTGAAGCAGATATTTCTGAGTACGTATTAAAATGGCCAGAAACAAACATGTTCCTAGAAAAACTGCTGGATCTCCTGCATTTTATGGTTCCTCAATATAAAAGAGAAGGAAAGAGCCAGTTGATAATCGGAATCGGATGTACAGGCGGGAAGCATCGTTCTGTAGCTCTAGCTGAATATATCGGAAATGCACTTTCCAAAGAATATGTAACATTCAGCTCTCACAGAGATATGGGAAAGGATAAAGTATAGATGAAAAAGCAGCCGAAAGTGGTAGTGCTTGGCGGAGGAACAGGGCTTTCTGTTCTTCTCCGCGGACTGAAGCGCTATCCAGTTGATATCACTGCTATCGTAACGGTTGCAGATGATGGCGGCAGCTCAGGAAGGCTGAGGAGGGATTATGATATGCCTCCTCCTGGTGATGTAAGAAACGTGATCGCCGCTCTTTCTGAGGTTGAGCCGCTTGTGGAAAAAATGTTTCAGCACAGGTTTAAAGTGGGCGATGGGATTACCGGCCATTCACTAGGAAACCTGCTTCTTGCTGCCATGCATGATATTACGGGTGATTTTTTAACCGGAATTCGGGAACTTAGCCGCGTTTTAAACGTAAGAGGTCAAGTACTCCCTGCTGCGAAAAACAGCATTATTTTATGCGCGGAGTTGGAAGATGGGACGATTGTACAGGGGGAATCTAAGATCCCGCTGTCGAATAAGAAAATCAAACGTGTTTTCTTATCAGATGAGAAGATCGAACCTCTTCGTGAGAGTGTAAAAGCGATACAAGAAGCAGACTTAATCGTCATCGGACCAGGAAGTCTGTATACGAGCATCTTGCCGAACCTTTTAGTTAACGGAATCTCTAAAGCCATTCGCGAGGCAACGGCACCTAGAGTGTATGTTTGTAATGTGATGACGCAGCCTGGTGAGACAACGGACTATACGGCAGGCGATCACATTCAGGCATTGATTGACCATGTGGGCCACAATTTTATCGATGTTGTGATCGTGAACAATGAAACAATTCCTTCTGAATTTTTGGACCTTTATTTGGAAGAAGGTGCATCACAGGTTCAGTTTGATGAGGAACGGTTAAAGTCATTCGGAATCGGACTGGTCTGCGACAACATTATTCAATACGGTACGCTTGTAAGGCATGATGCTCAAAGGGTCTCTGACTTGTTGTTAGGACTTTTAGAAAAATAGTAAATGGTTTGTAATGGATGGAAGAGGGGTGGTGATGCAGATGTCTTTTGCTGCAGATACAAAAAAAGAATTAACGCAGCTCGAACTGAAAGATTGCTGTAAAAAAGCTGAACTGGCTGCTTTAATTCGAATGAATGGTTCCATCTCTTTCAGCAACAGAAAATTGATTCTGGATATTCCGACTGAAAATGCTGCTATTGCAAGAAGAATTTATACGCTGATCAAGCGTGTCTATCCTTATCACGTAGAGCTTTTAGTACGAAAAAAGATGCGCTTGAAAAAGAATAACGTCTACATTGTACGTGTTTCAGAAGAATCAAGAGCATTGTTGGAAGATTTGAAGATTATTGACGGGGCGTTTACATTTACCCGCAATATTGCAGAGGAATTTAATAAAAAAAGCTGCTGCCGCCGTGCATACATGAGAGGAGCTTTCTTAGCAGGTGGTTCGGTGAATCATCCTGAGACAAGCTATCATCTTGAGATTTTTTCAATGTATGAAGAGCATACGGTTGCATTGGCAGAACTGATGAACAAATTTAAGCTTAAAGCTAAGGTTCTGGAACGTAAAAAAGGCTATATTATCTATTTAAAAGACGGAGAAAAGATTTCAGAGTTTCTAACCTTGATCGGCGCCCATCATGCTGTTTTGTTCTTTGAGGATATTCGAATTCTAAAGGATATGCGGAACTCGGTGAACCGTCTGGTGAACTGTGAGACGGCAAACCTCAATAAAACGGTAGGTGCTGCCATGAGACAGGTCGAGAATATCAAATTCATCGATGAACAAGTAGGACTTGAAACACTTCCGGATAAATTACGCGAGATTGCGCAGCTTAGAGTGACTCACCAAGAAATTACCCTTAAAGAACTGGGCGAAATGGTATCATCTGGCCCTGTAAGTAAATCAGGTGTAAATCACCGATTACGAAAGATTGATGAAATAGCAACGAAAATTAGAAGCGGTCAACCCATCAATTGATGTTTTAAATAGAGAGATAAGGTTAGAGGAGGTAAGGTAGAATGGTTGAGAAGAAAGTAACCGTACAGTTAAAAAGCGGACTGCAAGCACGCCCAGCTGCATTATTTGTTCAAGAAGCAAACCGTTATACGTCTGATGTATTTGTTGAGAAGGAAGGCAAGAAAGTCAACGCAAAGAGCATCATGGGGATTATGAGTTTAGCCGTAGGATCTGGTGCTGAACTTGTATTAGCTGTTGATGGCCCTGATGAGAAGGAAGCGATTGAAGCATTATCGGCTTTTGTTTCAAAAGCAGAATAATTGGGGTCTGACCCCAGACAAATACAAACCGCCGTTTTGTCCATCTCGAATGGACAAACAGCGGTTTTTTTCTATTTTATAGGGTTGGCCTACAAACATCTCCTTATATACTGATAATAGAGGAAAAGGGGAGGCGATTATTTTGCATCATACAAGCTTTATGCATGACTGGTCGTTTGCCGCTGGTTTAACACTCTTGAACATGCTTTTAACCCTATATTTGATCAGACCCCGAAAAAGTACAATAAGGCTCATCTTCTGGGTTTCCATGCTGATTTTTATTCTTCTTTATCCCTTGGCATTAGCAGGTTACACGCTGCAGTATCCACACAGTTCAGGCTTGTTCTTAGGTTTGGCCTTCATGATTACGATTATTTTCAGCCTCATATTATTTTTTAGTGTTTGCTGGGTTTGGGTGATTCGGCACTCCTTTTACCGGTAAGAGATTGAAGGCTTAATCAACGGTTGACAGATAAGGGGTAACCCTATATATTTATCACTAATCAGGAGAATAGTAAGAGTTGAGATGAGTGGAGAGAAGAGAGCATAGCTTGAGCTGAGTTGAGAGTAGTTAATCCTGGATTACACCTCTTTCTTAGTTTATTAATGATGCATTTAAATCAGCCTCCGCTGTTACAAGCGAGAGGTTTTTATATTTTTGAAAGAGGTGAGGTATACATGTTTGTACCAACGTTAGAGGAAGTTGTATCTCTATCGAAAGAAAACTATAATGTGATTCCGATCGGTTTCACATATCTATCCGATCATGAAACGTGCATCTCTCAGTTTGAGAGAGTGCGACACGAGCAGCATGCGTTTCTCCTTGAAAGTGTAGAAGGCGGAGAACGTTGGGCTAGATACTCGTATATCGGTAGAAAACCCTTTTTGGTGGTTTCCTCCAAAGGGAACGAAGTCGATCTTAATTTTATAAAAGAAGATGAACTTATACAGAAACAAGGTTCTCCTTTAGATATCGTGAAAGAGTATATGTCGCGATACAAATCTCCTAAACACTCTTCTCTGCCTCCGTTCACTGGAGGTGCTGTTGGCTTTTTCGGCTATGACTTGATTCATACGTTTGAAAATGTGCCGAAACCAAAATCATCATCCAACCAAGAAAATGAAATGGAATTTTTGTTCACAGACGAAATCATTGTATTTGATCATCTGAAACAAAAAACCACAATCCTGTGCAATCTGCACGTTTCACCTGATGACAATGATAAAAGCATTCAAAAAAAGTTTAACGACGTTTGCAGGAGAATTCGCGAAACGTATCAAGAGCTGCAGCAAAACCCGAAAAGCAAGACAGTAAACGCAGAACAGCCGGTTGCCGTGAAAACAAGCAGCGGAGTTCGCTCTTCTCATACAACAGAAGAATTCTGTTCCATGGTGAAGCAGGCGAAAGAATACATTCAA
Source organism: Fictibacillus sp. UD (assembly GCF_043558025.1). NCBI lineage: Bacteria > Bacillati > Bacillota > Bacilli > Caryophanales > Fictibacillaceae > Fictibacillus > Fictibacillus sp. UD. The sequence goes on from NZ_JARUHH010000004.1 coordinate 229,785, forward strand.
TCTGGAGATGTTTTTCAAGTCGTATTGTCACAGCGGTTTGAGCAGGAAACAGAAGCGGATCCGTTTGATGTTTACCGGCTTCTGCGCTCCATGAACCCATCGCCATATATGTATTATTACAAATCTAACGACACGTATATCGTAGGTGCCTCGCCCGAGCTTCTTGTAAAAGTAGATAACGGATGTGTGGAAAACAGGCCGATTGCGGGAACTCGTCCAAGAGGCAAGACTCGTGAAGAAGACCTTGCGTATGAACAAGACCTGCTCGCAGATGAAAAAGAGCGTGCAGAACATGTCATGCTAGTGGATCTAGGCAGAAACGATGTTGGTCGAGTCAGTGAATTTGGTTCTGTTGAGCTAGATTCTTATATGGAAATCGAGCGGTATTCACACGTGATGCACATGGTTTCACACGTGAAAGGCAGAATGCAGAAAGATAAAGATTTCTTTGATGCTTTGCGCTCGTGCATGCCTGCTGGAACGGTTTCAGGTGCCCCGAAGGTCAGAGCGATGCAGATCATCTCAGAACTGGAGAAGCAATCTCGAGGTGTATATGGAGGCGCTATCGGCTATTTAGGATTCAATGGTCAGATGGACTCGTGCATCGCGATTCGAACGATCGTGTTTCAAGACGGAAAAGCGTATGTACAAGCAGGTGCAGGTGTTGTTGCGGATTCTGTACCTGAACGTGAATACGAAGAAACGGTCAACAAAGCCAAAGCCATGCTGAAAGCAATCGAGGGGGGGACAGACCCCAGACAAATACAAATCCCTGTTTTGTCCATTCAGTGAGGACATCCAACACACCCAACAACCAAACACACTCGTAGCTTAAAGCCAGCCGCCATGAGCATTTTTCTATTATCACAGCATCAAAATGGATATACTGTCCCTTGTATCATTTTTAATAATCTTAATACTCGTAAAGGGGACTTAATAGATGAAAGCTTTATTGTTACAAGACAAAAACATGTGGCGCGAAATGAAGGTCAGTGAAACAGAAAAACCTGTTCCAGGACCAGGTGAAGTTCTTGTGAAAGTGAAGGCAGCGGGACTTAATCCAGTGGATTATAAAACGGCTACTAACGGAAATCCGAACTGGAGCTATCCTCATATTTTAGGACTAGACGCAGCGGGTGTTATTGAAGAAACAGGTGAAGGAGTTACAGAATTCAAACAAGGAGACCGTGTATTCTATCATGGCAACCTCGCGAAAAAAGGCGGATTCGCTGAATATGCGCTAACTACCGCTCATACGGCAGCTAGAATTCCAGATGGATTGTCATTTGAGGAAGCAGCCGCTCTTCCGTGTGCTGGAATGACGGCTTATCAAGCACTATTCCGTAAGATGAACCTGCAAGAAGGTGAAACGATTCTGATCCATGGAGGCGCAGGCGGCGTTGGCGGTTTTGCGATACAGCTTGCTAAACAGGTCGGAGCAACGATCATCACAACATGCTCGCCTGAGAATGAAGAATACGTTAAGAGCTTAGGAGCAGATCACGTCATTTTTTATAAGACAGAAGACGTTCACACGCGCATTATGGAACTAACAAACGAAGTTGGTGTAGATGCCGTTCTTGACACGGTTAGCCGAGTGAATGCTACTGAATCGCTAAAAAGCATCGCGTTTAATGGACGGATTGCGTTCATTGCTGGAAATCCGGATTATTCTGCTGTAAAACCCTTCAGCCAAGCTCTATCTTTTCACGAGATTGCACTAGGTGCTGTTCATTTTTCTAATTCAGTAAAAGCACAAAAAGATCTTGCTCTGATGAACGAAGAATTGGCTAAGCTTGTGGTCGAGGGCAAACTATCAGCTATGATTTCTGAAACAATTACATTAGAAGAAGTACCAGCTGCACTTACTAAGCTGGCTGAAAGGCACGTTAAAGGAAAAATTGTTGCTGTACTTTAAAAGAACATAAAAAAACAGGGCTGCTCAATAATGAAGCAGTCCTGTTTTTGTGATGATATTATTTTTTAATGTCTGTACTGTCTACAGACGTGATTAGTTTATCAACTAATCCATATTTAACAGCATCTTCTGCAAGTAGGAAATTATCACGATCTGTGTCGCGCTCAATCACTTCAAGCGGTTGACCTGTTTTTTCAGACAAGATTTTGTTAAGCTGTTCACGCATTTGAATAATGCGGCGTGCATGAATCTCGATATCACTCGCTTGTCCGCGTGTTCCGCCAAGTGGCTGGTGAATCATAACTTCTGAATTAGGAAGCACATAACGCTTACCTTTTTCACCTGCAGCTAATAAGAAAGCACCCATTGATGCTGCCATACCGATACAGATTGTGGATACGTGCGGCTTGATGAAATTCATTGTGTCATAAATCGCCATACCAGCTGTGATAGATCCACCTGGGCTGTTTATGTATAACGAGATGTCTTTATCAGGATCTTCAGCAGCTAGAAATAGAAGCTGTGCTACGATTGAGTTAGAAACGTTATCATCGATTGCACTGCCAAGCATAATAATACGGTCTTTTAACAGGCGGGAGTATATATCGTAAGCGCGCTCCCCACGGTTCGTTTGTTCAATTACTGTTGGAATTAAGTTCATGGAAATCCTCCTTCTCCTTTTTCAACTAAACTGTACTGTCATCATACAAAAAAGGTCAAACAAGGTCAAACAATATGCTGTATGTAACTCATTTCGCCAGCATTGCTAAATATCCTTCTTACACCTTATGTATGGGCTATCATCATAATGCCCGCTAGAAGCAGGATTTTAAACCTCTACATTAGAAAACATTACCCTTAAAAAGGAATAATTAAGCTTTAGTTTTCGTTTTTAATTTCAATATAAGCGGTTTCTAAATTACGAATACGGCGCACGATCTCACTGTTTTTATTGAGATTATCATTGATAAGTGTCCCGACTATCGAACGATAATAAGCATTCATCGCATGTGTCTTTGTAAAAACATCTTTGTTTCGTTCAATATATTGCTGAAAATTTTCTTTAAAATAAGGTACTGAAAACGCTTCGCTCACAGTTCATCCTCCTTCACTCGATAAACCAGTTTCTAAAGATGATACCGGTCTTTATCTATCATAGCCTATTTAAGTGGCCGAGCAAGAGGATATCGAAAATTTCATCCCTTGTTTTGACAATTGAGGTTGGGCATGTTATAGTTAATTCAACCTTTTACGTTGTGAATATGTTTTGGATTTAAAGCGGTCGTACTTTTTGAATAAGAAGTGGAACACTTGAATCCGCTTCTGAATTATTCAGATGAGTGCGCATTTTTTTATGCCTTTTTATTTACATAGTAAGACGGTTAAAAGAGTTAAAACGCTTACAAAAAGCGTTTGTAAGGAGGAAACACCCATGCAAAATGGTAAAGTAAAATGGTTCAACGCTGAAAAAGGTTTCGGCTTCATCGAAGTTGAAGGTGGAAACGATGTATTCGTACACTTTTCTGCAATTCAATCAGAAGGCTTCAAGTCTCTTGAAGAAGGACAAGAAGTATCTTTCGAAATCGTTGATGGCGAGCGCGGACCACAAGCTGCTAACGTAACAAAACTTTAATAGTAAAGTTTAGAATGCCAGACTGCCTTCGGGCGGTGCTGGCATTTTTTTGTATCTAAATTGTAAGGGGTCTGTCCCCGGGACAGACCCCTTACAATTTAACATACGTGCTTAATCAAGATTCTAATTAGACTTAAGCTTGAAGGGAAGTTGTGTATTTCTGACAAATACAAATTTAACGAATTTGTATTTGTTTGGGGTCAGACCCCAAATTTTGTAGGATGTACAGCGCTTTCATCTGTAGTATGATGAAAGAATAGGGGAGGGATTTAAGATGGAAATGGGTTTGTTTCAACAACAGAGCATGAATCTTGTCATGACAACGGAATTGCGCCAGGCCATCGCCATTTTACAAGTTCCCAGTTTTGAACTGACATCATACCTTCAAGAGCAGGCATTAGAAAATCCGCTTATTGAGATCGCAGAACCTAAAGGCATGTTTACAACTTTGAAAAAAAGTGTGCGCAAAAACGGAATCAACAGCCGTACAGATGAAAATCAGCATCTTGAACATTTAATCATCGAAAAAGAAACCCTTTATGACTACCTATATAAGCAGTCCATACTTCTTCCAATTGAAGAACAGGATCGCAAACTTTTTCAATATTTACTTTTAAGCATTGATGAAAGCGGTTATCTAACTGTATCCGCTCAAGAAACGGCAGCCAGATTTAAAACAACAGTAGAAAAATGTGAAGAGCTTATCAGTCTGCTGCAAACACTTGAACCTGTTGGGATCGGAGCGAGAGATCTAAGAGAATGCCTCTTACTTCAGCTGCGTGAACAACACCTTGAACATACGTTAAGCTACATAATTGTCGATCAGCATTTGGATCGATTAGCTGACCGTAAAATGAAAACGCTAGCGTCAATCCTGAACGTAACCCCGCAGGAAGTGGAGAAGGCAGCAGATTTTCTGCAAACGCTTGAACCGCGACCAGGTGCGGCGTTTTCACCAGTAAACGACCAGTCGTATTTATATCCTGATGTCTCTGTCACTGAAGAAAATGGTAAGTTTCACATTTCGGTTAACGAGCAATACTCACCGATTCTAAAACTGAACGACAGCTATGGATCGCTTTTAAACGGAAAAAGTGCAACATCAAAATTTTTAGATGACTCTTTTCAAAAATTCAACTGGTTGAAAAAAGCGCTGGAACAAAGAAGAGAAACATTGCTTAACATTACGAAAGAGATCGTACGGGTACAGGAAACGTATTTTTTAACCTTTGATAAATCAGACCTTATACCACTTACCTTAAAAGAAGTAGCAGATGAAATCGGTGTCCACGAATCGACAGTGAGCCGTGCTGTGAAGAACAAAGTGTTGCAAACCACCAAAGGAGCTGTGGAACTCAAGAGCTTTTTCACAGCAAAAATCTTTACGCAAGACGGTGGCAGTGCGTCGGCAACTTCAGCTAAAACCGAGATTAAAAAACTAGTAGATAACGAAGATAAACAAAAACCTTTATCTGATCAAATGCTGGCTGCACTCCTTGAAAAGAACAGCGGACTATCGATATCCAGAAGAACGGTTGCGAAATATCGGGAAGAGCTCAATATTCCTTCCTCATCCAAACGCAAACGGTATACCTCTTAAAAAGATTTTTTCCACTAGGAGAAAATCTTTTGCTTTTTCAAGGAAATTAGAGGTTTGATTCCATAGGGGATGCACACCACTTCGTCTCATCCGTTCTTATCACGGAAAACACGACCATAATCACGGAAAAAAAGCTCTCTATCAAGGAAAAAACCTGTTCATCACGGAAAAAATGTAAAACGAACAGAAACAGTGTCCATGTTATAAAAACACCGCACTAATAAACAGTAACAACTCAAACATGATAAAATAACAAAAGAAATCCAATCAGAAGGAGACCTCAAAAATGGTTGAAAAAGAAGTCCTTTTTTATACGAAAGTACATTGTCCACTTTGTGATCAGGCACATAAACTATTACAGGAGCTGCAGCGGGAATCTCCTTTTTCCATTGAAGTGATCGACATTTATCAAGATGACGTCCTTCTTGAAAAATACGGGCTTATGATACCTGTAATTGAAGTAGACGGTAAGGAAATTGACTATGGTATCATCTCTAAAGATAAAGTAAAGAAAGCGCTTACTAATTTTTAATAAGTAAAAGTTGTTGAAATGTAGTGAAAGTATTTGATAATATAAACTTGCCAGAAAGAAATCTGACACTTTTATGACAAAAAGTGAAAGCTGGCACGTTTTAAAAAAACACTTTCAGGGTAATCTACAATAGGTAATATGGAACTTGGGTTTAAACCAAGTTATTTTTACGAGTTAATGGGACAAAAAATGACTAACCGGGACAAAAACTGTCCAATGAATCTAGTCAGATCCCGATAGCTCTATCGTTATTCCATTAAATCAGGAGAATGTGCAATGAAAAATCTTATAGAGGTTCAAAAGAAATTGCTGCCAGATCTTTTGGAAACAATGCGGAAACGATACAACGTTTTAAATGTGGTAAGAATCCATGAACCTATTGGAAGAAGAAGTTTAGCATCGACCCTGAATCTGACAGAACGAGTACTGCGCTCAGAAGTTTCCTTTCTAAAAGATCAAGGACTTTTAACCATTCAAACCGCAGGCATGTCATTAACTTCAGAAGGGCATGATATTTTAGTAGAACTTTCTGAAATGATGAAAGAATTGTCAGGTTTGCATGTTTTAGAATCAGATCTTAAGGAAATGTTAAATCTGTCAGAAGTTATCGTTGTACCAGGTGACAGTGATCAAGATGCTTGGGTGAAAAATGATATGGGTAAGGCGGCGGTGGACCGATTGAAGCGTCAGCTGTCAGCAAGTAACATCATCGCAGTAACGGGCGGAACAACGCTCGCTTCAGTAGCAGAAATGATGTCACCTATTCAAAAAGGTCAGCAATTGTTGTTTGTACCTGCCCGCGGCGGACTTGGTGAAAAAGTGGAAAACCAAGCGAACACCATTTGTTCCACGATGGCTCAGAAAGCCAATGGGGAATACCGGCTTCTTCATTTGCCTGATCAGTTGAGCATAGAAACTTATCTTTCTCTGATGGCTGAACCAGGTGTCAAAGAAGTCATGGAGCTCATACATTCCGCTGGTATAGTGCTTCACGGGATTGGCGATGCTAAAACAATGGCGGTACGCAGGAACTCTAGTTCTTCACTGCTTCAAAAGCTGGACGAAGAAAAAGCCGCAGCAGAAGCGTTTGGCTATTATTTTAACCAGCAGGGTGAAGTGGTTCACCGCGTTCGTACGATTGGCTTGCAGCTGGATGAGCTGCAGAACAGTGATTTCATCATGGCGGTAGCAGGCGGATCTTCTAAATCCGATGCGATCGCAGCGTTCATGAAACACGGTCCCAAAAAGGTTTTAATCACGGACGAAGGAGCTGCCCGGCAATTATTGGGTCGCCCGTAAGTTCATTTTCAATTTGTTATTAAGGGGTTTTCCCTTTATATAAAAAATAAATTCTCTCTTAAATCAAGGAGGTCATTTTACATGGCAACAAAGATTGGTATTAATGGTTTCGGTCGTATTGGCCGTAATGTATTCCGCGCAGCATTCAACAACCCTGAGGTAGAAGTTGTAGCTGTAAACGACTTAACCGATGCAGACACACTTGCTTTCCTTTTAAAGCATGACACTGTTCATGGCAAGTTCGCTGGTTCTGTAGAAGTTAAGGAAAATGCACTTATTGTAGATGGCAAAGAAATTAAAGTTCTAGCTGAACGCGATCCAGCACAACTTGGCTGGGGAGATCTTGGTGTAGAAGTAGTTGTTGAATCAACTGGACGCTTCACAAAGCGTGCTGACGCTGCTAAACACTTAGAAGCTGGCGCTAAAAAAGTAATCATTTCTGCTCCTGCTTCAGATGAGGATATCACTGTAGTTCTTGGTGTTAACGAAGACAAGTACGATGCAGCTAGCCACGATGTTATCTCTAACGCATCTTGTACTACTAACTGTCTTGCACCATTCGCAAAAGTCCTTCACGAGAAATTCGGCGTGAAGCGCGGTATGATGACAACTGTTCACTCATACACGAACGATCAGCAAATTCTAGATCTTCCACATAAAGATCTTCGTCGTGCTCGTGCGGCAGCTGAGAACATCATTCCTACTTCAACTGGTGCTGCAAAAGCGGTATCTCTAGTACTTCCTGAACTAAAAGGAAAGCTTAACGGTATGGCAATGCGTGTTCCAACTCCAAACGTATCTCTAGTTGACTTAGTTGTTGAATTAGACAAAGAAGTTACAGTTGACGAAGTAAATGCTGCACTTAAAGCAGAAGCTGAAGGCAACCTTAAAGGAATCCTTGGATATTCTGAAGAGCCGCTTGTATCTACTGACTACAATGGCGACACTCACTCTTCTACAATCGATGCTCTTTCCACTATGGTTATGGAAGGAAACATGGTTAAAGTAGTATCTTGGTATGACAACGAAACTGGATACTCAAACCGCGTTGTAGATTTAATTGACTATATCGCTAAAAAAGGACTTTAATAGATAGAGAAGAACAATAAGGAGGGGGAGAAGTCTTTTCAAGCAGGCTTCTACTCCTCTTTCCCATGTAAAATCTGGGATTGTCATTCTTTTAATCTTTTTGACTAGTCAGGAGGCTGCATACTTATGAACAAAAAAAGTGTTCGTGACATCGATCTAAAAGGCAAAGTGGTATTTTGCCGAGTTGATTTTAACGTACCGATGAAAGATGGAAGCATTACGGATGAAACGCGTATCAACGCTGCTCTTCCAACCATCAAATACTTAACAGAGCAAGGCGCAAAAGTTCTTTTAGCAAGCCACTTGGGCCGTCCAAAAGGACAGGTTGTTGAAGAGCTTCGTTTAGATCCTGTAGCTCAGCGTTTAAGCGATCTTCTTGGAAAAGAAGTTGTTAAAACGGATGAAGCATACGGAGAAGAAGTTGAAAAAGCAGTTGCTAACCTTCCAGAAGGCGGCGTTATCCTTCTTGAGAATGTTCGTTTCTACCCTGGTGAAGAGAAGAACGATCCTGAGTTAGCACAAAAGTTTGCTGCACTTGCTGATGTGTACGTAAACGATGCTTTCGGAGCAGCACACCGTGCACATGCTTCAACAGAAGGAATTGCAAAGCATCTTCCGGCCGTTTCAGGCTTGTTGATGGAAAAAGAACTTGAAGTGCTTGGCAAAGCTCTATCAAATCCTGACCGTCCTTTCACTGCGATCATTGGCGGTGCAAAAGTAAAGGACAAGATTGACGTAATTGACAATCTTTTAGATAAAGTTGACAACCTGATCATCGGCGGTGGTTTAGGGTATACATTCATTAAGGCGCTTGGCCATGACGTAGGAAAGTCTCTTTTAGAGGAAGATAAGATTGAAACAGCTCGCGGTTTCATGGAAAAAGCGAAAGAAAAAGGCGTAAACTTCCTTATTGCAGAAGATGTACTAGTAGCTGACGACTTTTCAAATGACGCTAACACAAAAGTAGTCGACATCGATTCAATCCCATCGGACTGGGAAGGTCTTGATATCGGAACAAAAACAATTGAAAAGTACGTAAAGGTTATTAAAGAATCGAAGCTTGTAATATGGAACGGGCCAATGGGTGTGTTTGAGATCGACGCATTCGCAAATGGTACTCGTTCAGTTGCAAACGCATTAGCAGAAGCAACTGACACGTACAGCGTTATCGGCGGCGGAGACTCAGCGGCAGCAGTTGAAAAGTTCGGTCTTGCTGACAAGATGAGCCACATCTCAACAGGCGGCGGTGCTTCCCTTGAGTTCATGGAAGGTAAAGAGCTTCCAGGCGTTGTAGCTTTAAACGACAAGTAAGCTTTCGTGGGCGGTTGATTTCCGCTCCAGGTGCTTCGCTTTCCGCGGGACGTGCGGTGAGCCTCCCTAGCGTATTGCGCTGGCGGGGTCTCACCTGACCGCTTGTCCTAGCCGAGAGTCTCGCACCTTGCACTCCAATCAACTTTTCAATGAAGTTTGAGAATGACTTTTAGTACTACTCTAAAAGAAACACTTTTAAGAGGTGAAAAGAATGCGTAAACCTATTATTGCAGGTAACTGGAAAATGAATAAAACATTGTCAGAAGCACGCAGTTTTGTAGAAGAAGTGAAAGGTCTTGTTCCTTCAGCTGAAGCTGTTGACTCTGTAATCTGTGCACCTGCTCTTTTCCTTGACTGCTTAGCAGACGAAGCGGAAGGTACACCACTTGCGATTGGTGCACAAAACATGCACTTCGAAGAGAGCGGTGCTTTCACTGGTGAAATCAGCCCTGTTATGTTAAAAGATCTAAACGTTCAATATGTTATTCTTGGGCATTCTGAACGTCGTGAACTTTTTGGAGAAACAGATGAGCTGGTTAACCAAAAAACACATGCTGCATTTAAGCATGGTCTGACTCCAATCGTTTGTGTCGGTGAAACGCTCGAACAGCGTGAAGCGGACAAGACGAAGGACGTTGTAAAAGAACAAACTGAAAAAGGCTTATCTGGATTAACAGACGAGCAGATGAAACAAACAGTAATCGCATACGAGCCAGTTTGGGCAATCGGCACGGGCAAAACAGCATCTTCTGAAGATGCAAACGAAGTATGTGCTTACATCCGCAGTGTTGTAGCAGAGCAATTCTCACAAGATGTTGCAGATGCTGTTCGTATTCAATACGGCGGCAGCGTGAAGCCTGACAACATTAAAGAATTAATGGGTATGTCTGATATTGATGGCGCTTTGGTTGGCGGAGCTAGCCTTGAGCCGAAATCTTACCTTCAGCTTCTGGAGGGCGTTAGCCGATGAGTAAAAAACCAGTAGCTTTAATCATCTTAGACGGTTTTGCTTGCCGTAATGAAGACAAAGGTAATGCTGTTGCACAAGCGAAAAAGCCCAACTTTGACCGCTACTGGGAAACGTATCCGCACGCTCAACTAACAGCTAGTGGGGAAGCCGTTGGCCTTCCTGAAGGTCAGATGGGTAATTCAGAAGTGGGTCACTTAAATATTGGTGCAGGACGTATTGTCTACCAAAGTTTGACTCGCGTGAATCTATCGATCAAAGAAGGAGATTTTTACGAAAATCAAACGTTTATTGATGCGATGGACCATGTGAAAAAGACCGGTAAAGCACTTCATATCTTTGGGTTGCTTTCTGATGGAGGAATTCACAGCCACATCGAACACATTCTTTCACTATTAGAACTAGCTAAAAAGCAGAACGTGGAAAAAGTATATCTGCACGGATTCTTGGACGGGCGTGATGTACCGCCGCAATCTGCTAAAGGCTACATTCAAAGAACAGTGGATAAGATCAATGAACTTGGTGTTGGTGAGATCGCAACACTTTCTGGCCGCTACTATTCCATGGACCGTGATAAGCGTTGGGACCGGGTTGAAAAATCATACCGCGCTATGGTTTATGGTGAGGGTCCAGATTACAAAGATCCGTTTGAAGTGGTTGAAGACTCATACAGCAACGGCGTTCATGATGAATTCGTTCTTCCGTCTGTTTTGAAAAAAGAAAACGGAGAACCTGTTGCGACGGTTCAAGATGGAGATGCAGTCATCTTCTGTAACTTCCGTCCTGACCGTGCGATCCAAATTTCTCAAGTGTTTACGAACGAAGATTTCCGTGGATTCGACCGCGGAGAAGCGTTCCCGAAAAACCTTCACTTCGTATGTTTAACACACTTTAGTGAAACAGTAGATGGTGACGTAGCATTCAAACCTACGAACCTAGACAACACTTTAGGCGAAGTTTTATCACAGCAAAACTTCAAACAGCTTCGTATTGCTGAAACAGAAAAGTATCCGCACGTAACGTTCTTCTTCAGCGGAGGGCGTGAAGCAGAGTTTCCTGGTGAAACGCGTATTCTAATTGATTCGCCAAAAGTGGCAACGTACGACTTAAAGCCAGAGATGAGTGCTTATGAAGTAACGGATGCGCTTGTTGGAGAGATTGAAGCAGGTAAACACGATGCGATCATCTTAAACTTTGCCAACCCTGACATGGTAGGTCACTCAGGCATGCTTGAGCCTACAATCAAAGCGGTTGAAACAGTGGATGAGTGCTTAGGAAAAGTAGTCGATGCAATCCTGGCAAAAGGCGGCGCAGCGATTATTACAGCTGACCATGGTAATGCTGATGAAGTGATTACGATGGAAGGCAATCCGATGACAGCTCATACGACGAACCCTGTACCTGTAATTGTTACGCAAGAAGGATTAGAACTGCGTCAAGACGGAATCTTGGCCGACCTTGCACCAACAGTTTTAAACCTTTTAGGCGGCGATCAGCCAAAAGAAATGACAGGTAAAACGTTAATTAAATAGGGTACTTTAATGGAATATGTACAAAGGGCCCTTGTGCGTATTGCCGGAAATGCTTTATTCTCAAATTACATTTTCTTATAAAAAGGAGAGACAATTATGTCAGCAATTATTGAAATTTATGCTCGCGAAGTTCTAGACTCTCGCGGTAACCCAACAGTTGAAGTAGAAGTTTACACGGAATCAGGTGCTTTCGGACGCGCGATCGTTCCATCTGGTGCTTCTACAGGTGAATACGAAGCAGTTGAGCTTCGTGATGGCGACAAAGAACGCTACCTTGGAAAAGGTGTACTTAACGCAGTAAATAACGTAAACGAAAACATCGCTCCAGAACTTATCGGTTTTGACGTACTAGACCAAGTAGGAATCGACCAAACGTTGATCGAGCTTGATGGTACTGAAAACAAAGGCAAGCTAGGTGCTAACGCAATCCTTGGAGTTTCCATGGCTGTTGCTCACGCTGCTGCTGACTTCCTAAACGTACCTCTTTACATGTACCTTGGAGGATTCAACTCTAAAACTCTTCCAGTTCCTATGATGAACATCTTGAACGGTGGAGAGCACGCTGATAACAACGTAGACATTCAAGAATTCATGGTTATGCCTGTTGGTGCTGAAAGCTTCCCAGAAGCACTTCGCATGGGTACTGAAATCTTCCACAGTCTAAAGTCTGTTCTTAAAGAAAAAGGCTTAAACACAGCTGTAGGTGACGAAGGTGGATTCGCTCCTAACCTTGGTTCAAACGAAGAAGCTCTTCAAACAATCATGGAAGCGATCGAAAAAGCGGGTTACAAGCCAGGTGAAGAAGTTCGCCTTGCAATGGACGTTGCAGCTTCTGAATTGTTCAACAAAGAAGACGGTAAATACCACCTTTCAGGTGAAGGTGTTGTTAAATCATCTGAAGAAATGGTTGCTTTCTACGAAGATCTTGTTAGCAAATATCCGATCGTTTCAATCGAAGACGGTCTTGACGAAAACGACTGGGATGGCTTCAAGCTATTAACAGAGCGTATCGGTGACCGCGTACAGCTTGTTGGTGACGACTTGTTCGTAACAAACACAACAAAGCTTTCTGAAGGTATCGAAAAAGGAATCGGTAACTCGATCCTTATCAAAGTTAACCAAATCGGTACGTTGACTGAAACATTCGACGCGATCGAAATGGCTAAACGTGCTGGTTACACAGCAGTTATCTCTCACCGTTCTGGTGAATCAGAAGACAGCACAATCGCTGACATCGCTGTTGCGACAAACGCTGGACAAATCAAAACAGGTGCTCCTTCACGTACTGACCGTGTAGCGAAGTACAACCAGCTTCTTCGCATCGAAGACGAGCTAGGCAACCTAGCTGTATACCCAGGAATGAACGCATTCTACAACCTAAAAAAATAATTGGGGTCTGACCCCAAACAAAGACAAACTCGCCATTTTGTCTTTCTGAAAAAGACAGCCCCCGGATCAGGCGCATTAAGCGCCGATCTGGGGGCTGTCTTCATTTCAGGCTGGTAAAGGAATTCCCTGCTGATTATCGAGAGCGATTGTTAGAATGAAGGATAGTAACAATGAGCATTGAGAAACTGATCATGAGCGACATCGTTTCAAAAACAGTCATCTTGATCCCTCCAATCTTGTTACCTTTAAGGTGCGTAAAAGCAGGGTTGTCCTATTCAAAAATTGAAAAATATGGGTAAAAAGGCTTGTTTTATATCTAATTTGATTAAGGTTTATTATAAGAAGTCATTTATGCTCGCTCACGGAGATTTATGCTCGCTCACACGAGATTTATGCTCATTCGAGAAGTTTTACGTTCGTCAATGAACCAAATTACTCGCTTTTAAAGAAACAATCTCATAATCCTTCTATTTTTACGGAAAATCATTTAAAATGCTTATAACAAGTTCTTGTCTGATGTACGGGGGAATTATATATGAAAGATAGTTTATACATAAGAATCGAAGCGGGAGATCCATATGACACGGGGAGCCTCATGCCGCTTAAGCCCGATGGTGAAACGTTAACCTTTGGGCGGTCATCACAAACGAACGACACGGATGTTTCGTTTATCAGTCCATACGTGTCTCGCCTGCACGCCGAAATCTATCTGCAAGATGGGGTACCTTTTATAAAAGATTTAGACTCGAAACACGGGACAGCGCTAAATAATAATCTTTTAGAACCAAATATGCCAAAACAGCTTCAATCTGGAGATGTAATCAGTCTAGCGAAAGGTGTTATCCTGTTAACCTACTTGAATACACAAACCGATGAAACAGATCTCACCATGGAATTCACATCGCCCCTCCAGCCCGCAGAAACACAAATTACGAATGGACTTCACATTATTCCTGAACGCCGCCAAATCTCAATTGACGGTGAACAACTCTTTTTATCAGGAAAACACACAGATCTACTAGTATTTCTTTATCGGAAAAAGAACCAGGCCGTCAGCAGTGATGAAATAAAGATTCACATCTGGCCAGAAAGAATGGTTCCAGGATCAAACGAAATACCTGACGTTGGGAACGACGAGATCAATGCTCTTGTTTACCGTCTGCGAAAAAAGCTGGGACATTATGGAGACTCAATCGTTACAGTCCCGCGTTATGGTTATATGCTTCAAATCAATTAAATCAAATCAACGAATCAAAAACCTGCTAGAACATCACGTTCTAGCAGGTTTTTTTTCGTTTCGCTCTCACCTAATGAAACGTTCCATTAATTATCTGAAACTTATCATGTTCGTATGAGAAAGAAATCATGATAAATCCATTTTAGAGGAGACAAAAAGAGAGTAAATTAAGTAAAAGGAAAAAACTCTTTAAAAACGATGTTTCTTCTAAATAGGTGTGGTGAATGTTATATGAGGGTAGAGGAAAATAGACAGCATCGCAGAGGCAAAGTATATCGGTTTAAACTATATCGCGGATTTATCATTCTCTTATTTACTATTTTATTGATTAGAACCTATGACCTGCAGATTACAAATGGTGAAAAAGGACGTTTGAAATCAGAAACGTATGAAGATGTTGTCATAAAGAAATCCATATTCAATGACCACTATTACTCTTCTAAAGAAGACACACCACTAGAAACAGACATAAATTTAAACAAGTAACAGTAAAATGAATATGGGGGATGTCCCCATAAATGCGAAGAGGGGATGTTTATGATGCAGCCACTTAAACAAGAATCTTCGGATGGTGCAGAAAAAAAACAAGAAAAATTGAACCCGATCAGCTTTATAGGAAAAGTGAAAGAATCCAATGGCCATGTATTTACCATCTATCATAAAAAAATAGTGATGAACGTAAAACTGGACTCCAAAACAGAGCTCCTGGATGGGGACAAAACACTCGATATTGCACCAGATGAAGCAGTACAGCCAGGTGCTACCGTTCAAGTAGTAGGTCTGTTAAACAAAAGGCTAAATGTAATTAAAGCTGTACGCCTTTATATTTTTCATAAGGAATTCGATATCAATTACTTAGGAACAAATTAACGAAGGTTCTGAAAAAAGCTTTGCCTCGTCCCTTCTAGTTATGATACATTTATAGTAATGTAACGAGGAACGGTGGAGGTGTAACATACATGCTAACAGCAGCAAAAATCCTTCTTATTTTAGTATCATTAGCTTTAATCGTAGTCGTTGTTCTTCAATCAGGTCGTTCGGCTGGATTATCAGGCGCGATTACAGGTGGAGCTGAGCAGCTTTTTGGTAAACAAAAAGCGCGTGGTATCGACGCATTGCTAAGTAAGTTAACGATCATTCTTGCAGTGTTGTTCTTCATTTTAACGATTTCAGTAGCATACTTCATTCCGATGAACTAATGAACAGCTAAAAACAACAGGTGGACAATCCGCTTGTTGTTTTTTTTGTTTACTAAAAACGCCGCTCACCCTTTCCCAGAGTGGATGTGATATGATTTGATACGTAGATAAAAGGGTAACCTAAAGTCAAAAAGGTGGTAGCATGATCGGTTGTCTATGTTTGCATGGCTTTACAGGAGGGCCTTATGAAATCGAGCCAATCACAGAGTATTTACAGAAACATACGGATTGGCTGTTATCTGTTCCTACATATCCTGGACACGGAACAGAGCTTTCTTTAAAAGGAAGAACCCATACTGAATGGCTTGATGAAGCTGAAAAGGCTTATTTAGAACTTCGCGAAAAAGTGGAAACCCTCTATATCGTCGGTTTTTCGATGGGCGGTATGATCGCGGGCTACTTAGCATCTAAATATGGCTGCGACAAATTAATCTTATTGAATGCAAGTGCGTATTACTTAAATCCTGCACAGATGATTAAAGATCTTGCCAATATGATGATCTCTGGCTTCAATGGTCAGCTAAAGGATCATGAACTTTACAAAAGGTACAGAAAGAAATTTCTTGATACACCTTTTAGTGCAACAAGAGAGTTTCGAAAACTTGTAAAGCTGATCAAACCGGAATTTTCACAAGTTTCAGCACCTACATTGATTGTTCAAGGAGAATGCGATGGCCTTGTTCCAAGAAAAAGTGCTGAGTTTTTATACGGAACTATTGCAGCTTCCAATAAACGGATTTGCTACTTTAAAGAGTCAAAGCACATGATTTGTCATGACGTAGAAAAAGAACAATTAATCAATGAAGTATATCAATTTTTAATGAATGAATAGGAGAGAAGTTTCATGAAAATCACAGCACCAAAACCGTTTTTCTTTGAAGGAGGAAAGCGGGCAGTCTTAATGCTGCACGGGTTTACTGGCAGTTCAGCAGATGTACGGATGATGGGGAGATTTCTGCAGAAAAAGGGGTATACGTGTCATGCCCCCCAGTATAAAGGACATGCCGTTCCCCCTGAAGAATTAGTACACACTGGCCCTGAAGACTGGTGGGAAGATGTGATTGGCGGATACAATCACCTAAAAGAAAAAGGATATGATGAAATTGCCGTATGCGGGCTTTCTTTAGGTGGAGTATTCTCACTTAAGCTGGCAACTGAACAGCCTGTAAAAGCCGTGATCCCAATGTGTGCACCGATGTCGATCAAAAGTGAAGAAGTGATGTATAAAGGGGTTTGCGAGTACGCCGAAGAATATAAAAAGCGTGAACAGAAAACCCCTGAACAGATAGAGCAGGAAATGGAAGAATTCAAGAAAACACCGATGAATACGTTAAAAGCACTTCAAGATCTCATTCAAAGCGTAAGAAATTCTGTTGATCTCGTATACGCACCCACGTTTGTTGTGCAGGCTAGACATGATGAGATGATTAACACAGATTCTGCAAATATTATTTATGAAGAAGTAGAAAGTGAAAAGAAAGATCTAAAATGGTATGAAAATTCAACACATGTGATTACATTAGATAAGGAAAAAGAACAGCTGCATGAAGATGTTTATGCTTTCTTAGAAGACCTCGACTGGTCAGAATAGATCTTTTTCCCTTTAAAAGGAGGTCAGTTTTTGGATAAACTGCAAATACTCCAGCTCATGAAAGAATCGGAAAAACCGATGACAGTGACAGAGATTGAAGAAGCCCTTCAACTTCCTGATGCTGAAGCTTTCAAGAAACTGGTTTTAACACTAAACGAACTAGAAGATGAAGGATCTGTTGTCCGAACACGCACGAACCGCTATGGACTGCCTGAAAAAATGAGTCTCATCAAAGGACGCGTTCAAGGCCACGCAAAAGGCTTTGCATTTTTGATTCCTGAAGAGAGCGAGCAAAAAGACGTATACATCTCACAATCTGATATGAACGGTGCGATGAGCGGTGATACGGTCCTGGTGCGATTAAATCAAACTTCTTCTGGTTCTCGTCCAGAGGGGACCATCATCCGTATTTTAGAACGCGGCGTAACAGAAGTCGTAGGTACGTTTCAAGAAAGTCGTAAATTCGGTTTTGTTGTCGCTGATGATAAACGTATCCCAAATGATATCTTTATCCCAGCAGATGGAGTTAATGGTGCTGTAGAAGGTCATAAAGTTTTAGTGAAGATTACGAAATACCCGGAAGGTAGAAACAGTGCTGAAGGAGAGATCATCCATATCATCGGTCATAAAAACGACCCTGGTGTAGACATCATCTCAGTTATTTTTAAGCACGGGCTGCCAAGGGAGTTTCCAGAAGAAGCATTAGAGCAGGCGCATAACACACCGGATGTCATTGATCCGAACGATATCGAAGGACGCCGCGATCTTCGCAGTGAAACGATTGTAACGATAGATGGAGCGGACGCAAAAGACCTCGATGACGCGGTTCATGTAATCAAGCTGCCAAACGGCCATTACAAGCTTGGTGTGCATATCGCAGATGTTACCCATTACGTAACAGAGGATTCTCCGATTGATAAAGAGGCACAAGAACGCGGTACGAGTGTGTACTTAGTCGATCGAGTAATTCCGATGATTCCACATCGCCTGTCAAACGGGATTTGTTCATTGAATCCGAAAGTGGACCGCTTAACGATTTCGTGTGAAATGGAGATCAACCATGACGGTGAAGTGATCAAACACGAAATATTCCCTAGTGTGATTAAAACAACAGAGCGAATGACGTATACAGATGTCCGTAAGATTTTGCAGGATGAAGATGAGGAAGTTTCAAAACGTTATGAACCATTGATTCCGTTTTTCAAACTGATGGGAGAGCTTGCAGAAGTTCTTCGTAAAAAACGTTTTGCCCGCGGTGCGATTGATTTTGATTTTTCAGAAGCAAAAGTGCTTGTTGATGAGAATAGCGATCCGCAAGACGTTGTTCTACGCGAACGTTCAGTTGCTGAAAAGCTGATTGAAGAGTTCATGCTTTGTGCGAATGAAACCGTTGCTCAGCATTTTCATGAACTCGAGCTTCCGTTCATGTACCGAATTCATGAAGACCCAGATGAAGGCAAGCTAGAGCGTTTCTTAGAGTTTATCAGCATGTTCGGCTATGCTTTAAAAGGAACCGCGAGCGATATTCACCCTCGCAGTCTTCAGCAGCTTCTCGAGACCGTAAAAGGCGAGCCTGAAGAAATGGTAATCTCAAAAATCATGCTTCGTTCCATGAAGCAAGCAAAATATGATCATATGTCACTTGGCCACTATGGTTTAGCAACTGAGTTCTATACGCATTTCACGTCACCAATCAGACGTTATCCGGACTTAATCGTACACCGATTGATCCGCACGTATCTGTTCAAAAAAGATACTGGCCCAAAAACGGTCAGTCATTGGAAAGCAGAACTGCCAGGGATCGCGAAGCACTCGTCAGCGATGGAACGCCGTGCAGTTGATGCAGAGCGTGAAACAGATGAGCTCAAAAAAGCACAGTTCATGCTCGATAAAGTTGGTGAAGAGTTTGATGGTGTCATCAGTTCAGTTACAAACTTCGGATTGTTTGTGGAACTGCCTAATACGATTGAAGGACTTGTTCACGTTAGCTACTTAACAGACGACTATTACCGCTTTGACGAAAAGTTTATGGCGATGATCGGTGAACGAACAGGTAACGTATTCCGTATCGGTGATGAGATCTCCATTCGTGTTGTAAACGTAAACGTTGATGAGCGCTCGATTGATTTTGAAATTGTGGGTATGAAAGGCACGCCTCGCAAGCGTCATAAAGATCGTCAGCAGGTAATCGACATTGGTGATACTCCAAAACGAGGCAGGGGCAGACGCAGCAAGAATCGCAAAAATGAGTCCGACCGTTCCAGCGGTCCACAAGATTCAAAGAAGGGCAAGAAAAAACCTTTCTATAAGCCTGTGGCTAAAAAGAAAGGCAAGAAAAAGAAGAAATAAGCAGGTTGACTTGTCAAGGTTCATCTCAAGTGGTGAACCTTGACGTTATTTGACCATATTGCTATAATTAAAGTTCACTTGCTGTGGGGAGGATTGAGTTTTACATGCCAAAAGGAGAAGGGAAAGTAGTCGCACAGAATAAGAAAGCGCGGCACGATTACCACGTTGAAGAAACATTTGAAGCTGGAATTGTCCTTCAGGGCACGGAGATTAAATCCATTCGCGCAGGCAGGGCAAATTTAAAAGATTCCTTTGCACGTGTGCAAAATGGCGAGTTGTTTTTACACAACATGCACATTAGCACCTACGAACAGGGAAACCGTTACAACCATGATCCGCTGCGAACACGTAAGCTGCTTTTGCATCGCAAAGAGATTAACAAGCTGTTAGGTGCTACAAAAGAACAAGGGTACTCTATTGTTCCTTTGAAAATGTATCTGAAGAATGGTTTTGCTAAATTATTGATTGGTTTGGCAAAAGGTAAAAAGCATTACGATAAGCGTGATGACCTGAAGAAAAAGGATGCGAAGCGCGAAATTGAGCGTGCATTCCGAGATCGTCAAAAAGCATAATTGGTTCTTCTTACAGGAACTTACAATTGAGGCCGTAGGGTGAAAATGTTATACTGAGTTTACAAGTGAATAAGAGCAAATAAGCTTTTATCTCTTTCCGAGGTTCGGCAGGATTAACTTCTTGCTTACCATTTTATAATGGGGACGTTACGGATTCGACAGGGGTAGTTTGAGCTTAAGTTGCGAGTCGAGGGGGTCGGCCTCGTTAAAACGCCAAAGCCAATAACTGGCAAAACAAACAACAACTTAGCTTTAGCTGCGTAATAGCACTTTAGCTGTTCCTCCCTCCATCGCCCATGTGGTAGGGTAAGGGACTCACTCTTAGTGGGCTACGCCGGTTGTCCTCCGCCTGAGGACGATGGAAGAGAATAATCAGGCTAGCGATCTGGACGCCTGTCGGCTGGCAGATGGATTCGCGAAACGCGAATAAACCGACTACACTCGTAGAAGCTTAAGTGCCAATATCTTTGGACGTGGGTTCGACTCCCACCGTCTCCACCAATACATAGGTGGATAACAGACCAGCATTCATTTGTTGGTCTTTTTTATATGTCAAAAAAAGCTTCTTCCAACCGTAACTTAGCTTACGTAAAGTATATATAGTCATGATAAAGAATCCAAATGCCTGAAAAAATCAAAATATAGACGAGTTACCTATGCCTTTTTAGGGTGTTCTAACATATAATGCATGGACAAGAATAGTCAATATTTAATTTTCAGGAGGAAATTTTTTGAGCTGTAAAAACAACAAGCTCTCAGCACGAGAGGTTGCCCAATTATTATGTAAGCGTGTAATAGCCAATGAAGGATTTAGCGACATTGAAATAGAGGGTAAGCTAGTCTGTGTTGGAAGAGATTTTATCGCAATCAAAACAGATGATAAAGAGGTGTTCTACTTACCGCTAAACAATGTCAGAAACATTACAGTCGTATCTGACAGAAGCTGTTGCAATAAAGACCGTAAGAAAGTATGTAATGATACTTTCAGAAGAATTT
This sequence comes from Fictibacillus sp. UD, assembly GCF_043558025.1. Lineage (NCBI taxonomy): Bacteria > Bacillati > Bacillota > Bacilli > Caryophanales > Fictibacillaceae > Fictibacillus > Fictibacillus sp. UD. The sequence goes on from NZ_JARUHH010000004.1 coordinate 250,999, forward strand.
TAAATAAATTGGTTAATTGCAGGGTAGCCGTTAACGATGGTGGCGATGAAGAAATTGAAGGCGTCCTTACTTCGGTTAACAGACAATCGATTCAAATCGTTGAGATCGATGATGGAAATATTGTTTTAGTACCGATTGGTTCCATTAACTTTATTAAGCAAGCTGGCGAACTTGGTGACGACGAGAGCAGCAACTGCAGAATTTTATGCTGTAAGAAAGAAAATCCTTGCGGAAAAAAGAAAGAAGAATGTAAGAAAGAATCTTCTTCTAGCAGCTGTAAAAAGGAATCTTCTTCTAGCTGCTGTAAGAAAGAGTCATCTTCATCTTCTAGCTCAATAGCTCTTTGGTGTAAAAAAGAGTCATCATCTTCATCCTCATCATCTTCATCTTCTTCAAGCGATTATTATTGGAAGAAAAAGAAAAAGAAGAAAAAGCACAAGGAAAGATGTTGTGAAGATTTAGAATCAAGAGGTTGGTTTAAACTGTAATAGGATTAATGCCCTGTTTTTTAAAACAGGGCATTTTTTTGCACGTTTTAGTAAAGAAATTCTCATCATTCCTGTAATAATTCATAAAAATATTCCCATCCTATATGTATAGGACGGTGATGTAGGTGGATTTGTTAAAAGAATTGACGGAAACAAACGGTGCACCTGGGTTTGAAAAAGCAATCCGGGACATCATGAAACGTGAAATAGAGCAAACAGGAGCAAGTCTTGTTACAGACAACCTGGGCAGTGTATTTGGCGAGAAAAAAGGTTCAGCCAGTGATGGCCCAAAAATTCTTCTCGCAGGTCACATGGACGAGGTTGGATTCATGGTGAGCGAAATAACTAAGGATGGCTATCTTCGCTTTGTTCCCCTTGGAGGCTGGTGGTCACAAGTTCTCCTTGCACAACGCGTACATGTGCAAACGAAAAGTAAAACCTTCACAGGTGTTGTTGGGTCAAAAGCTCCTCACATTTTAACAGCGGATGAACGAAACAGAGTGTATCCGATGAAAGAAATGTTTATTGATATAGGAGCAAACGATAAGGATCAAGTAAAAGAATGGGGAATTAAAGTAGGCGATCCGATTCTTCCGATATGTCCTTTTGAGCTAATGCCAAATGGCGATACGATTCTCGCTAAAGCTCTCGATAACAGAGCTGGATGTTATACGGCATTACAAGTTCTGCAGCAGCTTAAAAACATAGACCACCCAAACACCGTTTATTGCGGTGCAACGGTTCAAGAAGAAGTAGGGCTTCGAGGGGCAATAACAGCACCTGCTATCATGGAACCTGACGTGGCGATTGCACTAGATGTAGGAGTTGCAGAAGATGGACCTGGTGGAAACCAGAACAAAGCAAAGCTAGGAGAAGGACCGCTTTTAACGTTCCTTGATTCGTCTATGATACCGCACACTGGATTCCGCGACATGATCATTGAGGTTGCTGAAAAAAATAATATCCCTTACCAAGTGGATGTAATGCTTGGAGGAGGAACAGATGCAGGGAAATTCCATCTCCATAAAAAGGGAATACCGAGTCTTGTTGTCGGTGTAGCGGCACGTTATATCCATAGCCACACGTCTATGATCAGCAAGAGCGACCTCGAAAACAGTGCGAAACTACTTGTAGAGCTCGTTAAGGTTCTCGACAAAGGAAAGCTTCAATCGCTGCTTGATTATTGATTTCTAAAAGAAACCCCGTTGGATTTTTGCTTCCAACGGGGTTTCTCCCTTTTACGCAATATGTTAAAGTGTTATAAAATAATCACATCATTCTTTGCTAATGAGGTAAAAAAGTCTATTATAGAGAGATGAGATTAAAAGTAGTAAAAGGAGATCAGTAATTTTTATGGACATCCTATTGTTGTTAAAAGCCCTTATTTTAGGGATGGTTGAAGGTTTGACGGAGTTCGCTCCGGTATCATCAACGGGACATATGATTCTTGTCGATGACATGTGGCTAAAATCACAGGACTTTTTAGGGAAATACCCGGCCAATACATTTAAAGTTGTTATTCAGCTTGGCTCAATCTTGGCAGTCGTCGTTGTCTTCAGACAGCGGTTTATCGACATGCTTGGTTTTAGAAGAAATAAGGCGACAAATGAAGTTGCTGGTGGTCGCTTAAAGTTAACTCAAGTCATCGTAGGTTTACTGCCTGCTGGTATTTTTGGCTTACTTTTCGAGGACTATATTGATGAGCACCTTTTCACTACGAATACTGTGCTTATCGGACTAGCAATTGGTGCTGTTCTTATGATTTTTGCAGATAAATTTGCTGCTAAAAATCAAAATCCTGTTATTGATAGTGTTGATCAAATCACTTATAAACAAGCTTTTTCAATCGGACTTATCCAATGTTTGTCACTTTGGCCAGGATTCTCGCGTTCAGGTGCTACGATTTCAGGTGGTGTTCTCCTAGGACTTAGCCACCGTGCAGCAGCGGATTTTACATTTATTATGGCTGTTCCCATCATGGCTGGAGCAAGTGGCATCTCGCTTCTAAAGAACCTGGAATACTTTAAGATGGACGCTATGCCGTTCTTTGTGGTTGGATTCATCAGTGCATTCATTTTCGCGATGCTTTCGATCCGTTTCTTCTTAAATGTTATTGAAAAAGTAAAGTTAACACCATTTGCGATTTATCGTTTGGTACTAGTGGCTGTTATTCTTATCGTAATTATGTAAAAATGTTAAACCTGAACCATGGGCTAAGAATAAGTCCCTAGGTTCAGGTTTTTTATTTAGGATGATTTACTTTTTCAAGGTAGATAGTCCTTATGTATATTGATAAAAATACGTAAATGTACACAAGGAAATATTGTAATATTTAGTCAATTTCCCACTTCTATCAAAGAGTCAACTCCTATATTCTAGTAACTAATATTATGGAGGTGGATATAGGGATATGAACAAATTCACATCAAAAATTTTATCAAGTACACTTGCACTTTCTTTGGCAGGAGGCGGAATCGCTCTTGCTTGTGAAAACGGGCAAAAAAGCTATATTGAAGCGGGAGAATCTACTTTTGGCGGTATTCCAAAAGTGGAAGGTTCCAAAAACTTTGAGCATCTAAAAGAAGTGGCTGCTGTTCCTCTAAAAGACATTAAAGGAAAACCTGCTACTACGGCAGATGTATATGCATACAAGGGTTATGCTTATCTGGGTACACACCGTGGTCAGATGACAAATGAAGGCGTTCGAATTTTTGATATGAAGGATCCTGCTAATCCTAAAGAAGTTGCCGTTCTTGCGAATGATATTCCTGGAACATGGCAGGAAAAAGTTATTGTTCAATCTGTAAGTACTCCGTCATTTAAAGGAGACTTAGCTGCTGTGAGTGTTCAGCGAGTAGATAAAGAGCGATATGGCTATGAGGGGGAAACCTCTGAAAATGGTGGAGTGGTGTTATACGATGTTACGAATCCTAAAGAGCCGAAGAAGCTGGGTTTTTGGAAAACGCCATCTAATTTGCCTACTGGGACGCATGAACATTGGCTGACCGAACAAAATAACAAAGTCTTATTATTAGCTACTAATTATCAAGCTCATCGCTATAAGGACAAAGGGGTCGATGTTCATGACTTTTCAATCGTGGATGTAACAGACCCTAGTAACCCGAAGGAACTCTCAAACTGGGATCCAACAGAAGTAGGCGATGACTTTAATGGTGATTATCAATATGAAGACCAAACAGGGGCACAGCGAACTGCATTTTTACATAGTATCATTACAGATGAAACAGGTAAATATGCATATCTCTCTTATTGGGATTTAGGTACAATCATTTTAAATATTGAAGACCCTGCAAATCCAAAGTTTGTAGGAAGAACAAAATTCGAACGTGATGTTCAAGGAGCAGCGCATTCGGCAGCTTTAGCACACGGTGGAAACATCTTGATTGAAACACGAGAAGTGTTTAATCCAGATCCTCATGATCCAGGATTTGAAAGAGGTTGGGGATATGTTCGTGTATATGACATTAAGGATAAGAGCAACCCTGTTTTGCTAAGTACCTTTAGAACGTTAAACTCAATGGTGCAGATTAAAGCAGGTGAGCGCAAACCTGGAACATATACCGTTCATGATCCGAAAGTAAGGGGGAACACGCTTTACTTATCTCATTATTCAGATGGCATACGTATGGTTGATCTTACAAATCCATCAAATCCGGTAGAAGTAGGTTCATATGTATCAGACAAAGCAAACGTATGGGGAGTTTTCGTGGATCGAAACTATATATTAGCTTCTGATATGGGCCAAGGGTTAAAAGTCCTGCAGAAAAAAGCTGATCAAAATGTAAGTAAGTTGAACTTACAATCAGATTTATTTAAATAAGAATTACAAACATAGGAAAACCCGCTAAGTATTAACCTTAGCGGGTCCTTTTTTAATATTGTCCAACTCGGCTGTACCAGTCGTCATATTCACGTTCAGCATCTTCTCTTGATCTGCCGTGCCGCTCCTGAATCTTGCCGATCATTTTTTCACGGTCACCTTGTGCTTGATCGTAATCATCATCCGTTAGGTTGCCCCATTGTTTTTTGGCTTCACCTTTGAACTGTTTCCATTTACCTTCCATTGTATCGTTTTTCATGTTGAATCATCCTCCTTTTAATATTTGTTGGAATATGAATCTTCATAACGATGTGCATTTGTTGAACGGTAGTTACGGAATGTATCGTTTACTTGCCTATGTCTGCTTACTTCATTTGTATCAACCAGAACTAGAATGTCCCCAGCTTCAACAGATTGTTCATATTCTTTTGCTTCATTTTCAGGAATTCCTAACCCTACAAGAGCTCCAACAATTCCGCCAGCGCCAGCGCCAACTGCTGCTCCGCCGAGTGCGGCTGCTATTGGTCCTGCTGCTACGATCGGGCCGATCCCAGGGATGGCGAGTGCACCTGCACCTAGCAGTAAACCGCCAATGCCGCCAAGAATACCGCCTGTAGCCATACCAGTCGCAGCGCCTTGAGGGGCTTTGGAACCTGTTTCTTCATGAATATGTTTCATTTCTTTTCTGTCTTTTGCAATCACCGAGATATCATTTTCGTCATAGCCTTGATGTCTCAACTCTTTGATTGCATCAATTGCATCATCTTCTGTACGGAAAACGCCTACCACCTTACTATGTGTATCCATGGACTGCCTCCTTTTGTAGAAGATTGTTACTTTGTTTGTGTTCCCACAGTGTTATAAATCGAAACATAACCATGCAGTTTGAGAGAAAAATATGGCATTTGTACTACTTTGCAGGTATTTGGAACATTTTAACAACAAAACAAATATTGTACATGTTTACAATTTATGGTTTGATGTCTATATATAGGAAAATAAGAATAGATACTGAAATGGTGATTAAGATGGATATTTTTATTGGCAGGCAACCAATTTTAGATAAAGATGAGAATGTTGTCGCTTATGAACTGTTATATAGAAATAGTGCAACAAACAGATATGAAGGATTGGATCATGACAGTGCTACGATCGATGTCATGGTGAACAGTTTCACAGGAATCGGGATAAAAGAGGTAGGGGAACGAAAAAAGTGTTTTATCAACTTTACGGAAAACCTTTTGCTAAACCGAATTCCGACTTACATATCACCAGAATATATTGTGGTAGAGATTTTAGAAGATGTCCGTTTAAGTGAAGAGATACTAACCGTCTGTAAAGAGTTGAAGAATAAAGGGTATATCATTGCACTTGATGATGTTTCAGTAAACAAAGATCTGGAATCGCTGCTGCCGTTCATAGATATTATTAAGGTCGATTATTTAGTGATGGACTACATAGAAATGAAGAATATGATAGAAACCTATAAGGACCAAATAACTTTTTTAGCAGAAAAGATTGAAACACGAGAGCAATTTGAAGAGGCGCGAGGATTAGGTTTCGAATATTTTCAAGGGTACTTTTTTAGCAAGCCTATCATCTTACAAGGAAAAGATATAGCACCTATTCCTACAAACTATATTTTGCTTTTAGAAAAGCTGAGCAGCGGAGAGCCTGATATTAATGAAATCAGCAGTCTCATTCAGCGCGATTTATCTCTTTCGTACAAGCTGTTAAAAGTTATGAATTCCGGAACCTATTTTTTTAAGAGCAAGATAACATCGATTAAACAAGCGGTAGTATTAGTAGGACTTTACGAGATTAAGAAATTGATTATGATCCTCATGATGTCCAGCTTGAACAGGGCGGATAACCAACTGGAAATCGTTAAACTTAGCTTAACGAGAGCTGTCTTTTTTGAACGGATTGCACACATTGTAGGTGTCTCAAAAAATCATCTCTATATGTTTGGCATGTTTTCTTTCATAGATACACTTCTTAGTAAGGATATGAAAGATATCATCGATGATCTCCCCATTACGAATGAGCTTGCTGAGGCACTCATTGGAAACAATGAGAAGTACAATCTTGCTTTAACTATCGTACAGCATATGGAACGTGGCGCTTGGATTGAAATTCAATCTTTATGCCGTTCATTAAAAATGACCGAAGATGAACTATTAACTCAGTATCAAGCAAGTATCGTAGCTTCAAATCAATTTTTACAAGCTGAACCTGAGAAAAATATTATAGAATCCATATAAGTTATAAGGACCTCTAATTCGGTAGAGGTCCTTTGGTGTTTTTTAGAGAAGTTTTGTTCAAAGTAAAATCAGCAGTTTTGGAGTAAAATATGACTTAGTAAAAAACGAGGAGAAGACTTATGAAATTGAGCATTTTAGATCAATCACCTATCTCTTTCGGAAAAAATGCGCGTGAAGCTCTACAAGCTTCAATGGAACTTGCTAAAACAGGCGAACAGCTTGGCTATTCGAGATATTGGATTGCTGAACACCACGACTTTTCAGGCTTATCTTGTTCTGCTCCAGAAGTGATGTTAGGGTACATTGGTGCGCATACAGAAAAGATACGTTTAGGTGCAGGAGCTGTATTGCTGCCTCATTATAAACCATACCGTGTTGCAGAAACTTACAATATGCTTGCCACTCTTTTCCCAGATCGAATTGACCTTGGAATCGGCCGCGCTCCTGGTGGTTCTGCAGAAGCAACTATGGCTCTATCTGAGAACTTTTTGGAGAATGTCCGCCAAATGCCGAAATCGGTTAAACAGCTGCTCCAATTTTTACATCATGACTTTCCGCCGGATGGTCTATTTTCAAAGATACAAGCCTCTCCAGTTCCTGAAATTGCACCTGTTCCATGGATTCTAGGGACGAGTCAAAAAAGCGCTGATTTGGCTGCAGAGTACGGGACTGCTTATGCGTTTGGTCATTTTATGAGTGATAAACCAGGTCCGGAAATTGTGGCGTCATATAAAAAACAATTTAATCACAGTAAAACACAAGAGATGCCAGAAACCATTATTGCCGTTTCTGTCATCTGTGCAGAAACAACCGAAAAGGCGGAACAGTTTGCTTTGCCGATGATTCTTTGGAAAAAACAAAGTGCAGAGGGTAAAGGGGATAGAGGCATTCCCTCCATAGAAGAAGCTCAGAATCATTTTTCAAAAGACGAACAAACTCAACTTTTACATGAGGCGAAAAGAAAAATGGTTATTGGCAGCCCATCTGAGGTAATAGAGGAATTAAACAAGCTTCAAAAAATTTATGAAGCAGATGAAATGATGATCGTTACCATCACACATCGTTATGAAGACAGAACCAGATCCTATGAGCTACTTGCAAATGAAATAAGAAAGTAAGCATAATTTTTTATTTCATCAAGCAAGATTGTTATACTATTACCGATTATTAAAATATAGTAGCTAATTTTTTATTGCTTTATATAAGGAGGACGTTATGATGTCCAATACAAAACGTTTACGTGATATAAAGTGGTCTGTTCTTGACCTGGCACCGGTAATAGAAGGCGGAACGGTATCCGATTCATTCAAAAATACACTAGACCTTGCACAGCATGCTGAAAAATGGGGTTACAACCGTTACTGGCTTGCAGAACATCATAATATGCCTGGAATCGCGAGTTCAGCGACTTCGGTTGTTATCGGTCACGTGGCTGGAGGTACTTCTAAAATACGTGTAGGTTCTGGTGGGATTATGCTTCCTAACCATGCCCCACTCGTGATTGCTGAACAATTCGGTACATTGGATGCTCTATACCCAGGAAGAATAGATTTAGGATTAGGGCGTGCACCTGGAACTGATCAAATTACGGCACAAGCACTACGCCGTGATCTAGGCAGCATGGGGGATGATTTTCCTTACCAATTAGAGGAATTACGTACGTATTTGGATCCTAAACGCTCTGAAACTCCTATGAAAATAAGAGCGGTTCCAGGGGAAGGCCAAGATATACCGATCTGGCTTCTAGGTTCAAGCGGATTTAGTGCACGTTTAGCAGGACGTGAAGGTCTTCCATTTGCCTTCGCCAGTCATTTTTCACCTGATAATACGCTTCCTGCTCTAGAGTTGTATCGAAATACATTTACGCCATCGGAAGTTCTTGATGAACCGTACGCAATGGTAGGTGCTAATGTGGTCGTTGCAGAAACAGATGAAGAAGCAGCTAAAATCGCTACGTCATTGCAGCAGCAATTCGTAAACTTAGTTCGAGGAATGCCATCAAAACTTAAGCCGCCAGTTGAAAGTATGGATGGCATCTGGAGTCCATATGAAAAAGCTGCACTTGATCAGCAATTACGTACTACATTTGTAGGAAGTCCAGATACAGTTAAACAAAAACTGCAAGCATTCTTAGATGAAACTCAGGCTGATGAGATTATCGTCAATGGCCAAATCTATGATCACAAAGCAAGATTGCGTTCATTTGAGATGTTGGCTGAGATTGTAAAAGAGAATTAGCACGTTGGCGCACTTTTAAAATATTGGAGTGCGCTTTTTTTGATGCAATGTATCGGCTAATTTTGTAGGTGTAATGGAAGGAAGATGACTCGTTGTTTTGATTAGTCATCTTTTAATTTGTCGAAAATCGGATAAATTTTTTTATACACGGAATTATGAGGCGTATGCGCGGAATTATTAGCAATTACCTCGTAAAAAAATAAAATTACCTCGTAATTAAATCTTAGTGGCTTCTCTATACAAACAAATACTCAAAGTGTACGTTCCATGAATACATTTCAAGCACTTCCTCATTATTGCATCTATCAAAATGAATCTTATTACAAAGCAAGCTCCAATAATAAAACGTTTGTTCGGTTAATTGGTATTATCTAAAGGATTTATTTAAAAAAGCTAGAAGTTTTAAAGTGTATGTATAACCAAAACCCGTTGGAGGTAGAAATGGATAAATCTCTACAGCTATATCAATTTAATACATGGGCAAATAGTAAAGTTTTTGAGCAGTTAAAGAGTCTTCCGGCAGAAGTGTATCGTAAAGAAGTAGATAGCGTCTTTCCTTCTGTGGCAGACGTTCTCATTCACATGTATCAAGTGGATTATGTTTGGCTTAAGGCATTAAAAGGGGAGAAGTTTGAAGATATTCTTGCTTCTGTCAAACCTATATACCAGGAATTAAAGGAAATGGATTTAAATGATCTGCAGATTAAATTTGAGAAGATGGGATCAGATTACGAGACGTTCATACTTCATAAAGTAGATTTATCTCAAGAGACAACGGTTCATCACCCTTACTTTGGTACACTCCACTCAAACTATAATGATCTAATACAGCACATTGTGAATCATGGTACATATCACCGCGGCCATATATCTGCTATATTAAATCAACTGGGACATAAAGGAGCCTCAACGGATTATATTTTTTATCTCTATTCACTGCAGCATCAAAATTAGGCTTTAACACAAAAAGAAAGGACGTTCGGATGAATGTCCTTTTCTAGTTCTGTCCTTTTTGGATTTTTTCTTTTAAGTCATTAATATATTTCTTCTTTTCCTTCTCATTTTGTAGATTCCCAGGATTCTTGTTTTGTAAATATTTTTTTAGAGCCTGATTGATCTCCTCAGCTGTAGCATTTTCAGGAATCTCGCCTTTTTCCTTAAGCATTTCTATAATTTTTTCATCGTTAGCAATCATCGTACTCACCTCATTATTAACTTCTGAATCCGACGAATGGACGGCTTCTTCTTTATCTTCTTTCTCATTTTGTTGAACGGAATTCTTTTGTTCTGTTTGAGAGCTGCAGCTTGCTACAATGCACGATAAACTTATTAATAGAAAAACCCGCATGAACGTTTTCATCATTCACCCTCCTTACAGATACAGTTTACCCTTTTAAAAGAAAACCCAACTGCATATGTACAGTTGGGCTTAACAAATATCAATTACTTACGTGAAATTTTAATCTTTGCTACTGAATCATCTTTACTTTTTCCTGTCACTTCAAACTTTAATCCGTATTGTGGAACGTTACGTCCAGCGTCTAATAAACCAGGGTTGCTGTAATCGTCTTTATCGTTGAAAACAGGATTTGGATGTACAGCGTAATCTGTTAGAGTTGTGCCATTCACTGCTTTATAATCTAAAAACATTGGTTTACCTTTTTCTATGTTGAATGCTGCATCATGAACTAAATATCGAGTAGAGGCAACTTTTCCATCGCTCCACTTAAGCGTTTCTTGGTTAGCATCTACTACTCCTAAGAAACCATCTCCAGGGTGAATTCCTGTCCAGTTGTCTGAATAGCTGTTATCTACGTACCAAACCACAAGACCGCCATCATAAGACATTAAGCTTTTACCGCGAGCGATATGAGCTAATCCTTTATCAACACCTTGATGGTTTCTCCATTCTAATAAGTAGTAATGATCAGAATAGAACTTACCTTGGTTCTTTGTAAATCCTTCTTCTTTAAATGAAGACGTGCCTTCAGCATCATCAAACAATACTTCTGATCCATCAACATTTACCGAAATATCATCCACAAAGAATCCTGGCATTGTTGCCGCTACATCTGTCCAATAGTTGAATTTCAAGTCAATTTTCTTACCAGCGTATGCAGAAAGGTTGAATGCTCCATCTACCCATTTACCGTTAGAACTTCCTGTAATTCCGTGGCCAGGGTTTTGGTCATGCGGGTCAGTTTCAGTTGTAAGGTTTCCTGGAACTGTTACCCATTTTGTAGATCCTTCTTCTTTAACTTCTACAGAAGCATAATCCCAATCTGTTTCAATGTCGTACCACGTTTTAAAGTTTAACGAAGCTGTTGAAGCTTTTGATAGATCAAGAGATGTGACTAATGAGTTATCTAAATCATCTCCGCTACCGCTGAAATATTGATATTCACCGCTATACGGCTTGTTAACGACTGTTTCTTTTTGCGGAAGATCAACACGAACTGCATCGTTGTTTGTTCCTTTTGTGTTCGCTTGATCTAAAAGAACGTCAATGCCTTTTTTATTGATTTCATCTAACACAAACGTTTCTCCACTTAACCAGTTACCACCAACATATGATTGTAAGAATTCTTTCGACCAAGCACTGAATCCAGTTGGCTCAGTTCCTGGAACCTTACCAGCCCAGCTTCCGCTTGACATGATGGACCAATAAGCAACGGGTTCACCAGCACCAGTATATTGAGTATCATACTCATCTGGAAGCTCTAGATCATGACCATATTCATGAGAGAATACTCCTGCAGCACCGTCAGCAGGCTGAACTGTGTAATCGTAGGCTGCCATCGCACCATCCCAATAACCTACTTCAGATTCTGTACCTTCAATCGGGAAAACAGATCCTAGGTTCCAACGGTGGCTCCAAATTGCGTCTCCTGCTAATGCGCCTCCGCCAGCTTCCTCACCAACGCTTGAGTGAACGATCATAAGGTGGTCTACTAAACCATCAGCTTCACGCGTATTGCCATCACCATCTAGATCGTAGCGATCTTCTTGGTCATAGTCTCCTAAATTAATATTAGGATCTTTTGCAGCAGCTTCTAATGCTTCTCTTACTAATGAACGTGCATCTCTGTCATTGCCGTCTGGAGCAGGATCATTTCCACCATAATAGGCAGCTGGATGTTTCGCCTTATACCATCCGCCTACTTTTCCCGTTACAGAATAGCTCCCGCCGGATTGCTGTTCATAAAATTGTTTCATAGAGATTAACTTTTCGCCGTTAGGTCCTTCATAACCCTTATTTCCAAAGACTAAATCTTCATAATGTTTCTTTGTATACTCATCGTAGAACATGTCTGTTTCTTCAGCTGTTATGTTTGTAGCAGGATAGTCAGGGAACTCGACCAAAAGTACAAGAACGTTATCTACACGCTTTTGTCCTTTCCACTTTTCTTCTTTCACGTTTTTGATCTTGTCTTCTTTTCTACCGTCTTTTTTAAGTCCTTCTTTTTTATGCTTTTTTCTAATTTCTTTACGTTTTTCACTATGTTCATCTTCTAATGAACCTTCAGAGAACTTAGAAGCATTCTCTTGTTTTTTGTGTAAATATTGTTGCAACTTTTTCTGGGCATCTGCTTCGGATGCATTCTTGCTGATTTCGCCTTTTTTCTTGAGCATTTCTATTAATCTTTCATCGTTCGCAATTCCTAAATCAAACGGACCACCAACATGCTTATGTCCTTCATGATCATGAGATGCTTTTACATCTGACAGCACATTAACAGGTGCTGCACTTACACTGGAAAAAGCGCTGCAGCTCAACATTGCTGCGAGGGCAGCAGAAACCCATTTTCCTTTTTTCATCATAATCCCCCCTAGAAGTATTGGAATAACCGTTATCCGACAAAAATTGTCGGATAATTCCGCGTATTCAAAATGTTACCACGTAATGTAAAATACTAGAATAGGTGATTTATCCCGTGTTTATATATTAAAATAGGGATTTTTTACTATTTAAAGCACTATTTTCAAATGAAGATTATTTGAGAAAAATGAAGAAAAGTGTTCTTTTTTGCGAGTTTTCTACTAGTTCTTTAGACACAAAACGACTCTGGAGTTAGAGTTGTTTAAAAGAAGAACTATTATTTTTAAAATAAATCATTAAGTTGCTGTTCGATTCTTTTAAAATACAAATAGTTTTTTAGGTGGCTTGAATTCAGTTTGAAGAAACGAAAGATTTACCTAAAGAAGTTTTAGTTTATAAAGCTTAGGGTAAGTAAATGGGTGGACCATCAATAAAATGTTACAAATAATGAAAGGTTGGTCATATATTTTGTCTATTCATCTTACTTCTGCTCTTAAAAATAAATCAGTCAGAAACTTTGAAGAAGCAACAGAAAACATTCTTCATTTTATGAGTAAGCTTATTAACATCAATACTTTATTTGTTGCGAAAAACGACAAGCAAACCAATGAAATAAAAAAAGCGGTAAACAAAAATGCTGTTTTGCTCGAAACAGGTTCAACTCTGCCTTTTGATGAAACCTTTTGTAAAGTTAGTGTTGATAAAGGCAACGAAATTCTGCTTATTGAAGATATTATTGAGAATGAACAGACTAAGCATCTGAATGTCACAGCGAGCTTAGGTGGAGGAAGTTTTATCGCTATTCCGATTTATTATGAAGATGGTGAAAACTACGGAACCATCTGTGGTTTAGATACCGAGTCATTTGAATTTACGGAGCAGCATATCGAACTTTTTCAGACGATGTCATCACTCTTAACGTATGTACTAGAGTTAGATAAGGCAAACAAAGAGATTAAAGATTTATCAGTACCGATTGTTCCTCTAACGAAAGGCGTTGCAATCCTCCCAATCATTGGACATATCAATGAATATAGAGCTGATATCATTATTCAAAGCACTTTGGAGAGCAGTACAAACTTAGAACTTGAGTATATGATTATTGATCTTTCTGGAGTGAGCAGAATCAATAACAAGGTTAGTGAATATCTCTTAAACATCGTTAAGCTGTTAAAATTAATCGGTGTAACTCCGATTCTTACAGGATTTAGGCCTGATTTAGCGATGAAAACACTCGAGATCGATGTGGATTTTAACGGTATTATGATTACGAATAACTTAGAAAGTGCACTTTTTGAAATTGGGTTTATCTTGAATAAAACGGAGAACAAACATTTAAGATCACAGCCTGTCGTGTGATCTTTTATTTTGAAGAAAAATAGTAGTCTAAATTTTCTTTTTTTTATATAATAGTAATAATATAAACTTATCAGTCGTTTTTATGTTTAACCAATCGGAGGGGAAATGTATGAAGTCGTTTGAAGAGAAGTTAGATCAATATGCTGAGTTGGTTGTCAAAATAGGATTAGGACTATCAGAGGGACAAAGGTTATTAATTAGTTCTCCTATAGAAGCTGTAGAGTTTACACGTAAGGTAACGAAGTATGCATATGAAAATGGCTGTAAGCGAGTGATGGTGGATTGGAATGATACACAAACAAACCGCATCCATCTTACTCATGCAGATGAAGAAATCCTGAAAGACGATCTTCCATCATGGGAGATTGACAAATATAACAGCCTTGTTGAAAATCATGATTGCTTTTTAATGATCACAGGGAACGATCCTAATGCTTACAAAGGCGTTCCTTCTGAGCGAATGATGTTTGTACAAAAGAACCGCGGTGAAAAACTCCAAGCCTTTTCTGCAGGTCAATTAAGAGGAGATATGCATTGGGCTATTGCCGGTGTACCTACAGTTGGCTGGGCGAAAAGTGTATTCCCAGAAATGAAAGATGAAGAAGCAGTAGAAGCATTATGGGAAGCGGTCTTTAAAACAGTTCGAGTGGATCAGGCAGATCCTGTTGCTGCATGGGATGAGCACGTAAAAACATTAAGTGATAAAGTAAATTACTTAAACGAACAGCAATTTAAGACGCTTCATTATAAGTCAACAGGGACAGATTTAAGCATCGACTTACACCCTGACCATACTTGGATCGGTGGAGGGCATCATTCTACGTTCGGTACGTACTATATTCCGAACCTTCCTACTGAGGAAGTTTTCACGACTCCAAGAAAATATGGTGTGAACGGTAAGGTCACAAGTTCTAAACCACTTTCAGCGATGGGGAATTTGATTAATAATTTTAGTTTGACGTTTAAAGACGGAAAAGTGGTAGATTTCACTGCTGAGGAAGGGTACGACACGCTTAAGCAATTGTTAAGCATTGACGATGGAATGGGTTATTTAGGAGAGGTTGCATTAGTTCCTCACGATTCACCAATTTCGAACTCAGGCATCATTTTTAACAACACATTATACGATGAAAATGCTTCATGTCATTTAGCGATCGGAACTTCTATTACGATGTCTGTTAAAGATGCTGGCAGCTTAACGCCTGAACAGATGGAAGAGAAGGAAATTAACTTCAGCCGAGGGCATACTGACTTTATGATTGGCTCAGCAGATCTTGATATTGAGGCTGAGTATGCAGATGGAAAACGCATTCCGTTATTTAAAAATGGTAACTGGGCGATATAAAGAAGAAAAGACTCCATTTGTTTGGAGTCTTTTTTATTGGCTCTTTTCTAAGAGATAGGTTCTCAACTTTATTTTTATTGTCTTCTATGACAGTTGATTGTAGTGAAAGGTGCGAGACTCTTCGAAATTGAACTTCAAATTTTCTTCGTGCGATGTGTCGCAGCCGCAGCCTTCCTTGTCCTGCCCGGTGGAAAGCGAGCATCAGTAACGGAAATCAACCACTTTCAATAACAACAAAGTTTAGAAAACAGCCTTTTTATTTTAATTAGTTAATGTACAGACCTCAATCTAAATTCTACCGAATTTTAGAAAAACAGTCTATATTTTTTAAAACATTCTCGTTAAGATTTTTGTATATATAGCGAGGAGGAAACTAATGAACGTATTTGATCAATCACCTTACGACATTAAAATGGAATGGGGAATGAAAGGCGCGAGAGAAGCTGCAAAAAGAAATGAAATCATCATAATCGTCGATGTTTTAAGCTTTTCATCAACTGTAACCACTGCTGTTGAGAATGGTGCAGTCATTTACCCTTTTCCGCCTAATCAACATGAAAAAGCAAAAGTATACGCTGGTGAACTTGGAGCTGAATTAGTGGTGGGAAGGGCTGAAGCTATAAAAACAGGAAAACCATCACTTTCCCCTTTATCTTTTTCAGGAAAAAGCAAAGGGGAATTTTTTGTTCTTTGTTCATTAAATGGTGCGGCATGCGTTGATGTCTCTAAAAAAGTACCAGCTCTTTTTGCAGGATCTCTTTTAAATGCAAAGGCTGTTGCAGAAGCTGCGATGTTCATGAAGAATAAATTAAATGCACCAATTTCAGTGATCGCATGTGGGGAAAGATGGGAAAATGCAGCTCATGATGAAAATGAGCTTCGACCTGGAATAGAGGATTATTTAGGTGCAGGAGCCATCATTTCTTTTCTAAAAGGATCTTTATCACCTGAAGCTTTTGTTTGCAAACAAGCTTTCGAGGCATCGAAACACAACCTGCCATCACTCATTAAAAACTGCGGAAGCGGAAAAGAGCTAATCGAACGAGGTTTTGAAGAAGATGTACACTTTTGTATGCAATATAACAAGAGTTCTACCGTTCCCATTCTGTCTAAGAATCAATTCATTTGCTTTAAGTCTCTGCCGCCGGATGTGAGTCGTTCACCGCACGCCCTGTGGAAAGAGAGCATCTTGAAAGTCAGCCAATGTAAAGATTGATAAAGTATGTGAAAACAGTCTTTAAAAAAATAAGAATAGTACAAACCTCTTTTTGGAAAAATAACGAAAACTGAGGAGGTTTGTATATGAAAAAAGCAGTCGCGCTATTAGCGGCATTCACCATTGTGTTAGGCGGTTGCGGCGGTGGCTCCAACAATATGAAAGAGAGCGAAGCAGCACCAAAGAATATGAGTAACGAAACGCGAAATAGTCCAAGATTGGAACAAATCAATTCGCCACAGAAAAAACAACAGGACATCTCAAAAGCAGAAACTACTCACAGCAAAACAAAGATTGAAACGCTTGGGTTTTTAGAACCACTAGAAGCGAAACAATCCGTGAAAGATGTAAAAGAAGCTGTAAATGATTTAACGTACGTAGCTTTTTTTAGCTATCAAGTTAACAAAGATGGTTCTCTTAAGCCCATTAAGGATTATGCTGCTTTACAAGAGGTAAAGAAATCAAAAGCTATGCCGATGATGGTGTTAACAAACTTTATTGATGGAAACTTCTCTCCTGAGATTGCGCACACCATTTTTACTGATAAAACTGCATCCAAAACACTGATTGGCAGTGTTATCAGCACAATGAAACAAAAAGGATACAAATCATTAAATATTGATTTTGAGCATATTAAAGAAAAAGATCGTGAGCTATACAACGGATTTTTGGAAACAATTATTCCACTCGTACAAAAAGAAGGCTTTAAGGTTTCAACAGCATTAGCTCCTAAAACAAGTGATGAGCAAAAAGGTCCTTGGCATGGTGCTCATGACTATAAACGTCATGGAGAACTTGCAGATTTTGTTGTATTAATGACATATGAGTGGGGCTGGTCTGGTGGACCTCCGATGGCTGTAGCACCTGTACCACAAGTAGAAAAAGTAGTTAAATACGCAACATCGGTCATTCCATCGGAAAAGATTATAATGGGAGCTCCACTATACGGTTATGATTGGACACTTCCTTATAAAAAAGGCAATAAATTTGCTAAACGCGTGGCACCGGCTGAAGCACATGATTTGGCGTTAAAAGAAGGAGCGACTGTAAAGTATGACAACGATGCTCAAGCTCCGTTCTTTAATTACAAAGATGATGCAGGAAAAGAACACGTTGTATGGTTTGAAAATGAACAGAGTGCAGAAGCAAAAAATAAACTCGTAAAGAAATATAAGTTAAGAGGCCTTGCGTATTGGGTTCTAGGTGAACCATTCCCAGAGAACTGGACGCTGTTAAGAGATGAATTTAAAATTGCACATAAATAAAAAATGAAGGGTTAAGCTGAATCAGCTTAATCCTTTCTTTAATAAAGATGTGTTTTAATTATGTGCGTTCAAAGCATCTAAATCTGAAGGGAGTTCAGTAAGTTTTTCGTCCATTTAAGAAAGCTCTTATTTGCTCTTATCTAAATGATTGTTGCTTTCAAATTTTGTCTTCTATGATTGTTGATTGGAGTGTAAGATGCGAGATCCTTGAAAATTGAACTTCAAATTTTCTTCGTGCGATGCGACGCTGCCGAAGCCTTCCTTGTCCTGCGGGACAGGCGGGCAGGTGAGACACTTAAAAGTGAAACGTACGAATGTGGCTCACCGCCTGCCCCGCGGAAAGCGAGCATCTGGAACGGAAATTAACTACTTTCAATAGCAACAGAGCTTTCGATAACAGCGTTTTATAAAGCAGCTGACAAACATTTCTCCACTACAACACCTCTTCGGTCAGGGAAAACCGTTTCAAAGTTGTATTGAGGAAACAACAGCGACAGTTGTTCTGTAATCCCAGCTGCCTTCTGATGAGGTGTAAAGCAGACGATAGAAGGTCCTGATCCACTAATTGCCGCACCATATGCCCCGAGTTCTACTGCTTTTTGCTTAAGCTCCGCATACATAGGTACCCATTTTGAACGAAAGGGCTCATGAAATAAATCCCGATTCATCATATCAGCAGCTTTTTTCCAGTCGTTCTTCATTAGAGCCGCAACAAGCACGTTGCTGATCGCACTGCCTTCAACGGCTTTATTGAAGGGGAGAAGATTGGGCAGTGAACCCCTAGAGTGTTTGGTATGTAGAACACCATCAGGAATCGCAACAATCATTTCAACAGCGACATCAGGTACATGCACCGTCTCCAGTTCTTGTCCATTGAAAAAACTAATCGTGAGTCCTCCGAAAATGGCAGGAATCACATTATCAGGGTGTTCTTCTAAGGAACTCGCTAAAAGTGCTTTTGCCTGCTTTGAAAGATCTAGATCTAAAAGGATGTTTGCCAGCTCAATCCCTGCAACGATTGCAGACGCAGAACTTCCCATTCCTTTTGAAGTCGGAAATGTGCTTACGACATCTAATTGGCAAGGAGGCAGTTTCTGCCCGTAAGCATCCGCTGTAAAATGCGCAGCATGAACAATAAGATTATTTTCGTCTTTGTTTAACGCCTGCAGTTCTTCACCATGAAAAGTCGTTTTTCTTGGTGCGAATGGCTGAACGTGTACGGTTAAATATCGGTTCATGGCAAGCCCTACGGAATCGAAGCCTGGGCCTAAGTTTGCTGTACTTGCTGGAACATGTATAGAAAATGGCTCTGCTTTCATTTATACAACACATCCTTTTAGCTGCTGACGTAATAATTCAAGATCGTTCGGTATGACGACAGGTTCTTGTGCGACTGTTTTTAAGGCGATGTCTGGATCTTTAAGACCGTTGCCTGTAAGAACAGCCACAACGGATGCTCCTTTCGGAAGAACACCTTGTTTGTATTGCTTATACAAACCCGCAATGGTACTGCATGAAGCCGGTTCAGCAAAAACACCTTCTTTTGAGGCAAGCATCTGATACGCTTCTAAAATTTCTTCGTCCGTTACAGAATCGATGACACCACCTGACTCTTCTAATGCAGCTGATGCTAGTTTCCAGCTTGCAGGGTTTCCGATTCGAATAGCTGTCGCGATCGTTTCTGGATTATTTACTACAGATCCGTTCACGATTGGTGCAGCACCTGATGCCTGGAAGCCATGAATGCGAGGGAGGCCAGAAGATTTTACAGCATCATACTCTTTAAAGCCTTTCCAATAAGCACTAATGTTGCCTGCGTTCCCAACAGGAATGGCTAAAATATCAGGTGCTTGATCTAGTGCATCAACTAGTTCGAATGCAGCTGTTTTTTGGCCTTCCAAACGGTATGGATTTACTGAGTTAACGAGTGTGAATTCATCCTCGATGCTCATTTGCTGCACCATCTTTAGAGCTTCATCAAAATTTCCTTCAATCGCAAAGATTTCAGCGCCATACATTTTGGCTTGAGCGAGTTTCCCTTGGGCGATCTTTCCGTCCGGAATCACAACGATACATCTGAGGCCAGCTCTCGCTCCATAGGCAGCGGCAGCGGCTGATGTATTTCCTGTAGATGCACAGATGATTGCTTTGCTGCCCTCTTCTTTTGCTTTTGCAACAGCCATCACCATGCCTCTGTCCTTAAAAGAACCTGTAGGATTCGCTCCTTCGTATTTGGCGTATAGCTTGATGCCCCATTCCTTTGACAGATGTTCTAACTGAATGAGTGGAGTGTGCCCTTCATTCAAGGATAGAAGGGGAGTAGATTTACTGACTGGCAAGTATTCTTTGTATTGATGTAAGAGACCGTTATATGGCATGTTAAGCACCCTCCACACGATAATGACTTTTGATTTCTTGAACAACTTCTGAGTCGCGAAGCAGGCTATATACTTGATTGTCTTGATGTTTGTTTGTGCCATGTGTCACGATGACAACTTCTGCGACTCCTTTATGATCGACAGGACTTTGAATCAATTTTTCAAGTGAGATGTCATGCAGAGCGAATAGGGAAGTGATTGCTGAGAAAGCACCTGCCTCATCTTTAATGTACAATCGGTAAAAAAATTTCCCGTCGATCTCATTAGGCTGCTTTAATTGTTTATCGAACTGAGGAGCGATCACGCTCTTTCCGTTAACCCCTAACCGCATGTTCTTCACAACAGCAACTAAATCGGAAACAACTGATGTAGCGGTCGGGAGCTGCCCTGCACCTGGGCCGAAGAACATCGTCTCTCCAACAGATTCACCATACACATACACGGCGTTGTAT
The DNA here is from genome assembly GCF_043558025.1 of Fictibacillus sp. UD. Classification (NCBI taxonomy): domain Bacteria; kingdom Bacillati; phylum Bacillota; class Bacilli; order Caryophanales; family Fictibacillaceae; genus Fictibacillus; species Fictibacillus sp. UD. Next base: position 271,665 of record NZ_JARUHH010000004.1, read on the forward strand.
TCGTTATGAACGCTCGCAAGCGGGTGGGAGTCTGGAAGCAATGTCGGTTCAACACTGATCTCCACTTTTCCGTTGTCCTTTTTAGCGTTTCCGATTAACTTGAGCGTGTAGCCGAACTGACGCGCATATTCTAGGTCCTCTTGCGTCACTTTAGAGATACCAGAAACCTTTACGTCGTCCAGATGAATGTGCATGGAGAACCCGAGTGTTGACAGGATTGCCATTTTTCTAGCTGCATCGATTCCTTCTACATCAGAAGTGGGGTCAGCTTCTGCATATCCCAAATCTTGTGCTTCTTTTAATACTTCCTCATAGTTGCGCTGCTGTTTATCCATTTTTGTAAGGATGTAGTTTGTTGTGCCATTTACAATTCCCATCATTTTTGTGATCCTGTCAGACGCTAGCCCATCAACAAGTGAGCGAATGATCGGTATTCCGCCTGCGACACTTGCTTCATAGAAAAGGTCACATTCATTTTCATGCGCGAGCTGTAAAAGTTCTGCTCCATGAAGTGCCATCAAATCTTTGTTTGCTGTAATCACATGCTTTTTATTTTGCAGTGCTAGTGAGATGTATTCTCTTGCTAACTCGATACCCCCCATTACTTCAATCACTACATGTATGTTTGGATTTTGAAGTACGTCTTCCGGATGTTGAGTCAGCCATTCGTTATTGATCGAGACAAGCCGTTCTTTCTCAACGTTTTGAACTAATATTTTTTCAATAAAAACAGGGCATCCAACACGATGCTGTAATTCTTCACGGTTTCCTTCAATCATTCTAACGACACCGCTGCCGACTGTTCCTAATCCTAGAAGTCCTACTGAAACATGAGTTACCATTTTATCCGCCCCTTTGTTTTTATGGAAAATACACTTGTTTGTTTGATATGGACATATTACATGGAGATTATCAATCGCACAACAGGGATTTTTGTAAAGATTTAGACAGCGCTTACATAGTGAGATGGGAATTGATAGAGTATTTACAAAAACTTAGATATGATAGAGAGAGGACGATATTAAAGGGGACCTTACAATGACTGATCAGTTAGATGAGAGTGTTAAAGATACACTGAATTGTTTAGAAGAAAATATCTTTTTCATAGATTTAGATTTACGAATAGCATGGGTTAATAATAGTGGCAAGAGATTACTCGAAACTTTAAAGGGACATTTTAGACTCCATTCTGCAGAAGAGATCATTGGCACTCCTATCTCAACCTTTTATAAGGCCTCTTATCAAAAAGATATGTTTTTAAACGGTGAGTTTCCAATTGATGTGCAGCTCGTTCTCTTCCGTACATATGTAACGCGATTAATTCTTAAAGAACTAATTGTGAAGAGACAGAAACTTGGCTACCTTTTAACGTGGAAAGATGTAACGGAGCGTGAACAAGAAAAGGAAAGAACGAAAGCAATGTTCGATGAATTGTCTACGCCTATTCTGCAAACAATCGCAGAACATACACTTCTTGTTCCATTAATCGGAGAACTAACATTGGAACGGCTTGAAACATTAACAACGAAACTATTAAACGAGTGTTTAAACAATCAAGCTGAATATGTCATATTAGATTTTTCTGGCGTAACGACGCTTAAGGATGCTGAACTAGGACAGGAAATTCAGAAGCTGACAGATTCTATTGAGTTAATGGGGGCAAAGGTATTGTACTGCGGCTTCCCTAAAGACATGGTCAAAAATATGGTCTCACTAGGTGTTCATACGAATCAGCCAACATTTGTATCATTTCGCAATGCGATTCGGTATGTTGTAGCCGAGTTGGGTTACCGGTTTGAAAAATAATGAAGCAGCCGTATTAACTCGGCTGCTTTGTTTTCTTAATATTTTTGATGGCTTCTTTATATGAAAGTGGACTTAATTCTTCTTTATGTACGAACTCCCACACCCAATCTCCGTTCGTATATGCGTACTCTCTAAGTGCCCATCCAATCCCTTTACGTATAAAGAAATCCTGCTCGTATTTCGTTTCTTTGATGATGTGTGCCAAGAGCTCTTTATCCGTTTTATCTTTATACCCAAGTTGAAACAGAATCGCAGAACGCATAAGCCAAATGTTTTTAGAGTCAATCCAACGTTCAGTTACGTGTGTAATTTCTTCAGGAAATTTTAAAAAGTAATACCCGGCAATGTGTTTTGCAATATGATCAACAGTGTCCCACCAGCTTTTATTTACAATGATATATTCAATCCACTCGATATCTTCTATTGTCATCTGTTTTTTTAACTTGTCTGCAAGTGATAGACCTGCCATCTGCATTTCACGTTCCGGCATAGCCCACACTTCTTTTAAAAAGGGAAAAAGTTCATTGTGAGCTAAAAGTCCGTTTTCTTTTATGAAGGCTTTCATCGTTTCTTTCATAATGGGTGCACGCAACCCAAAATACTCGTACTGCCCGCGCATATATTTACTCATCTTTTCTGCTTCTTCTAGGTTTTTCTGCGCTTCCAATGTCATTCTTAACCGATCAATATACAAATGAATACCACCCTTCTTAACAAAATTATACAAAATTTTGTTAACAAACTGAAACTTTTTTGATGTGTTCACGTAATAAACTATATACATCCAATATTGGAAAATATTTATAAGTCGACAAAATATTACAATATATTTAGGTCCATTTTGTTAAGGTTGAAGAAGTTTGACAAGAGGGGTGTGGTTTCCAAATATCTTTGGTTTTAAAAGTTTATTAAGACAGGAGAGATGACCATGGAGCTGTTTGGGTATCCGTTGTCTACAATCTATTTGGGCAGTTTTATCATTTTTGGATGCATTACTTTTGTGTATATTCTTTTTGGTGACATGCTTGAAGCGGCATTGGATTTCTTACATCCATCGCTCATCTTATCCTTTTTAACAATTGGATCTGCTTCAGGATATTTATTAGAGATTATGACCAATATTAACAGCTGGTTCATTATGGTGTTTAGTGCGCTGCTGGCGTTGTTGCTCGTTACTCTTCTAAATGTTTTCGTTCTTATGCCTATTCGATCTTCCGAAGAATCACTGGCATATCGTGACGAAGATTTAAAGGGAAGAGTCGGCACAGTACTAACTTCTGTTCCTCCAGATGGGTTTGGCGAAATATTAATTGAAGGCATTAGCGGAAGAATCTCTAAATCTGCTATAAGCATGGATAACAAGCCGATTTCACAAGGGGAAAAAGTGCTGATCATCGATATCCAAAAAGGTGTTGTATCCGTCATGCGCTATGAGCAAGTGGAACAAACATATATTCATTAATTGGAGGGGTTGTTATGAGTTTTTCACCGTTATTTATTGTAATTGGGATTGTTGTATTTTTAATCGTTGCTCTTATTAGTGTTTTTATTACGAAATATCGTACAGCGAGTCCTGATGAAGCATTAATCGTAACAGGAAGTTTCTTAGGAAGTAAGAACGTCAATATCGACGAATCTGGAAACCGGATTAAAATTGTACGCGGTGGCGGTACGTTCGTTCTGCCGGTATTTCAACAAGCAAAGCCACTGAGCTTGTTAACGAGTAAACTGGATGTTCAAACACCTGAGGTATATACAGAGCAAGGGGTTCCGGTTATGGCTGATGGAACAGCAATCATAAAGGTCGGAAGCTCTATTGGCGAAATCGCGACTGCAGCTGAACAGTTTTTAGGAAAGTTGAAAGAAGATCGTGAAAACGAAGCTCGTGAAGTACTTGAAGGTCATTTGCGTTCCATTCTAGGTTCTATGACCGTTGAAGAAATTTATAAAAATCGTGAAAAATTCTCGCAAGAAGTTCAGCGTGTTGCTTCTCAAGACCTTGCGAAAATGGGATTGATTATCGTTTCATTTACGATTAAGGATCTGCGTGATAAGAATGGATATTTAGACGCACTAGGTAAACCGCGTATCGCACAAATTAAACGTGATGCTGATATGGCAATGGCGGAAGCGGAAAAAGAAACGCGCATCAAGCGTGCTGAAGCAGATAAAGAAGCGAAGCAGTCAGAGCTAGGCCGTGCAACGGAAGTAGCTGAAGCTGAAAAGATGAATCAGTTAAAAGTAGCTGAGTTCCGCCGTGAGCAAGATGTTGCAAAAGCACGTGCTGACCAGGCTTACCATCTAGAAGAAGCAATCGCAAAACAACAAGTTACGGAACAGCAGATGCAAATCAAAATCATCGAGCGTCAAAAACAGATTGAACTTGAAGAAAAAGAGATTCTGCGCCGTGAAAAGCAGTATGACTCAGAAGTGAAGAAGAAAGCTGATGCAGACCGTTATGCGGTTGAACAGTCCGCGGAAGCCGACAAACGCAAACAAGTTGCAGAGGCAGATGCTCATAAGTATCGTGTTGAAGCAATGGCAAAAGCCGAGGCTGAAAAAGTACGTTTAGACGGTCTTTCAAGAGCAGAAGCAGAACGTGCAAAAGGGGAATCTGAAGCAGACGTTATCCGTCTGAAAGGTCTTGCTGAAGCCGAAGCAAAGCAGAAGATTGCCGAAGCGTTCGAGTTGTACGGCCAAGCTGCGATGATGGATATGATGATTAAGATGCTTCCGGAATACGCGAAGCAAGTGGCAGCACCACTTTCTAACATTGATAAAATCACAGTCGTGGATACAGGCGGCAGTGAGAACGGCGGAGCGAACCGTATTACAGGTTATGCGACAAACTTGATGTCCTCTCTGCAAGAATCATTAAAAGCTTCATCTGGCATTGATGTTAAAGAATTACTAGAAAACTTCTCTGGCAAAGGCAACGTGCGTCAAAGCATTGACGATCTTCGCATTGATTTTGCCAAAAAGCAGCCGAATGCGGTAGCAACAAAGGAAAAGGCTGAAGTGAAAGCTTCAAAGGGAGAATAAATAGAGTAAAGCTTACTCCGAACGGGATGAAACTACCCTGGGGAGTAAGCTTTTTTCTTAATAAGTCGCTGGTGGTGCAATTTTATGCTCGTCCAGCGGCTGACAAGCACGCTGGACGTGCGCCATATGAAAAATACGTGCGCCATATGAAAAATACGAGCGCCATATGAAAAATACGAGCGCCATATGAAAAATACGAGCGCCATATGAAAAATACGAGTGCCATCCAAGATTTACACTCAGTTTACTGCACCGGGTAAACCAGCCACTACTTCTTATTCATCTGTGCCTCAACAGCTTGGAGTTTTCCAGCCATCGTGGACTTCTTATCGCGGCGGTCATCTATTCGGATGTTTGTCGCAACCCGCTGAATGCCATTAGAGAACGGTACTTCATGCAGCTGTTGGATGACATCAAAAAGATCCGAAAGTTCTCCTTCGATCAATGTGCTCATTGGGGTAAGCTGATAGATTACTTTATCTTCGTTTTGTTGAAGGACTTTTTGAATCTCTGCTACATAAGAACTGACACTTGGCGTTTCAGTACCGATTGGAATAATTGTAATATCTACAATAGCCATAAGAATAACACCTCTACTTTTTCTTTATTGTAGCAAACCCATACATAATCACAAATAAAAGGATGATACATATGGAAATTCGGCAAGCAAATGAACACGATCTTAACGAAATAGTAGATATAGATCAAAAAATGATCGGAAGTGACCGAAGAAAAGAAGAAATAGATCAAGCGATAAAACAGGAAAGGTGTTTGATTATATCTTCTGGAAATGAAATATGTGGGTTTCTTATCTATCATCTTCAATTCTTTGAGTGCTGCTTTATATCTCTCATTATGATTGATCCCGCACATCAAAGAAAAGGTCTGGCTAGTTCCTTGCTGAGCCGCATGACACAGATTTCACCAACAGAAAAACTGTTTTCTTCAACCAATGAATCAAACGAGTCTATGAAAAGGGTCTTCACGAAAAGTGGGTTTAGTAAAAGTGGTAAGGTTGACAACTTAGATGAGGGAGATCCTGAGATTATTTATTTTATTAATAGGAAAGGTGCCGAACAACATGGTTCAATTGAAAGAAATAGATAACGCAATTGATGAGCTTTTCCATTATAGGGAGATCGGCAAAGACCCAGCGTTCAGCCGTTTTATCCCAATGGTTTATGACCCAATCGGGTTTGATTGGAGAAATGAATTTCAAACAGAATTCACACAACTTTTTAACGGACTCATGTTAAGAGGAAAAGAAGAAGTTAACCGTGTTTTCCTGGCTGTGTTTCCATCGGACGAAGTATTAACTCGTTTTATTGAAAAAAGCAGCCCTGGCGATCTCTTATTTATGCACCACCCTCTCGTCATGGAGTGTGGAGATCCACGCGGGAAGTGGGGAAGCGGGTTTATTCCTATTCCGCCGCGTTATATTCAACAAATGAAGAAAAAGAGTTTATCTGTATATACTCTTCATGTTCCACTGGATTATTCCAGAGTGATCAGTACGAGTGATGCAATAGCTGAAGCGCTCAATGCGAAAGTAATTGGTGAGTTCTATCAAGATGAAAAAGGAGCATGTGGTGTTATTTGTGAGATTGAACCCATATCTACAGAAGATCTGATTGCTGTATCAAAAGAAATTTTCTCTATTCCTTATGCAGATGTACATGGAAATTCACGCTCTAACATTACAAAACTAGCAATCATAGCAGGCTGTGGTGATAAAGTGGATGCGATGAAAGAAGCTGAAAAGTTGGGAGCACAAGCTTATTTGACTGGAGAAGTGCATTGTCATATCGATAATGATTATGGAAGAAAGAAATATGATCAAATGAAAGATTTTATCGATACAACATCTATGAGTTTAATAGGTGTATCCCATGCAGCCTCAGAGTATTTAGTGCATGTAACGCACATGAAACCATGGTTTGAAGAGCGATTTCAATTGCCTGTAACGCTATTGCCACAGAGCAAATGGTGGATTTAGCATATAAAAAATTTCTAACAAGAGGTGTACAACATGAACATACGGCGGGCTCTTTTAACAGACGCAGCGAACATTGCGCATGTTCACGTGAAAAGCTGGCAGCAATCGTACAAAGGATTAGTTGATTCAGAATACTTGTCACAAATGTCGGTTGAGGAACGAACAGCAAAATGGGAACAATGGCTGAGGCAAGGAGACTCACACATTGTTTTAGTTTTAGAAGATGAAGAAAGAAATCTTTGCGGTTTTATTTCTGGGGGCGCTATTCGATCTCATCATCCATACGCGGGAGAAGTATATGCCTTTTACTTATTAAAACACGTCCAGCAAAAGGGATATGGAACGAAAATGCTACGAACTTTTGCGGCTGAACTTGCAGCAAATGAAAAGAACAGTATGATTGTTTGGGTTTTGAAAGATAATCCGTCAAAACAAGCATATCTTTCATTAGGCGGGAAAAAAATAGATGAAGAACAAATTATGATTGGAAACCAAAAGCTGATAGAAGAATGTTTTGGATGGGATGATTTAGCGACGATATGCACATAGTGTCCATCTCGTCCCACAAGCATATGCTACATTAAATAGAGTTCTTTTTACTAAAATGTATTTTCCCCTTCCCAAGTTACCCAATTTATCGTTACAATGGTAGAAGGTGTAAAAAAAGAAGTTGGTGACGTCATGGAATTTGACTTAATAAATATCATTCATCAATATAGCTATTTTGGCATTTTTTTATTATTGGCATTAGGTATTATTGGGCTGCCGATTCCTGATGAAATCCTTTTGGCCACAGTAGGCTACTTTATTTTTGCAGGAGATCTTGAAGCAGTGCCTGCTATATTAAGTGCTTTTTTCGGTGCGATTACAGGTATTACGGGGAGTTATTACATCGGAACAAGCTGCGGTAAGCCTTTGTTAAAAAAACTTAGTCCGAAGATTGGAATTTCCGAAGATAAAATAAATAAAACACAAAATTTCTTCTTGAAATATGGAAAGGCTGCTTTGTTTTTTGGATACTTCATGCCAGGTGTTAGACATCTGACTGCTTATTTTGCAGGAATGTATTCATTGAGCTTGAGGCAATTTGCACTTTTCGCATACAGTGGAGCTATTTTCTGGTGTTCCTTTTTCATACTAATTGGCTATCAGCTTGCAGGACGATGGGCACTTGTGATGGATGTGATCCATAAGATCGGGTTGTATGCATTCACTATTGTTATTTTAAGTGTTGTTGCATGGCTAATCTTTAAACCGAAAAACAAAAGTTCATATTCAAACGAAGGTTTTAAATAGAAATCGTCTTCCTTTTTGGGAGGCGTTTTTTTATAACCATTTCCTAACAACAATCAACCCTCATGTATATTTTCTCTTGTCCCTACAAATTTTATTAGATGACAGTCAAAAATTTTTATAAGGAGTGTCATCTAATGAAAAAGACTATTCTCGTTACTTCAATGGCCGTAATGCTTGCTTCCTTTTTAGGTGCTTGCGGTATGAACAACAACGATAAAGACATGGGAAGAGAAGCGCGTAATAACATGACAGAAGTAAATTATGACAATCGTGCTGATCGTAACATGAACGATATGAACAACAACATGAATATGGGGACAGACAACTACCGTTATGATGAAAATGCGCGAATGGATGTTGCTGATGAGGCTGCTAACAAAGTTACAGACTTAAAAGAAGTCCAGAACGCTACAGTTATCGTTACAGATAATAATGCTTATGTTGCTGCTATGCTTGAAGGTGGAGAAAGCATGAAGCTTACGAAGGAAACAGAGAAAAAGATCGGGGACGCTGTAAGAAGTACAGATCAAGACATCAATGATGTGTTTGTATCCACAAACCCTGATTTTATGGACCGTATGAGAGGCTATGCAGATGAGATCAACAAAGGAAATCCAGTTTCAGGTTTCATCAAAGAGTTCAATGATACGATTCAACGTGTGTTCCCAACGAACCGTTAATTACCTAAAAAAGGGCTGAGAAAATTTCAGTCCTTTTCTTATGTCACAATTTATTAGAAAATTCATTATATCTGAATATTGACTCCAATCAAATATCATGTTACAAATACATATGGATTAAAATATTTCGACAAATTTCGATAAATACTATCTTAAATAAATGACCACGGAGGAGGACATATAACATGGAAAAACGAACGCTCTCGGTGGGCTTAATGTTATTTGCTTTGTTTTTTGGAGCAGGAAATTTAATCTTTCCGCCAGCTTTGGGTCAGTCAGCAGGAGATATGGTCTGGCAGTCCATGATTGGCTTTTTTATAACAGGGGTAGGTTTACCTTTATTAGGTGTTATCGCTTTAGCTCGATCAGGTGGTGGACTGCAGACGCTGACTGAACGCGTAAACCCTCTATTTGGTGCAGGATTTGCTATCATTCTTTATTTAGCAATCGGTCCTTTCTTTGGAATTCCAAGAACAGGTACAGTTGCATACGAGATGGCGGCTATGCCATTCTTGCCTGAAAGTATGAATGGCGGACTGCCATTATTCTTATTCACAGTCGTATTTTTTGCTCTAACTTACTGGCTAGCATTAAATCCATCCAAGCTCGTGGACCGTATCGGTAATATCTTAACGCCTTTATTGCTGATTATTATCGGTACTGTACTTGTAAAAGCGATTATTACACCAGTTGGGAAATTAGGACAGGCAACTCCAGAATATGCGAGCAGTCCGTTAATCAAAGGGTTCATGGACGGCTATCTAACGATGGATACACTTGGTGCACTTGCGTTTGGAATCGTTGTGATTACAGCTGTAAAGCAACCTGGTATGAAGAAAGAACAAGTGACTAAAATGGTTATCAAAGCAGGTGTTATTGCCGCTTTATGTTTAGCAGCAGTGTACGGAATCCTTGCTTACCTTGGCGCAACAAGTCAAGCGCTTGGGAAATCAGATAATGGCGGACAAATCTTAACAAATGTAGTTTCACAACTGTTTGGCCAGCCCGGAAACTTACTTCTAGGTCTTGCTGTAGCACTCGCTTGTTTAACAACCTCTGTTGGACTTGTAACTGCTTGTGGTGAGTTTGCAAACAAGATGTTTCCGAAGCTACCTTATAAAACCGTTATTCTTGTATTAAGCATTTTTAGTGCAGGTGTAGCGAATCTTGGTTTAAGTCAGTTGATTAAAGTTTCTGTGCCTGTATTAACAGCTATTTATCCAGTGGCAATCGTGCTCATCATTTTGTCTTATTTTCATGAAGCATTTTCAGGAAGACAAGAAGTATACCTTGGTGGAATTATTGCGACAGCATTAATTTCTATTGCTGATGGATTAAAAGCATTTGGCTTTAATCTAGGTTCAATCGAACAGATCTACTCTCATATCCCTTTATATGCAGACGGAATCGGCTGGCTTTTACCAGCTCTAATCGGAGCTGTTGTAGGATTCATTATTGCACTGATCAGAGGAAGAATCGTAATTTTCTCCACATAAACAAGAAAAGCAAGATGCCAGAAGATTAGGCATCTTGCTTTTTGTTGTTTAGAATCTTTTGAGCAGAAAGGTCAAAAAATTTTAAACCATCGCTGGTATTCTTTCGTTTTCTTTAATCTTAGCCGCTACATTCTGAGCAATCCAAACACCGCAAGCGCTCGCTTGTGCAAGACCCCTTGTTATTCCAGCTCCATCTCCGCCGACATATAATCCGCTGATTTCAGATTCAAACTTGTCATCAAGCTTCGGACGTGCAGAATAGAATTTTGCTTCTACGCCGTAAAACAATGTATGTTCTGACGCGATACCAGGCGTAACTTTATCTAACGCTTCTGTCATTTCAATTAAGCTTTTCATCGTGTTATACGGAAGCACTAACCCTAAATCACCAGGAACAGCTTCTTTTAAAGTAGGGCGCAGAAAACCTTCTTTTATGCGTTTATCAGTAGAACGACGCCCTTTTAAGATATCTCCGTACTTTTGAACAACTAGTCCGCCCATTGAAAGCTGATTCGCTAATCGAGATACTTCATGAGCGTATTCAGTCGGCTGATCGAACGGTTCAGCGAATTGGTGAGAAACAAGAAGTGCAAAGTTTGTATTCTCGCTGCCAAGCTTAGGATCTTTATAAGCATGACCGTTAGCAAGCATGATTCCGGAATGATTCTCTACAACAACGTGACCAGAAGGGTTTGAGCAGAACGTTCTCACTTTTGTGCCTACAGAAGTATTGAATACAAATTTGCCTTCGTACAGATGCTTATTGATTTCTTCCATTACGAGATTAGATGTCTCTACACGAACACCAATATCGACTTGGTTTGCTGTCATTTTAATGCGGCGTTTTTTTAGAATCTTTGTCAGCCAAGAAGAACCATCACGACCGGGAACGATTACAACTTTTTCAGCAGAAAGGGAAGTTCCGTCTTTTAAGAGAATTCCTTTTGCAACATGTCCTTCAGCAGCGCGTTCTGTTATAAGATCTTCAACTTCGGCTTTATATTTCATCTCAATGCGTGTTTTTAAAAATTCATAGATGCTTTTAAGAATTTCAAGGTTCTGTTCAGTACCAAGATGACGAACTTGAGCGCGCAATAGCTTTAAGCATGCAGCATATCCACGTTTTTCGATATCTTTTACTTCAGGTGTAAGCGGGTCAGTAATCGAATCCGTTGCACCGTGCTCTAAATTAATTTCGTCCACATATTTAATAAGTTCAATTACTTTTTCTTCAGAAAGATAATCGGTCATCCATCCGCCGAATTCACTCGTAATATTGAATTTTCCATCGGAATAGGCACCAGCTCCCCCAAAACCATTCGTAATAGAGCAAGCAGGTAAGCAGCCAGCAAAATCTTTTCTCCCTGCTGCAGGGGGACATTTTTGTATTTTCTTCTCTAAAATTGGACATGATCGGGCATAGATATCGTGCCCTTTATCTATTAATAAAATTTTCGCTTCAGGAAGCTGTCTTGTTAATTCATAGCTCGTAAAAATACCTGCAGGACCTGCGCCAACAATAATTACATCATAATGGGTATTCATATTATCCCCCTTGAAATTCTTGGTAGTTTTTCTTGAACTGTTTTTCCCTTGGTAAATATAACAATTATTCAAAGGTATTTCAAGTAAAATACGAACGATTAATTAAAATATTTTATTTTCATTCGGTTTTAACTGAAAAATGTTTTTTCTAAAGGCTCTTTTCTAAAAGTTTGTTGCTTTCAAATTTTGTCCTCTATGACAGTTGATTGGAGTGCAAGGTGGGAGACTCCTCGAAAATTGAACTTCAAATTTTCTTCTTGCGATGTTTCGCTGCCGTAGCCTTCCTTGTCCGTCCTGCCCCGTGGAAAGCGAGCACCTGGAACGGAAATCAACCACTTCCAATAAACAGCCAAAAACAAAAACCCCAAGACGCGACTTCACACATCTTAAGGTTATTAAAGTCTGATTTTTATGATTTTCCAACCGTCTGTCATTGATTTTCTTTCTAATAAAAACGTGTAGGTATCAGAATGCAAGCCGTCATCACCGTATTTTTTGATTTTCGCCCTTATTTCAGTTCTTACGATAGGAGGGTATCTGCTGCTTGGCGTCCTGATTTCATATTGCATGCTTGTAATGCCTTTGAATAGTGAAGTGATGCTTCTGTCCTGTAGTAATATGGATGAAAGTACAGGTTTAGCAATTTTAATATCCTGCTGTTTCATACCGACTAAAAACATGGATACCGCTTGCTTTGCACTTGCACCAGAAGCGAATTTTGCTAATTGTCCTCCAGCTTTCAAAATCATGTATTGGTGGGAGGGGTCAATATTACGGGAACGATGTGTAGAACTTCCCAAGAAATGAATACAAAAGTGACCTGGGAACCCGTTTTCTAAGGCTCCTGCTCCGTGCGGCATTCCGTGCATGCTCCCAGCTAACATTCTGCCTTTAACAGGAATCAGTATGGCCCGCCGGTTCCAGCTCCATTTACCGTTATACAGATGCTTTAAAACAGCAGTATCATCATGAGTCAGCGGCTGTACATCTGCGTGTTTGTTGCCAGCCCTTCTTTGAACTTGAAAATAAAAACCGGTCTCCAAATCAATGACTTTAAACGTAGCACCTTTAGGGATGAGTTTGTTAACTTGATTCCACTCCAAGACCTCCCCCTTTTTCACGATAGGGAAATAAGTAAGGGGTTCTTTTGCTTCAGAAGTGGAGGGAGATAAAAAGCTGATACTAGCAGCAAGCAGAACTCCGATCATGATCTTATTCCACATATTAAATCCTCGATTCCATGTTTTCTCTTCCTTAATATGGATTGTTTTTTCCTTTTTATCCTTAAAAAAAGAAAAGCTGTTTTCGTACACTTTGGTGCTCTTTAAAGTCGTTGATTTCCGTTCCAGATGCTCGCTTTACGCGTGACGTCCGGTGAGCCCCCTGTCGCTTTGTACCTATATTCTTTAAGAAAAATAAAAAGAGTTGAATGATTTGTTCCATCGTAAACGTCTATGTAAGTAAGAGAAGGGGGAGCTAGATGGAAATCATAAAAAAACTATTACTGCAGCTATTATTAACGATTATTTCCATTATTCTTATAAGCGGGCTACCGGAACTGATCATTAATAAAGATGTTTCTGCTTATGGAGATAAGATTGCAGTTGTATTTAATGAAGTACTTAAAATGAACGAGATGATCTATTTCAATCAAGGAAAAGAGCGCTTATTTTTGGATGACATCTGGAGTCCTTACTTTTACTCATTGACGATTCTTTTTGGTGCACTGTTCATCGCTTTTTGCGCTGCGCAGTTATTGACATGGGGGACACTTATGCTTCCTATGTATTTGAGAAAAATTATTAAAAATGTTCTCACCTTTTTAGAATCTTTACCGGATCTCCTCGTGTTCGCACTTGTACAGATGGGGATCGTTCTAATTTATAAAAAGACAGGAATCCTTGTTTCAAATGTTGCCGCATTAGGAGGGGATAGCAGAATCTACCTAGTGCCAATTGCGTGTCTCATGATTTTGCCTTTCGTTTATTTTTACAAAATGATGATTCTTATGACAGAAGAAGAGATGGGGAAACCATACGTAGAAACGAGTTTGGCGAAGGGGATGCGAAGGATTTATGTTTTGATCGTCCATGTAACTAGAAACACAAGTGAAGGCATTTTTCATTTTTCAAAATCTGTTCTTTGGTTCATGATCTCCAACTTATTGTTAGTCGAGATCATTTTCAATATCCATGGAATCACACATTATATGTACCATGATTTCAGACCTGAAATGCTTGCGGCTTGTCTCATTTTACTTGTGATTCCGTTTTTTCTTATCTTTGCCGTATTCGAATGGTTCATTAGGCGTTTTACGAATAGAGGTGAGTTGGTATGATAAGAAGCTACAAATTTTGGATCGGTTTTAGCATTATTTCGGGATTGATTGTTTCGAGCCTTATCTTTTCTGTATTTTTTGATAGCCAAATCCGTCAAGTCCAAGTGCTTTATGATGAAAATATGAGTCCGATTAAGGCAGCTCCATTCGAACCATCCTTTAGGTTTCCGATGGGTACCGATCCCCTTGGTTATGATATTGCATTAAAAGTTTTGCAAGGTGCGAAATTTACATTATTGAGCGTCATCGCAATTGGGTTTTTACGGGTTCTTATCAGTCTCCTGGCTTCAATCCCTTTAACCTTTTACATGCCTGAAAAAATCAGAAAAAGTCTAGATCAATTGCTCAGTTCTTTTTATTTTATCCCGCTTACAATCATAGCTGTATTTGTCCTCACACCCATTCTAAGAGAACAATTGAAAATTCCTGAAATGGAAGGATATTTTATTTATTCATTTGCTCTGCGAATCGGACTTGAAATCATCATCTTAACTGTACTTGTGGTTCCGCTGCTTGGTTCTATGATCAGTAACTTGATGGCTGCAACTTTAAAAGAAGATTTTATTGAGGGTGCGAAGGTTTTAGGAGCCAGCCGATGGAGAATCTTCTCTAAACATGTATTGCCTCATACACTTCCCAAACTCATTATTGTGTGGTGTCAGCAATGTGTTCAAGTATTAATTATCTTTACACACCTTGGGTATTTTAAGCTCTTTTTTGGAGGAACAGATGTTGATTTCACGCCTATGGTTAATGATCCTCCAAAATCGGTATCAAATGAGTGGTCTGGATTAATAGGGGATTATTATTTCATGATCCAATCGAATCCATATATTGCGTTAGGACCCATCATCATGTTCGCCATCGCCATCTATGCGTTTCAGCTTATGGGAGAAGGATTTCAGCAGCACCTTGAAATGAGACATGTAAAAAAGGATAAAAAAGAAATTTTGACGCTAGAAGAAAGCAAACCTTTACCGCTTAAAACACCTTTTGCATTTTTACAAAACAGAGGAGCATAAAAAACACCACTTTTCTCATCCTGCCATACAATATCATATCCTGTGCAGACAGGGGGGAGAGAAATGATTTTTGTTAATGGGTATCCAGTAAATACAGCTCAAATCTCTGGTTTTAATGGGCTTACATCAACTCAGAAACAAATAGGTGAAAAGCTTGAAAATTCTAGAGAATCGTTCTATTACAGAAGTCCTCACCAATTTTTATTTGAAGTTGTTATGCGTGCAAATATCGTTGCAGCTGCAAACGCAATGCGTGATAGTGGAGCGGGATTTGCTACGTTTGTTAATTCTCGCTGTAATCCTCAATATTGGAGAAGAACAGCTTATGGCGGTTTTTTACTTCGATCGGGAGTCCGTCCTTCTGATGCCATTTCAGACATTTTCATTAACGGGAAAAAATACGGATTCGAATGTACAACCGCCATTATGATCATGTTTTATAAAGCAGTTCTTGAAACAATTGGAACGAGTATGTTTGATCAATTGTTTAACGGATTGCTTCTCTACAGTACAGAACATGATGAGGACCTTCAAATTATTCAGGTACCGTCTGGAGATTCCTTGCCTGGAGATGTGAGATATGTTAAAAATCCAGAGCATCACCCAAACACGCCTCAATGGCAAGGTGAAAATTTGATTGATCTTGGAAACGGGCAATTCTTCGGCCACGGAATTGGTACGGGTACGATTGGAGAGGTTATTGAAGTGCTTAATAAAAAGAGAATGCCTGGTGCTACAGTCTCAGCTTTTTTAACACCAGAAATTATCAGACCAAACTATCGTTTAATGTCCGAATACACTCGTCATCCAATTCGAAGACTGCTTGCTGGAGTCATATAAAAAAGACGCAGAGAAGAATCATGTTCTCTGCGTCTTTTACTTTTTTATTGAAGATATGGTCTTGGATCAACTGCATTTGACTTGGATCCGTTCCATGGTCCTTTGTGCAATTCGAAGTGTAAATGCTGACCTCTCGATTCACCAGTGTTTCCTTGGTAGCCTAGGAACGTACCTTGAGAAACAGATTGACCTTGACGAACAGCTGGTGTTGTTCTCATGTGTGCATATAGCGTTGTATAAAGTTGCCCATTAATATAGTGCGTAATATAGACAACGTTTCCGTAACTGCTTGAATAATAAGCTCTTGCTACTGTTCCAGATGCTGCTGCAACGATTGGTACCGCGCTTCCGCCTTTTGCAATATCCAATCCATAGTGCATTCCCGCACTTCTGTGACCGAAGCCTGAGGTAATCATTCCTTGAGAAGGCATGATAAAATCACGGCTGACAGGCACAGGAGCTGGTGCTGGTGCAGGCGGTGGTGATGAAGGTGCTGGTGCTGCTGAAGAACTTGAGTTTGACGAGCTGCTTTTCGCTCTAGCTGCCGCTGCTGCTGCATCAGCTTTTGCTTTTGCAGCTGCTGCTTCAGCCGCTGCTTTAGCTGCCGCTTCTCTCTTTTTACGTTCTTCTTCTTCACGTTTTGCACGAGCTATTTCTGCTTTAATTGCAGCTTCTTGTGCTGAAAGCAGTTCGTTTTTCTCTTCTAATTGCATAATATGACTATGGATTTCTCCTTCTTCTGTTTGCAAGTGTGCCAGAAGAGCAGCTTTCTGTTTTTTCTGATCAGTTAGCTTTTGGTTTAATCCCTCAAGCTCTGCTAAGTCTTTATTAAGAGAGGTTAGTTGAGTCTCAACTTCTTCTTTTTTCTTTTCAACAGAAGCTTTATCTTGTCTGTGTTCTTCTAAAATCGCTTTGTCTTGCTCAGCAATTACGTTTAAAGCAAATACGCGATCAAGAAAATCGCCAAAATCTTTAGCGCCTAATAAAACGTCTAGGTAGTTGACAGCCCCGCCGCTTTCATACATGGAACTTACACGTTCTTTTAAAAGAGCGTCACGTTCCTTGATTCTTTTCTCGAGCACATCAATCTCTTTTTTCAGTTTTTCAATAGAAGCTTTTGTAGATTGGATGGATGCTTTTTTGTTTTCAATTTCTTTAACTGTCTTATCTATAGAACTCTTTAATTGTTCGATTTGATCCACTGTGTGATCTTGCTTATTTTGATTCTCTTTTAGTTCACCCTGCTTTTTATCCTGTTCAGAGCGATTATGTTCTTTTTTATTTTTTATAGAAGACAGAGTTTCTGCCGATACGGTATATGTACTGAATACTAGACTCAGAGACAGTGTTGCCATTACTAGCTTGCGTTTCAAAATGGGTACTCCTCCTTGTAAGTGCAAATGTTGCCAATTTCTTTACTCATGTGATTATACCATTGATTACTAGTCAGTTATCGCGAAATAATATTACATTTATATTTCAAAATATTACACTATGAAACACAATTCGACTTATCTCTGTAACAAATTGTCTGTTAAAGGAAATAGAATAGGAGATATAGAATAGTAAATGACAAATAAATGGTTAAAGATACATACATTTCATTACAAAAAAGTCAGGTTAGAGAGACGATTTAAGTTTTATTCAAGATTAAATGGTCGATCTTACTATACAAAAAGAATTGTTACAGGTCTTCAACTATCAGACTCTAGCTACTGCCTTATAGTAATGGGTTACCAAAAGCAACAATAAATTCTCTATTCTTTTGATTAGGTCCTAGCCTCATAGATTTGCTTAAAAGACATCAGTGACAAGTTGATTGGAGTGGAAGGTGTGAGACTCCTGCGGGACAGGCGGGTAGGTGAGACACTTAAGAGTGAAACGTACGAATGTGGCTCACCGCCTGCCCCGCGGAAAGCGAGCACCTGAAACGGAAATCAACTACTTTCAAAAAAATGAATAAAAATTAAATTCACAATCGTCTAAAGGTTAGATGGAGTTTAAGGGGGGATGGACTTGAAAACGAAAACAAATGTTGTGTCACCAGAGATTAATCTACACAACTTGAGTCAGGAAGAGTGGCTTATACAAATCATGGACATGTACCAAGATAAGGTGATAAGGCTCGCTTATACGTATGTAAAAGATAGAAAATTAGCGGAGGATCTGGCACAAGAAGTATTTGTGAAATGTTTTATCCATAAGGACAACTTTCGAAATGAATCATCGGTAAAAACGTGGGTATATTCAATCACCATTAATTTGTGTAAGGACTATTTAAGAAGCGGATGGAAGAAGTACATTCATGTAATTGATCGTTTTAGCAAGTCCAAACCAACCTCTGCTCTAACACCCGAACTCTCTATCGTGCAAAAAAGTGAACATGAAGCATTGGCAGATGAAGTCTTGAAACTTCCGCTTAAATATCGAGAGGTCATCCTTCTCTACTATTATAAAGAGTTGACGGTTAATGAGATCAGCCAGATTTTAAATAAAAAAGAAGCGACAGTCAGAACAATTCTTCAGCGAGGCAGAGAAATGCTACGCCGTAAACTGGAAAAGGGAGGGTGAAGTCATGGAAGATCCGTTAAAGCAGCTGCCTGAAATATTGAACAACGGCCGTATGAAAACCATTACGTTTAAAGAGGAACATAGGCAAAGTGTTCTTCAGAAAACACGTGATCTGAATAAACCTCCTGCGCCTAAAAGCATGTGGTATCATTGGTTTCATCAAAGTTTAAGTCTGGCGCTTGGTGTAGCCTTTATCTTTATTTTTATCCAGTTTGCAGAAAGCATACCGCTTACAAAAGATACGAATAAAGATGCCGATTTCTTTGTGGAAACCCCTTATGCCAATCAGGCAATTTTAACAAAAGCACGACATGATATGAGGCATCATCATAATGTTACAGGAATTGACGCGTATCAAAAAGGTGATACATTAACTGTATATATCAGGTTTCCTGAAAATCTTTCACAAGAAGAACAGTTTTTTCTTACTGAGTCTTATTTGAAGGAAGTATCACATCTCACGTTAAACGAACCGTATGAAGCGCAGGGAAATTTGGGTGAACTATGGAATTATGTTAATCTAAAAGTCTATACAGCAGGTTCTACGGACGACGATATGAAAGCCGATCTTCTTGAAGTGGATAAAGACTTTGTATGGCTCGGTTCAATCAAGAAAAATGAAGGCATATTAAAGTGGGAGCGACTCACGAATAAATAACCGTAGCCAAACAGGATATATGTATGTGCAGCTAGAAATTAGACAGGAAACGAGCAAAAGCGGTGAATAGCATGAAAAAAACACACATAAAATTTTTTACAGAAGTAGGCGCACAAAAGCCGAACAGCATCAAAAACAAAGAAACTCCATGTCCATTTTGTCGCATTGATGAACTGGAAGAAGTACTGGATACAAGAGGTTCAATTCTATTAGTGAAAAATAAATATACTGTACTTGATGGAGCCTATCAGACCGTCCTTATCGAAACAGACGAATGTGAAGGAGAACTATCTGAATACAGTAAGGAACACCTTTATGATGTCCTGCGTTTCGGTCTGGACCATTGGGAGCGCATGTTAAATAGCGGAGAATATCGTTCGGTCATGTTTTTTAAAAACCATGGGCCTTTATCAGGCGGGACGATACGGCATCCTCATATGCAGATTATCGGTCTAAACGAAGTGGATTGTATGCATGATTTTTCTGTTAATCAGTTTGAGGGGCTCTCTATTTTAGACAAAGATGGGGTAAGGTTCACTGTATCAAATGAACCGCGAGTAGGATTTTATGAGCTGAATGTGATTTGGGAAAAAGACGCTGATCTAACTTTATTGGCAGATTGCATACAGACAGGAGCTCATTTTCTGCTTAATCATTTTCACCGAAACTGTACGAGTTACAATCTTTTCTTTTATAAGAATAACGAGACTTCGTACTGCAAGATTATGCCGCGCTTTGTAACATCACCTCTTTTTATGGGGTACGGTGTACAGCAAGTGGCGAACAATATTGAAGGTGTTGCACAAAAAATAAAAGACATTTATTTTACTGCATAAAGAAAAAACCAGATCTCACTCAGATCTGGTTTTTTGCTTTCTCAAACAGTGTTTCCATCGCAAACACGATGAGCGGATGGGTTTCATCCATCACTTTGTTGATTTCCAGCCGTTCGGTCCATTGATGAGCATCTTTGCCTAGCGGGCCGATGTTAATGACAGGAATGTTGATCTCTCTCATATCATCAAAGGGAATGTTATATCTTGACCCCAGTAAAGGAAAGTTACTAGTGAACGCCGCAAGGTCACGAGCATCACCGTTGAAACCAATATAACTTAAGTCAGATAATCCACTAAAGTAATGAACATTAACAAGGTCACTGTTGAACTCACTTTTTGCATGTTTCACTACTTCTTCTGATGTGGCTTTAATCAATGGATGATCGCTTGAACAGACAGCGGGATAAAAAGGCGGTGTGTAGAAAAGGACGATCATTGGTGAGATGTCTCTGCACAGACTCGCCAGTTCAAATACATATTGAATGGTAAGCTCTCTTTCATCAGCGTTTGGATTATTGGTTTGCAGCATGTTTTCTCTGCGGTCTAGTTCTTCTTGTCCATATTTTGTCACCGCATGCTCATAGAGCTCGTTAAAGGTGAGTACTTTTATGTTTTCTTTTTCAGGGGTGAAAGGAACAATTTTAGAAACAGCTTTACTTCTTTCGTAAAAACGGTTTTCCAATTTTCTAGCTGCGATTTGAGCACTATTCATCAGCATGGATGTAATATCTGATAGCGGTCGATTAAACAGCATAAGGTTAAAAAGAGTAACCGCCGCATGTGGAATCTGCACGGAATAATGATCTTTTAAATCTTTTTGTATCAAGTTTGTGGGTACAGGTGTAGCTTCAGTGCGGAACGTCTCAACAAAATCAACATTCCATTCTAGTTCTCTCGTAATCTCGGCTGCCATAGCATTGCCATTCATACCTGCTAGCGGTTCACCAACGTGCGTCTCTTTGCCGTAACAAAGAAAGCCAGGAAGAATCTTTCCCGTTGATCCGGTATACATATAAGGCGCTGTATCACCCGGAAATTTTGTGAAACTAGGTTCTCCGTTTAAACAAGTGATGTATTTAATATCATACTCTTCCTTTAACTGGCGTAAAACGCTGACTCCTGCCAGCATTCCCTCAGAGTGAACTTCTTCATCCGGAACGGAAATCATAAGAACATTTCCATTAAAATGACCGGTTGCCGCTTTTTCAATCATAGACATATGAAGCGCGACACCAGCTTTCATATCCATCGTTCCTCGACCGAACAGCCAATCACCATTCTTTAAATCTTCCTGAACAAAAGGATGAAGAAGCTCTTTATTTTCAATAATCTTTTCGGTAAGTTCGTCTGGCCGAAAAGCGAGGTGTTTCCATTCTCCAAAATCCTCAACAGAGACTACATCAAAGTGACTTAATAGAATAATGGTCTCTTTTACACTAGGATCATTCTGTACAAATGCCGTTATCAGTTTGCGGCCATCTGGAAGGGGATGATGGCGAACGTGATCCGGGTGTGTTGTGAAATATTCAAGTGAAGAAAGTGTATGGTGAAGGTGCTCTGCCATAAACAATTCTCCATCATGATGGGTGATGCTTGGAATCGAAACGAGATCTTTTAGCAGTTTCGTATATCCTTCTTTTGATTGCCACTTTAACATATGTGTACCTCCTAGATGTATGTCTTTGTTACCTATACTACTCTTTCCCTTTAAATCCTTTTTTAAAGAATGTTTTCGTAATCATAGTTGATAAAAGAAAACAATGAAAGTTTTTGATTTCCGTTTCAGGTGCTCCCTTTCCGCGGGGCGATCGGTGAGCCCTTTGCCGCTTTGCGCCTTAAAGGTCTCACCTGACCGCTGGTCCCGCAGGAGTCTCGCACCTTACACTCCAATCAACTTGTCAAAGAAGAAAATGTAAACTTCATTCCTAGCAGTTGTCGTAAGCTCTATTGGTTTTAGTAAGCGGTAGATCTTTGTTTCGATTAACTCGCTTTCCGTGGTGTGCGAACGTCTACAAAGATGGACATTATTTAAGTTAGAGATTCTATAAAAGTGTGAAGCCAACGTCATAAATATCTTTTAAAAACTTATTGGGACATATTGACAGATAATTACATAACGTGGTATATGTGTATTATAACTAATAGTACACTTAATACAAATGAGGTGGATCTGTGATTAAAGTTAAAAATTTATCCTATGCTTTTAAAATTGGAAAGAAAGAAAAGGAGAATGTGATTCCTGTTCTGCATGATGTGAATCTGCATGTGGGAGAGGGAGAAATCGTGGCGATTGTTGGAAGGAGCGGTTCTGGGAAGTCAACATTATTAAACTTAATATCAGGATTCATTCAAGCTGAAACTGGTGTGATTTCCATTAACGGGACACAAGTTAGTAGTTTGTCAGAATCAAAGTGGGCAGAATTTCGCTTAAATCACCTTGGATTTATTTTTCAAAGTTTTCAGCTTATCCCTAGCATGACAGCTTATGAAAACGTAGAACTTCCGTTGGTTTTAAAAGGGTGTAACGAGAAAGATAGAAAAGAACGGACGAACGAAATGTTGAAAAGGGTCGGGTTGGAACAGTATCAGAGTCATTATCCAGGAGAACTTTCAGGCGGGCAGCAGCAGCGTGTTAGTATAGCAAGAGCATTGATCTTAAACCCTCCACTCATATTGGCTGATGAACCAACAGGAAGTTTGGATTCTGAAAACGAGAGAGAACTTTTAACTTTTATAAAAGAATTAAATGAAAACTATGGAATTACGTTTCTAATGATTACACATGATCATGAAGTAGCTTCCATTGCCCACCGTAAAGTGGAGATTGTAGACGGGTACTTAAGAGAAGGGAGAATGCTTCGTGAAGTTCAAAGATAAGCACCGTTTTGTCAGAAGTAATATGAAAAGAAACAGAACACGTGTCTGGATGACGATTCTCGCTTCAACGATCGGCTGTGCCTTTTTAATTATGCTCGCCTCAGTAGGCTTTGCCATCCATAAGACAGCTGTAGATGATGTGATGAGTTACCGGTTGATGAACGAAATCCAAATCCAAAAAGAAAACGGTATGATAACTGATAAAGAAGTGAAGAAATTAGAGAAGATGAAAGATGTAAAGGCGGTCACACGCAAAAAGCATACACCCGCAAACGAGTTTATGCTCGGTGATTACATGATTAACACTACTGTTTTTAGTGCACATATGCCGTCTGAGATCAAAGCTGGCTTTGAACTAGACCGTGGTCGTTTACCTGAAAATAAGAATGAAATCGTAGTCGGTTATCATTTTGCGGAACAATTAACAAAAAAAGCGCCTGAAGATTATTTTGAAGGGTTGAGCGAGGAAGAATCACAGGAAAAACATAAAGAATTAATATACAAAGAAGACTTAATAGGAAAAACCCTCACTTACCATTTGACCCCTTCTGAAAATAAGGATCAAAATGCAAAAAATCTTTCGGTAGAAGTTAAAGTAGTTGGGATTGGAAAAAAACCGACAAAGAAGTGGGCTATTGTTACAGATGCTTATATTACGGAGGATCTTCGAAAAGAGGTAGTTCATACCCTATTTGGAAAAAACGAGAGAGATAAGAATGAAGGTACAGTGGAGGAAGGATATGACGATGTAAAAGTGTATACGTCTTCAGCGGAAGAGGTAAAAGCAGTTTCTGAAGTAATTGAGAAGATGAATTTATTAACTTATTCTGTTGCTAGCGAATTAAAGGAGCTTAACCTTTATTTTACTTTGTTTAAGGCGGGTCTAATTTTTATCGGTGGAATTGCTGTTCTAATTGCCTCCATCGGTATTTTTAATACGATGACGATGGCTGTTACGGAACGCTCACAGGATATAGGTATAATGAAAGCCATTGGTGCAACTCCTAAAACCATTAAACGCATTTTCCTGTTAGAAAGCGGGTATATCGGTCTATGGGGAGTGGGATTAGGTACATTGCTGGCATATTTGATTAGCTATGGAGTCAATTTTGCTCTTCCAATTATCATTGAGCAGTTCTTAAACGAAAAGCCACCTGAAGATTTCATTCTATCTTATATCCCATGGAGCCTGACGGTGATTGCCGTAACGATTTGTATGGGCGTAACGCTGTTATCGGGTTGGAGGCCTGCAGCAAAAGCTACCACGGTAGATGTATTAAAAGCGTTAAGAAGAGATGTGTAAAGGTGAACACCAGTAGATGTCTTAGTCTGCTGGTTTTTTGTAATGAGGTGTCTTTTCGAGGTGTACACTAAATTTCTTTTCCGTGATGATTGGACTTTATTCCGTGATTTTTATCTATTTTACCGTGATAAGTTAAAATTTTTCCTTGATCAAGCTTTGTTTTCACGTGATGACCTGCCCCTAATCAAGTCAGTGTCATTCTGAAGAAAAAAATGAACACAACTGCAACAGGAAAAAGGGTGGTATTCCCCGAAAACGTAGATTAAAGGAGTGAATAACACCATGAAACAAATTATTGCCATGGGGGGCGGCGGCTTTTCCATGGAACCTGAAAATAAACGACTGGATCATTATATTCTTCAGCAATGTAAAGCGGATAAACCGCGTATTTGTTTTGTACCAACAGCGAGTGGAGATGCGGATGGATATATTGATCGCTTTTACAAAGCTTTTGAAGCTGGAAACTGCGTGCCATCACATTTGTCGCTCTTTTCTCCTCCTATAGATCTGAAGGATTTCATGAATCAGCAGGATATTTTTTATGTCGGCGGAGGCAATACAAAAAACCTCCTCGCTCTGTGGAAAGAATGGGGATTAGATGTTCTTTTAAAAACGGCATATGAAGATGGGAAACTATTAGCCGGTCTTAGTGCAGGTTCTCTTTGCTGGTTTGAAGAAGGTGTGACCGATTCATTTGGCCCACTTACTAAGCTGGAATGTCTAGGCTTTCTGTCTGGAAGTCATTGCCCCCATTATGATGGTGAGGCAGAACGAAGACCCGCTTATCATGGACTTATTGAGAATGGATTAAAGCCAGGATTTGCAGCAGATGATGGAGCAGCACTTCACTTTATTGATGGAAAACTGCACAAAGTGGTTAGTTCAAGAGAGAACGCAAAAGCTTACTATGTAGAGAAACAGGGCGAGGAAGTGACTGAAAGGGAGCTCGAAACACTTTTTTTAAAATAAAGGTTTAAAGTTCTGATGATTGGGCGGAAAATGTATTATTCGCTAATCATCAGGAGGTAAGAGTGTTGAAAAAATTTGCAAGCATTCTGTTATTCATGATGCTGGTTATTGTTCTAGCATCGTGTGGAAACAAGAATAAAGACGATGAACATAAAAATCATGATATGGAAGAATCCAAAGCCGCATCTCAAGCGGCATCCAGCAAGGTAAAGGGCGGATCTTACATTGTGAATCTTATTAATTCAAAAGGTGATAAAGCGGGAGAAGCAACTTTAACACAAACAGCGGATGGAGTTAAAGTTGAGGTGAACGCAACAGGATTAAAACCAGGCGAACATGGCATTCACTTTCATCAAGAAGCAATATGTACACCACCAGATTTCAAATCAGCCGGACCACACTTTAATCCAACAGAAAAAAAGCATGGGTTTCTTAATCCGAAAGGCCCTCATGTAGGTGATATCCAAAATGTGAAGGCAAACAAAAGCGGTGTTGTTCAAGACGAAGTTCTATCTAATCTTGTGACTCTTTTAGAGGGCAAGAGTAACTCACTATTTGCAAACGGCGGCACCTCGCTTGTAATTCATGATAAGGCAGATGATTATAAGACAGATCCTGCAGGAAATTCAGGAGACCGAGTTCTGTGCGGTGTGATTAAGAAATAAAGAAAAAAGCTGGAAAACCGTTGGACTATCGACGGAAAATTCCAGCTTTTTTCATTCTTTCTAAGGAAGACAGGTTCTTGCTAATTTGATCATTTTATATGATAATCAGCTTTTTTATGTGATGACCTGTATTTTTTATGTGATGAGCCACGTTTTTTATGTGATAATATCCTTTTTTTATGTGATCACAATTCCTCTGTTTTTCTCACAAGGATTTTGCAGCCAACTGGGGTGCACGCTGCTTCTGCATGAGCACAAATAACCACCCAAAGTTAGAGTTTAACTCCCCGTACTCGTAAAGGCTCTTAACCCTCTATTCCAAAACCAGTAGGCAATCACGCATGAAACAATCGCAACAACAGGTGTTAACAATGCAAGCTTCTCGAAACCTGAGCCCTCAATAAAATAAGCTGCAGGATAAAATGCGGTAAAGCCGTATGGAATGATCCATGTAAGCAAGTGTCGAATGCCTTTATGGTAGATTGTTAAAGGATAGCGGGCAAAATCACTTAAGTTAAAGATCGTCCACACGATTGGCAGGCTATCAACCATCCAAAAGGATAACGTTGCAAAGAATAGATTAATCGCTACAAAAATAAAACCAGATGCAATAATCATGATAACAAGAATAAGGAACTCCAATACTCCCCACGAAACATCCAGATGCGGAATGGCCGTACTGATTACGATGATGCCGATAAACAGCTGTCCAAATCCGTCCTGCTGAAGCCGATCTGCAATAAAGTGGAACAACGGATTGATCGGACGGATGAGGAGACGATCAAACTTTCCCGGTCTTATGTACTGCCAGCCAAGCGTCCACAAATTATCAAAGAATATATGGTGGATGGACCGGCCAGTAGCCGCAATTCCGTATATGAATAGAATCTCGTAAAACGTCCAGCCGTTCAACTGATGAATATGATCGAACACAATTTTAACAAAGAAGATTCCTGCAAACTGCTGAAGCATAACTGACAAGACACCAAGCAGAAAATCCATCCTATATTCCATCATTACTTTTAAATTTTGTTTGCAGAACAAATAATATAATTTCATGTACCGTGTCAACATGCACGTCACCTCCTATCCTCCAAAAATCGTTACCTTTTTAATCGCAATCGACCATAGAATCCTTAACAAAACAAAGAGTAAGACAGCCCAAAAGACTTGTGATCCTAGCGCAAGCCATGCTTCTGTTCCTGTTAAGATGCCAGTATAAATCGCTACCGGAACATAGACCATTGCTTGAAACGGAAGGAATAGACTTACCGTTTGAAACCATTCAGGAAATAATATAAGCGGAACGAGTGCCCCGGAAAAAAACGAGATTACCGCTTCTTTCATCACTTCAAGTCCCCAAAGGTTAATCGTCCAAAAGGCAAGAATTGCGATCAGCAGGTCAAAAAATGTTCCGATC
The DNA here is from genome assembly GCF_043558025.1 of Fictibacillus sp. UD. Taxonomy (NCBI): domain Bacteria; kingdom Bacillati; phylum Bacillota; class Bacilli; order Caryophanales; family Fictibacillaceae; genus Fictibacillus; species Fictibacillus sp. UD. The sequence continues at coordinate 299,025 of NZ_JARUHH010000004.1, forward strand.
CAGATTCCCATTAGTGCGCTAATCAAAAATAATAAGCCGCCTTGCCACGTAGTTGGCAGTGCTATATCCATAAAAACAAACGCAAGTATGCCAAGAGGCAGTGCTCCGCGTATAAAGTGGATAATTTTGTCCCCCATATCCATCGCGATCAACCGAGTGATAAGGTGATATGGACGCATGAGTTCGATTGCTACATTACCGTCTTTTATAGTATGGGCGAGTTCTTGACCCACACCTGAAACGAACATCTGTAAAAACATCGCGATAATGATATACGTAATCATGCTATCAAATGGCAGACCTTCTATTTCCGTTCGGCTGCTATAAACGGCTTTCCAAAAAAAATAGATTACAAGCATTCTTAAAAGAACGGAGAAGGTATTTGCCCAAAACCATGCTGAATAGGCAGCATGAACTTGCATCTGAACACGGGCAAACTCAATGTATTTCCTCATGCTGCACCTTACCTTTCATCCCTTTTCCGTAAATCTCTTCTACGATTGTTTCGATCTTTGCGTCGGTAATCGTTAAGTCTGCGACGGGATAATGCCTCATCATACAGCTGATGACTTCCGCTCCTGAAATATCTTTGTTGCTGAACGAGATGGATACAAGATGGTGATCTTCATCTGTTCTAGGAATGATTTCAGTCACTGAATTGATCTCTTCAGGCAGCACAAAATCATCGATTGAATGCTCTAGCTCAAACTGAATCACACGCTTATCACCAAATTGTGATTTAATGTCCTGAATGGATCCATCGTATATCACACTGCCATCGTCAATAATGATAATGCGCTGACAGATCTCCTCGATGTCTTGCATATCATGTGTGGTTAATAGCACGGTTGTGCCGTACCTAGTGTTCATCTGCTTTATGAAGTTGCGGATTCGAACCTTAACCGCAACGTCTAATCCGATTGTAGGTTCATCCAAGTACACGACTTTTGGACGATGTAAAAAAGCAGCGGCGAGTTCACAGCGCATTTTCTGCCCTAACGATAGCTGCCTTACTGGGATGCCTAACAATGGCTCTAAATGAAGGACATTAACGAATTCCGCTAACGTTTCTTCATATTGCTTTTGAGGAATCTCATAGATGTGTTTTAGCAGTTCGTAGCTTTCTCGAACAGGGATATCCCAGAATAATTGTGTCCGCTGACCGAAAACGGCACCAATATGGCTAGCGTTTTGTTTCCTATTTTCATAGGGAATGATTCCGTTCACTTTCACTTCGCCGGAGGTAGGCGTTAAAATTCCGGTTAGCATCTTTATCGTTGTGGACTTGCCTGCACCATTCGCTCCGATGTATCCAACCATTTCGCCTGATTCAATGTGCATGCTAATTCCTTTAACAGCTTTTTTCGTTTCATATTTTCTATGAAACAATGATTTTACGGCTCCTCTTAAACCAGGATCCCGTTTTGCGATTTTATAATGCTTTTCGAGTTTTTTTACAACGATCATGTGAAATCTCCTTAAAAATGAACACAAAAAAACCACAGACAAGCTCCTGCGGGTATGTGTGCATATATAAATTTTTTAGCTCACGATCTGACACGTCAGGTTTTAAAGGGATATAAAATTATTTCGATTGTATGATTGAAATCCACATATTATCCCTCTCCTTTTGAAAACGTTTGCACATGTATGCAATATACGCATTATATCTAAACTTCTTTAATTTGTAAAATATATCCTTGTTCTTAATTTAAGTGGTTCTAGTTTAGTTGCTTAAGTGTTTGGGAAAGTAGAGCTTATGTAGAGGTCAATAAATGTACCTAAAAAAAGGAGGAAGAATATGTACGATTACAATGGAGTAACGGATTCGTGGATGGCTTACTTAGGAAGATTGCCAGATTTGCTTCTAGCTATTTTAGTTTTATTAATTGGCTGGCTTATCGCTTCTTTAGTAGCCAAAGCAGTCAAAAAAGCTCTCCACAAAACTGACTTTGACAATAAAGTCGCAAAGTGGATGAGACCTGATTCAGATGGGGAACACGTTGAACAAACGAGATCCAGTAAGTATTCTTCTGAAGAAGTTATAAGTAAAGTTGTATTTTGGATTCTTATGGCTGTAGCGATTGTTATGTTCTTAAACATGCTTAGCCTTCCGTATGTAGCTCAGCCGATCTCAAACGCTTTAGGTGTGATTGCAGCAGCGATTCCTAACTTATTAAAAGCAGCACTAATCGCAGCTGTTGCTTGGCTGATCGCATCAGGTTTATCCATACTTGTGAAAAAATTAGGACAAAACACTGGTTTTGAAAGATTATTGCACCGCTGGAAGCTTACTCGAGATCCAAGTCAATCTGACAAAGCTGTTATCTCAGCTTCAAAAGCAGTATTTTACCTTACCTTACTATTATTCCTGCCTGCAGTATTATCCGCTTTAGGAATTGATGCAATTTCTGAGCCATTAGAAGGCATGCTGACAGGATTCTTCGCTTTCTTGCCAAAACTTCTTGGAGCAGCCATTATTCTTTTTGTTGGATGGCTAGTAGCTAAAATCGTTAAGGAGATTTTGGTAAACTTCCTTCAAAGCATCGGTACAGACCGTTTAGCAGATAAAATAGGTGCTGAGCGCGCTTTAGAGAAAACATCTCTTTCTCAGCTAATTGGAACAATCGTATACGTATTTATCTTAATTCCTGTTGTTATTTCTGCACTTGAAACATTGGACATCAACGGAATTTCTGGACCTGCAATCGGAATGTTAGGTCAAATCATGGACATGATTCCGAATATTATCGTAGCCATCATCCTAGTAGCTGTAGGTTTATGGCTAGGCAAATGGGTGAAAAAAGCAGTTACTTCATTATTAGAACGAGTTGGATTCAATGGTATTTTTCACAAGATGGGTCTAGGATCTCTTCATAAGACAGATCGTACATTTACCATCTCACAAATCATTGGGTATGCCGCTCAGGTTGTTGTCGTATTGCTCTTTACAATTGAAGCACTTCAACTGGTTAATCTTGAAAGTTTAGTTAGTATTCTATCGGTTGTACTAGCCTATATCCCGATGGTGTTAACGGCAGTGTTGGTACTAGGAATCGGATTCTATGCAGGAGACCTAGTAAAACGTGTCGTTCAAAGCATGGTAAAACAACAGGCGGAAGGCAAGCTGCTTGGCAATATTGCAAAGTATACGATTATTACACTTGCGTTCTTCATGGCTCTGGATCAGCTTGGAGTAGCAAAAACAATCGTAAATGCTGCGTTCATTTTAATCCTAGGTGGATTCACACTTGCTTTTGGTCTTGCTTTTGGACTAGGTGGACGAGATGCAGCTGGTCGTACGCTTAATAAATGGGGAAGACGAATGGAACATACAACGATCGGAAGTCCTGACCCTGCAGAGTGGAAAGATAAGACATCTTTAAAAGATTTCCGTACAGATTCTTCAAAACAGCAAGATGTGACAACAACAACTACAAACCTTGATAAGCCTCATACTATCGCAAAAGATAGACAATTTAATCACTTGAACACACCAAGCGATGAATTTGGCATCAACAAGAACGATCCAAAAAGAAATGATTTTTAATCCATAAATAAATAGGAGAATGGAAATGACTCATGAAGGGTGAACCTTAACCTTTGTGAGTCATTTTTCATCGGTTCAAACACTGCATCAACCGTGAGTGTCAATTAACGAGAAAATAATTTTGTTTGTTTTATTGAAAGAACATTGTTTCATAACTGTCTAATTCAAGCATACAATTATCGTTTAACCTGGTATTTAGTGCCTGGTGTATTCATTTTTGGGACGTTTGAAGTGAATAGATGAATAAGATTACGGACAAGTTGATAAAAAACGAGAGGAGTCTGAAAAGAATGCTACAGGCCGCTTTTTGGGGAGGAATAGCAGGTTCTGCTGTCCTTTTAGGATGTTTTGCAGCACTCGCTTTTCATATTCCAAAAAAATGGACAGCATGGGTCATGGCTTTTGGTACAGGCATTTTAATAGGAGCTGTTTCCTTCGAACTGTTAATAGAAGCAGTTGAACAAAGCAATTTAATGGTTGCAGCCATTGGGTTTATTCTAGGTTCAACCATCTTTACAGTGATTAATAGTATTCTTGCAAAAAAAGGTGGACACGAAAGGAAAAAATCAGGAGATAAGAAAACAAAAGGTGTAGGCATGACCATCTTTTTTGGTACACTGCTTGATGCCATTCCTGAATCCGTTCTGATAGGAGCAAGCTTAATCGATCATAGTAAAGTAAGCTGGCTGCTTGTTGTTGCCATCTTTTTAAGCAACTTTCCTGAAGGGTTATCCAGCTCGATTGGATTATTAAAAGAAGGTTTTTCGAAACGCAAAATTATCGGCATGTGGATTTCTGTTTTTTTAATATCGTCCTTTGCTGCTTTTTTGGGCTTTGTTTTTTTAGAACAGGCATCTGTTGCTACATTATCATTGATTGGTGCCTTTGCGGGTGGAGCCATAATGGCAATGGTATCTTCTACGATGCTTCCGGAAGCACATGAGGATGCGGGTGTAGCTGTTGGATTTATTACATCGCTAGGTCTGTTATCATCATTAGTCCTGACTCATTTTTCTTAAACAAAATATCTTTTGCTTCACTTACCCAAGCTGGTGTGTATATAATGTTGAAAGAAAAAGGAGGCGGATTGTGATGGGATTCTTACAAAAAAAGAAATACACACTTAATTTCACATATCCGCCGTTTAAATATAAGAACAGATGACGTATTGATTGTCATTTGTTCTTTTTTTGTGCATGAAGAAATGGAGGGAAAGCAGATGCGTTATAAACGAGTACTTATTAAACTAAGTGGCGGAGCTCTGGCAGGTCAGCAGGGAACTGGGTTTGATCATCTTTCTCTAAATCACATCGCAAAAGAAGTTTTGTCCGTAATTGAAAAAGGTATTGAAGTCGCTATCGTGGTGGGCGGAGGTAATATTTTCAGAGGCAATCTAGCAGAGTATTGGGGAATTGAAAGGGTAGAAGCTGACCAGATTGGAACGCTAGGAACCATAATCAACAGCTTAATGCTTAGAGGCGTCTTAAAAAGTAAAATGAATCAAGAAGTGAGAGTGTTGAGTTCAGTTCCGATCAGTGCAGTAGCAGAGCCGTATATTCGATTAAGAGCAGTTCACCATTTAAACAAAGGGTATGTTGTCATTTTCGCTGGCGGTAATGGCCAGCCTTACGTAACGACCGACTATCCTGCGGTCCAACGAGCACTTGAAATGAATTGTGATGCAATCCTTTGTGCGAAGCAAGGAGTTGATGGGGTGTATGACAGTGATCCTAATCGATTCAAGCAGGCGAGGAAGTACGCAACATTACATTATGACGAAGCCATTCGCAATAACTTAAAAGTGATGGATCAATCTGCTCTCATTTTGGCACGTGATCATGGATTGCCGATTCACCTTTTTGATTTTAACCAAGAAGGCTCTTTCCTCAAGATTTGTACAGGTGAGGATGTTGGTACATTTATCAGTCATAATATTGAAACTGCCCTTGTTTAAAAATGGCTCCCTCGGGGCTTAACAGACTAGTATATTAAAGCATTCCTGCTTACAAGCGGAATGCTTTTTTGTATATTTCATTGATTCTTTTCTCATATTAAGAGGTGAAAAGAGGTGATGGACATCATGATGAAATGGTTAAAAAAGAAACCAAAAGAACAATCACATACTATAGATTTATCCAACAATACATACGGTAATATTAGAGAATTAATTGATAACTCTATGGAATCGGCTGACTTTATCCATTATCCCCAAAAGACTGTCCATCACAATATTTTCATCTCTTATTACAAAGCGATGATCGATGGAGAACTTCTTCATCGTGATGTATTGCCCTATTTGATTCACAATAAGGATTTTAAATCGATAAAAGACTTAAAAGATATTTTGCCGATTGAAAGTGTTACGATCACAAATGATATTAAAGAGATTCAAAACAAACTGCTGCGCGGTTTTATTGTGGTTCAATTAGGTGAATATGACGAAGAATGTGCGGTTATTCGTGCTGAGAACTTTTCAACAAACCGTCCTGTATCTGTTTCCGAAATTGAGTTCTCTGTTATCGGACCGAAAGAAGCATTTATTGAGAACTTGGACAGCAACTTGTATTTAATCAGAAGAAGACTGCCCGTTCCAGAGCTGCGTTTTAAAGAGATCGTGATCGGGAAATTTTCAAAAACGCGTGTTATTATCGCTTACCTAGAAGGTGTAGCAGAACAAGAGAATCTCAATACGGTCATGCAGAGGATTAAAGATATTGAACTAGAGATCATTCCAGACAGTTCCTATTTGGAACAGATCATATCTGATAACACCAAGTCTGTATTTCCCCAGTTGATCACAACAGAACGGCCAGACCGGGTGGTAGCCATGTTGAACTATGGACAGATCGCTATTCTTTCTGAAGGTTCTCCACAAGCTCTTTTAGGACCAACAGGTATTTCTGAATATTTTGCTTCACCAGAAGACTATTATTTATCTTGGATACTGGGCTCACTCTTCAGGTTCATTCGCTTTATATCTGTAATTTTCTCAACGTTTGCTACGCCTCTTTATGTAGCTGTTCTAACGTTTCACTATCAGATGATTCCAAAAGATCTACTGGCTCCTTTAATTTCATCCCGTGTGAATATTCCGTTTCCTCCCATATTAGAAGTTTTGTTTTTAGAATTAACGATAGAACTTCTGCGAGAAGCTGGCGCAAGGCTTCCGACAAAAGTTGGTCAAACACTTGGAATTGTAGGCGGAATTGTTATTGGACAGGCATCTGTTGAAGCAGGACTAACAAGTAACATTTTGTTAATCATCGTTTCGTTATCAGCCCTGGCTTCGTTTACGACACCTATTTATAAAATGGCAAATACAATCCGGATTCTGCGTTTCCCTTTCATCTTTTTTGCTGCATTATGGGGAGGGGTGGGTATCGTACTGGCTATGTCTTTTATCTTAGTCCATCTATTACGTTTAGAGTCATTTGGAAGACCTTATATGCAGCCGATCTATCCACCGAGGCTGCTTGATATGACGGATACTGTTTTCAGGCTTCCTTACAATCGATTATTAAAACGCCCTATCTCATTAGGAACGCAGCTTCCATCGAAAGATAAAGTAAAAGAAATGAGAAAGAAGAAGGACATAGACGAATGATCAAAAGTGGAAGAATACTTTTATTTTCTCTATTGCTTCTATTGGCTGGCTGTGTACCTAAACAGATCATTGACGAAGTACAGCTGATCCACTCGATCGGCTTTGATGAGCTGCCGGATGAAAATATTAAAGGAACCATAACGTATCCCATCTTTAATCCAGATGGCAATGTCCGCGTTGAAACTCTAACTGCTGTTTCTCATACAAGCCGGTTTATTCGATCAAAGCTGAATACTCAATCTCCTAAGACACTAACTACTGGCCAGCTGCGTGTCGTACTTTTTAATGACAGATTTGCCGAGAATGGCGTCTTGGAGATTGTTAATTCTCTTTATCGAGATCCGAACGTAGGAAACCGTTTATACTTAGCAGTTGTAAATGGAAGTACGCACAAACTGTTGACCTCAAACTACACGGCAGCACCTTTGCCGTCTATGTACATTACAGACATGCTTGAACAAAATATTAGTACTGAGAATTTACCAAGAACTAACCTGCATGTGTTCCTCTATAGCTATTATGGTGAAGGAATTGACCCTTTTTTGCCTATCATCAAATCACGAAATAAAGCGATTGAATTAGAAGGCGTAGCTCTCTTTAGAGGAGATAATTATGTAGGAAAACTAGACCATAGGCAGTCATTTGCGTTTAAAGTACTTTTAGAGGGGTCCAAAACGGGACACTATGAAGTGGAGGTCAAACAGGGGAAAAGAAAAGGCCATGCCGTTGTTCGCAACATAAAAGGAACAACAACCTACAAAGTAAAAAAAGTAAATGGTGTGCCTCAATTTGACGTTAAGATGAAAATTCTTGGAGAATTACATGAGTATCCGCACTGGTTGAATCTGGAGGAACCCTCTAATATAGCTTTGATAGAGAAAACATTTAAAAAACAAGTACATGGTGAAGCAAATACTATCATTAAAAAGTTCCAGCGCTTAAAAGTCGATCCTCTTGGGTTTGGAGATCAAGTGAGACGACGTGAAAAAGGATGGGATTATAAAGAATTCCAAAAACAATATGCTGATATAAAGATTAATGTCACAACAGAAGTTGAGGTTGTCGAATCGGGTGTCATAGAATAACGTGACGAACAGCTGTCCTTGTAAAGGGGAGCTGTTTAATTTTTGTTGGTATTACGCGGTCAAAAAAACAAATGAATAACGAATAGTTATATGGTTATTCCTTTATTGGATAGCGAGTTTAAAGGGGGCAATTGATTTGAGAACAACAGATGAGAAAATTAAACTACGCAATCATTGGTTCAAAATCATTTTAATCAGTCTATTTTCACTAGTATTCATGTTTAAAATTGTTGTAACCAAATTTACGTTTGATTTTTCCGATATGCTGGCATTCATCTTAGCCATTTTTGCAATCGGTATTTGCAGCTTGTTTTATGTAAAAGTAAACGAAGCGCTGCAAGCATTCGGAGCAGCAGGGAAATCTGTACTTCCGCTACACAATGAAAATAAGCAAGTTACAGCAGAACAAACAGAGTTTGAAGCTGCAGTTCAAGAAGAAGCTCCAATAACAGATAAAGAAGCAGAAGAGCTTGAACGCCTATTACTTTCACATGAAGATCAAGTAAAAAGAATGAAACAAGTACAAAAAGAAATCACCAATCGCTTAGTAACAGAAGATCTACATGAAGAGGACAAAAAAGATTACATCGACTATCTGCTACAAAAAGAAAAAGAAATCATGTTAGCTAAGCAAGAAATCGTACGCATCACTTCATTATTAGAACCTGAAGCAGATCAGGAAGATGAAGGAGAGTTCGAGCAAGAAAGCATAACAGATGAATACATAGAAGAAGACACTGCTCACACATCAAATGCAAAAGACATCGTACAACTATTAGGAAAAGAGTTTGTCTTAAATGCCAGCCTGGAGCAATTCAATCATAAAATGAGAGAAATTCAACATTCGATCACGATTGAAACAGCAAATCAACTAAAAGAAGAGGGACTTATTGACCCTTATTTTAACGTTACGCGCAAAGGATTAAAGGAATTTAGACGTGCTGCAAGAAAATTCAGCTACGGTGACGGAGTAAAGTTTTTATCCAAAGTTGTTCAAAGAGGAAATCGATAATTCAACAACACTGCTGTGGAAGTAGTTTATTTCCGTTCCAGATGCTCGCTTTCCGCGGGGCAGGCGGTGAGCCCCTTGCCGCTTTGCGCCGTAAAGGGTCTCACCTGACCGCTTGTCCCGCAGGAGTCTCGCATCTTCCACTCCAATCAACTTGTCATTGAAGTCTTATAACAAACTGTATCTATTGGTTTAAAGTTTTTTTAAAATTCTTATAAGCTAATTCCTTGTCGTTACAAAAAACGTCACAGGATTTAGCTTTTTCTTTTTTGCGGGAATTCTTCATATTGTCAATCTTAATTTTTACGCCATTTACTTTTCCCTGCTACAATAGACATAGATTGTTGTGAAGGAGTTTGTTACATGTTTATTGTTGCTAAGGCGATGCTATATTTTTGTTTTGCTATTCTAATGGGAGCATTCATTTTATATGCTGTTCCACATACAAAGCGGCCAGTGATCCACCTTTCAAAAAAGGTGATCATATTTCTGATCGCTTTAATACCGCTCTTCGGAATGGGTGAACTTGTAAGGCTCACTATGTATTTAGGAGAAGGTTTAGGGTATTGGGTTACTTTCCAAAACATTGTTTTTAGTTTTGAAGTAGGAAAAGGATGGCTGTTTTTAACGGGAATATCGGTGTTATTATTTTTTATGGTTTCATTTAATGACATACAAGAAGACCGATTCTTTGCAGGACTTGCTTTGTTTTTACTAGCAGGAATGGGTATTTCAGTTGGTTATTCGAGTCATGCTGCAAGCTTAGAGTCTTTAGGGTTTTTAGCCCACACACTTCATTTTCTGGCTGTGATTACATGGACGGGTGTATTGTTGGTGACCGGTTTCTTCAGTAGAGGCGAAGGTCCTGGTTTGTCATTTTACAAGTGGTTCACACCAATGGCACTTTTCTGTTTGTTCACAGTTATTGGTGCAGGACTATGGTTAATGTCTTATATCGTGCCTGAATACGTGAACGGATATTTGCTGGACTATGGTCAAGCGTTATTGATCAAGCATATTCTCTTGTTTATTATCGTGCTTTATAGCTTGATTAATGGTGTCTGGTTAAAGAAGAAAATAAAAACAGGTACAAGTGCTGCTTCATTATTAAAGTGGATAAAAGCTGAAGGTATTGTATTGTTTTTAGCGTTTGTGACGACTGCTGTTATGAGTCAGCAGACACCTCCTCATGATGTAGCAGAAACGCTGCAGATGCAGGCACCGTCTAAGTTATTTACTTTTATCACAGGATTAAATCCTGGTGAGAACCCAGCACTCACATTCGATTTCTCTATGATGAGCATCGTTTGGCTGGCATTTGCCGCCTTGCTTATTTCGGCTTTTTTTATCAGCATTAAACGAAACAGAAGCATTGCGCTAGTTGTTACAGCTTCAATTCTTGCTGCGAGTGCTATTTATTTAGCGGTGATGTCTTCTTTAGCTTTATAATGTTACCTAAAAGATAAAAGATTGTTCAAAATGCTTTTGCTCTTTTCTCTATTGGAAAAATTGATTGGAGTGAAAGGTGGCGAGACTCCTGTGGGATGAGCGGGACAGGTGAGACTCCTAATTACCCAAAGGGTGAAGGAGGCTCACCGCCTGCCCCACGGAAAGCGAGCCACCTGTAACGGAAATCAACTACTTCCAAGAGCATCAAAGGTTTGCACCGCAAAGCACAAAAATAAATACAATGAAACGAGGGCAGTCGTCAGGGCTGTCATTTTTCAGCATACAAATATTTTTAATTTTTCAAAATCGACAATATTCGCAAAAAGAATGATATATTTAAAGCGGTTACATCATACAAAGAATTTAACCAATCTTTTTAATTTTTAAGGGTACTAGGGGGTAATTGGGTTGGAACAACTTATGCGCAATTTTTTCTTATTTCTTGCTAAAAATAAATCGTTAACAAACCTTGCAAAAAGATACGGTCTTCGTTTCGGTGCAGGTCGTTTCGTAGCAGGGGCAACACTTGAAAGTTCTATTTCTGCTATTAAGCGATTGAATGACAAAGGAATGCCAGTAACGATTGACCATCTTGGTGAATTTGTTGACAACGAACGAGAAGCTGCAGAAATGACTGAGCATTGCATTCAAGCAATCAAGGCAATTAGCAAAGAAAAACTTGATTCACAGCTTTCTCTAAAAATGACTTCCATGGGATTAGATATTAGTGATGAACTAGTGCTAAGCAACATGAGAAAAATAATGGATGCGGCACAAAAACATAATGTTTTCATTACGATTGATATGGAAGACTATTCTCGTTGTGAGAAGACATTAGAAATCTTTAAACTACTAAAGAGTGAATATGATAATATTTCAACCGTTATCCAAGCTTATTTGTACCGTTCGTTAGAAGATGTACAAATCTTGGATGAGTACCATCCGAACCTGCGTCTAGTAAAAGGTGCTTACAAAGAACCGCAGACTGTCGCTTACCCAGAGAAAAGCGATGTGGATAATAACTTTAAAAAGTTGATTGAAACACATCTTTTAAACGGTAACTATACAGCAATCGCAACTCATGATGACGAGATCATCCAATATACAAAAGATTTAGTTGAAAAGCACAACATTCCGTACGATCAATTTGAATTCCAAATGTTATATGGAATCCGTGTAGAGCGACAAGAACAATTGATGCAAGAAGGCTACAAAATGCGTATATATGTGCCATACGGAAACGACTGGTACGGTTATTTCATGAGACGTTTAGCAGAACGTCCAGCGAACGTAGTGTTCGTACTTAAAGGTGTGTTCGGTAAATAAAAGATTCAGCCAAAAAAGAACCTTGATGGGTTCTTTTTTTGATTGGTGAAGTCAAAAGAAAGCTAGGGGTCTGTCCCGGGGACAGACCCCTAGCTAAAAAATCACGAAATTAAAAGAAATGGTTCTCAACTATTGCTAAAATTCTGAATATATTTTATATTGAGTATAGGCTGATTATTTTTTTATGGATAAAAAATGAATGAGTATTCATTCAATAAAGGAGGAAGACTATTTTGTCTCGTGAAATCCGAAAAGCTGCCGTTCTGGGTTCTGGTGTAATGGGATCAGGCATAGCCGCTCACCTAGCAAACGTCGGAATACCAACATTACTATTGGATATTGTACCGCCTTCTTTAAGTGAAGAGGAAAAAGCAAAGGGGATCACTGAAGATCATCCAGCTTTCAGAAACAAATTTACGCTATCTGCTACACAAAAATTGTTAAAACAAAAGCCGGCTCCACTAGCTGTAAAAGAAAACCTAGAATTAATCTCCATTGGAAACTTAACTGATGATCTTGAAAAACTGAAAGATGTTGACTGGATTATCGAAGTTGTTGTGGAACGTTTAGATGTAAAGCAGAAGTTATTTGAAAAAGTCGATCAATACCGCAAGCCTGGAAGCATCATCACTTCAAATACATCAGGAATCTCCATTCGTGCCATGGCTGAAGGACGATCAGAAGATTTTAAAGCGAATTTCTTAGGCACGCATTTCTTCAATCCGCCAAGATATCTCAAGCTTCTTGAGATCATTCCTACAGAAGATACGAAACCAGAAGTCGTTCAATTTATGCGTAACTTCGGTGAAAACGTACTTGGAAAAGGTGTTGTTGAAGCGAAAGACACACCAAACTTTATCGCGAACCGCATCGGAACATACGGATTGATGGTGACGATGCAAGAAATGCTGAAACAAGGATACAGCGTCGGTGAAGTTGATTCGGTTACAGGTCCACTGATCGGACGTCCAAAATCAGCTACGTTCAGAACGCTTGATGTTGTTGGTCTTGATACGTTCCTTCACGTAGCACGCAATGTTTACGAACAAGTAGACGGCAAGGAAAAAGAAGTATTTGAAATTCCTGATTTCTTAAATGAAATGGTTGATAAAGGATGGACAGGAAGTAAGACAGGGCAAGGGTTTTATCTAAAACAAAGAAGTAAAGCAGGCAGTGAGATTCTAGAACTGGATCCTGCAACATTGGAATACAAGCCACGCTCAAAAATGAAAACAGCAACACTCGAAGCTGCGAAACAAATGAAAACAACGAACCAAAAAGTGAAAGCGCTTTTATATAGTGATGATCGAGCAGGAAAATTGCTTTGGGACATCATTAAACCGGTTCTTCTGTACTCTGCTGAAAAATGTTATGAGATCGCAGATGATCTTGTTGCGATTGATCAGGCGATGAAATGGGGATTCGGCTGGGAACACGGTCCATTTGAGATCTGGGATGCGATCGGACTTCCAGAATCAGTAGAACGAATGAAAGCAGAAGGGGAAACAATCCCGGTGTGGGTTGAGGAACTTCTTCAATCAGAGAAGACTTCATTTTACACAAAGACAGAAGGCGATAAATCCTATTACCATCACGGAAGATATCTCCCTGTTGAAGAAAACAAAAAAGTAATTCACTTAAGCCGCTTAAAAGAAAAAGGAAATGTGATTACGAAGAACGGCGGTGCGACTTTAATCGATCTTGGCGATGATGTTGCAGGTTTGGAGTTCACTTCTCCAAACAACGCGATTGGACCTGAAATCATTATGATGCTTCATCAGGCGATTGATGAGGTTGAAAAGAACTACAAAGGTCTAGTAATCGGGAACCAAGGTAAGAACTTCTGTGTTGGTGCTAACTTAATGCTTATTTTAATGGAAGCACAAGATGACAACTTCTTTGAACTGGATATGATGGTCCGTCAATTCCAGCAAGCAATGGCTAGAGTTCGCTATAGTGCAAGACCTGTTGTTGCAGCGAACTTCGGAATGACACTCGGAGGCGGTGTTGAGGTATCACTTCCAGCTGCAAGATTGCAGATGTCATCTGAAACATACATGGGTCTCGTTGAAACAGGAGTTGGCTTGATTCCAGGCGGAGGCGGAAACAAGGAATTGTATCTTCGTCTTTTAGAGCAGCTGCCAGAAGGTTCGAAAGGTGATCTGCAAAAAGTAGCAAATCAAGCGTTCGAAACGATTGCGATGGCTAAAGTGTCAACTTCAGCTCAAGAAGCTAGAAAGTTAGGCTTTTTACGTAAAGAAGACAGCATCTCTGTAAACGGCGATCATCTTTTACATGATGCAAAAACACAAGTACTCGCTCTAGCTGAACTTGGGTATACACCACCTGTTAAAAAGAAAATCCCAGTTGTAGGTGAAGCGGGCTACGCAACACTTGCACTAGGTGCTCAAACGATGCATTTCAGTCAATATATTTCAGAGCATGATCTGAAAATCGCAAAAAAATTAGCCTTTGTTCTTGCTGGAGGAAGAGTGCCAGAAGGAACATTGGTAGATGAGCAATATTTGCTTGACCTTGAAAGAGAAGCGTTCCTAAGTCTAGCTGGAGAACCGAAGAGCCAGGCAAGAATGCAGCACATGCTTGTAAAAGGCAAGCCGCTAAGAAACTAAGGGGGGAAGAATTCAATGTTAAAAGAGGCAGTAATAGTAGCAGGTGCTAGAACAGCGGTTGGTAAAGCAAAAAAAGGTTCTTTTGCACATATGAGACCAGACGAACTGGCTGCGGTAACGATTAAAGAAACATTGAAGCGTGCAGGTGATTATAACGGTGAGATCGATGACTTGATCATTGGATGTGCGGTCCCTGAAGCGGAACAAGGCATGAACATGGCTCGTCTGATCGGTGCTAGAGCAGGATTGCCAGATACGGTACCGGCTATTACAATCAACCGTTTTTGTTCATCAGGTCTGCAAAGTATTGCATATGGTGCTGAAAAAATCATGTTAGGTGCAGCAGAAGCCATCCTCGCTGGAGGCGCTGAATCCATGAGTCTCGTTCCTGTAGTCGGGCACGTTGTAAAGCCGAACCCGTACTTAGTAGAAACGGTTCCTCAATACTATATGGGCATGGGACATACGGCTGAAGAAGTGGCGAGACGCTTTGGCATCTCAAGACAAGATCAAGATGAATTTGCGGTACGCAGTCACCAAAAAGCTGCAGCTGCGATTAAAGATGGCAAATTTAACGATGAGATCGTTCCTGTACATGTGATGAAACGCTGGCTCGATGAACAATCAAAGCTAGTTGAAAAAGAGATTGCTGTATCAGTTGATGAAGGTGTTCGAGCAGGAACAACAGTCGATGTACTTGGCAAACTGCGTCCTGCATTCACGCCGACTGGCTCTGTAACAGCAGGTAATTCATCGCAAACAAGTGACGGAGCAGCAACAGTTCTTGTGATGAACAGAGAAAAAGCAGAAGCAGAAGGATTAACTCCACTATTGAAGTTCCGTTCTTTTGCTGTGGCAGGGGTAGCTCCCGACATTATGGGAGTCGGTCCTGTAGCTGCTATTCCGAAAGCATTAAAAATGGCTGGATTAGAGCTTTCGGACATTGGTTTATTTGAGTTAAATGAAGCTTTTGCTTCACAGAGCGTTCAAGTAATCCGTGAACTTAACCTTCCAGAAGACAAAGTAAATGTGAATGGCGGGGCAATCGCACTTGGACATCCGCTTGGGTGTTCAGGAACGAAACTAACACTTACTTTGTTACACGAGATGAAGCGCCGCAACGAACAGTTTGGAATTGTTACGATGTGCATCGGTGGCGGTATGGGTGCAGCTGGCGTATTTGAACTAGTAGGATAATAAGGAGGAGAAAGCATGTCAAACACAGCGGAAAAACAAATCATTGGTGGAAGCTTTTTAATAGAAGACATTACAGCAGCAGATATTTACACACCAGAGGATTTCTCTGAAGAACACCTTATGATTGCAAAAACGACGGAAGACTTTGTAGTAAAAGAAGTTGTACCTCAGCTTGAAAAGATGGAAGACCACGATTTTGAAGTATCTCGCAAGCTCTTAACAAAAGCAGGAGAGCTTGGCCTTTTAGGAGCAGATGTACCAGAAGAATATGGCGGACTTGGTCTAGATAAGATTTCGTCTTCCTTAATTACTGAAAAATTTGCACGCGGTCGCGGCTTCTCCATCAGCTATGGAGCTCACGTAGGAATCGGATCACTCCCAATCGTTCTTTTTGGAAATGAAGAGCAAAAGAAAAAATACTTGCCTGAGCTTGCGACAGGTGAAAAGATCGCAGCTTATGCATTGACTGAGCCAGGATCAGGTTCAGATGCGCTTGGAGCAAGAACAACAGCGAAATTAAACGCTGAAGGTACTCATTATGTGCTAAACGGAGAAAAACAATGGATCACAAACTCTGCTTTTGCTGACGTGTTCGTCGTTTATGCAAAAATTGATGGCGAGCAATTCTCTGCTTTCATCGTTGAAAGAGACTTCCAGGGCGTTTCTACAGGGCCTGAAGAAAAGAAGATGGGGATCAAGAGCTCTTCGACACGCACACTGATTTTAGAAGATGTAGCTGTACCAAAAGAAAACCTGTTATGGGAAGCTGGAAAAGGCCATCTTATTGCCTTTAACATTCTAAATATCGGCCGTTACAAACTTGCATTAGGATGTGTGGGAGCTGCAAAGCGTGCATTCGAAGTTTCCGTAAAATACGCGAACGAGCGTCAGCAATTCAAACGCAAAATCAGCTCATTCAGCTTGATTCAAGAAAAGCTTGCTAATATGGCTGTTCAAACATATGCTGCTGAAAGCTCTGTTTACAGAACAGTTGGTTTGTTTGAAAATCGCCTTGGGGCATTGTCTGAAGAAAAGCAAAAAGATGGCCGTGAACTAGCAAAGGCGATCGCAGAGTATGCAATTGAATGTTCACTAAACAAAGTATCAGCTTCAGAAGTTCTGGATTATGTTGTAGATGAAGGCGTTCAAATTCACGGTGGATACGGATTTATGTCAGAGTATGAAATCGAGGGTGCTTACCGCGATTCTCGTATTAACCGTATCTTTGAAGGCACGAACGAGATTAACCGTTTACTCGTACCTGGAACGCTAGTGAAGAAGGCGATGAAAAATGAATTGCCGCTGATCCAAAAAGCAACACAGCTTCAGCAGGAATTAATGATGTTGATGCCTGTAGAAGTAGGTACGGAAAGCTTAGATCAAGAAAAATACTTGGTGTCTATGGCGAAGAAAATTTTCTTGATGACAGCTGGTTTAGCTGTTCAAAAATTCGGACCTAAGTTAGAGCAAGAGCAAGAAGTGCTTTCAAACTTAGCTGATATCATCAGTGAAGTTTACAGCATGGAATCTGTTTTATTGCGTACTGAAAAAGCAATCGGAAGATCTGGCGCTGAAAAGGCAAAACAAAAGCTTCTATATACTGAGGTTTATTGCCAAGAAGCATTCAACCGCATTGAAGCTCATGCAAAAGAATCCATCATTGCTGTAGAAGAAGGCGACATGCTGCGCATGATGCTGTCTGCTTTGAAGAAGCTTACGCGTCATACACCTGTTAATGTTATTAAGAAGAAGCGTGAACTTGCTGTTCAGCTTCTTGAGGAAGAACGCTATATCGTTTAATTGATCTGATTTACGCTAACCTTCAAAATATCTAAATCTTTCCCTCTTACTTATGTAGGAGGGCTTTTTTTGTTAATGCAGACCTATGTTGCTTTTGAAAGCGAGTTGATTTTCCGTTCCAGGCGCTCGCTTTCCGCGGGGCAGGCGGTGAGCCACATTTGTACGTTTCACTTTTAAGTGTCTCACCTGCCCGCCTGTCCCGCAGGAGTCTCCCGCCTTGCACTCCAATCAACTGTCACAGAAGAAAATGAGTTTTGAAAGCAGCAATTCTTAAGAAAAAAGAGGCTAACAATAAAAACTTTGCAAGTTCTAATAAAAAGTTCGAAAAAAGCTCAAATCAGATGCAATTTCGGCATCAGTAACTGATTTCAGATGATACCTAACGGGGTATACAGCCATGTTTGAGAGTTCGATTCCACAAAAAAATGCCGTCAATCCAGAAATTCGGTCAGTTTATCCACGAGTTTTAGCTCCTAATCCAGAAATTTTAGCTGTTTATCCACGAGTCTACAATCATCGACAATTTACGCACCTACCTATACCCTGACATTCTTCCACCAAAAAGCTTTTCAACACTATGTTGTGGGCGTATTGCGGCAGAAATCCACCACACGCCAACTAGAAACGAGCATCTAGAGAATATGTAATGCACATTGATAAAACAAATTTCGCCCCGTGAAGAATTTCTTGTTTTATTGGTGACACTAGTTTGTGGTACTATGAAAAGGGGTGATATAATGCTACTGAAAGTGTATGAATATCCAAAATGCTCAACTTGTCAAAAAGCCAAAAAGTGGCTGAAAGAAAACGAAGTAGCCTTTGAGCCTGTACATATTGTGGACAATCCGCCTTCACAAGAAGAACTTAAGAATTTGATCCAATTAAGCGGATTAGAAATCAAAAAGTTCTTTAATACGAGCGGAATGAAATACCGCGAGCTGGGTATGAAAGAGAAAATGAAAACGGCTACAGATGAAGAGCTTCTTGAACTTTTGGCAAGTGATGGCATGCTCATCAAACGGCCAATCGCAACAGATGGCAAGCAAGTAACAGTAGGCTTTAAAGAAGAACAGTACGAAAACGTCTGGAAAAAATAAAAAATGTTGCTGACTATAATAAACCCTTTATTGTAGTTACTATAAAAACAAAGAAAAGCTGGAGGGATTACTCATGGAATTTCCAAAAGAATTACGCTATTCAGAAGAGCACGAGTGGACAAAAACAGAAGAAGGCAATAAAGTTCGTATCGGTATTACAGCATTTGCACAAGACGAACTAGGAGATATCGTGTTCGTTGAACTTCCTGAAGTTGGAGATGAACTTACTGCAGACGAGCCATTCGGTAGTGTAGAATCTGTTAAAACAGTTTCTGAACTTTATGCTCCTGTATCTGGAAAAGTTGTTGAAGTTAACGCTGATCTTGATGACAGCCCAGAACTTGTAAACGAATCTCCATACGAGAAAGCATGGATGGTTGTTGTAGAACTTTCAGATTCCTCTGAGCTTGAAAAGTTAATGACAGCTGAACAATACGAAGAATTAATTAAAGAAGATTAATGAAAACATTCTCTTCAGGAAAGAATAGGCTTACTGCTATTCTTTTTTGGAGGGATTTTTTTATGAACGAAGACAGACGCGATGTTACATCGAGAGTATTTGGAAAAATGAAAGGCGGCTCAATGTCCCTTTACTTGGATAAAGATGAAATTGGTCAGATTCGTTTTACTAATCAGGGAAACATGTATGAGATGTCTGAGGGTTTTGAATTTGATGCAGATAAAATTTACAAACGTGAAAAGCCAGTGGAGCTTCCTAATCCATCAAAATATGTAGATGAGTGTGATAAGGGCTGGTGCTAGTTCGGTCCCAGAACGAGAGGATGATGTCAAATGAGTAGTTTGACATCATCCTCTTTTTCAAATTATTTTTTAAGTATCAACCATTCTTTTGACGTTCAGCACTTCCGCCTTTTGCACCGATTTTTTGATAAAAACCTTTATCTTGATTCTTAGATGTGGCGGCTCCACCTTTTTTTCCGATCTCTTGATAAAATGTTTTGCTATGTGTATTGGATGTGGAGCTTCCGCCTTTTCTTCCGATTTCTTGATAAAAATCACTGCTGTGCTTTTTAGCGGTTGAAGTACCGCCCTTTTTCCCAATCTCTTGATAAAATTCTTTTCCCCGGGATTTGGACGTTTTTTCTCCGCCTAAACGACCTGCATCAGCACGGCTCATTTTCTGCTCTGTTTTTGCCATGAGTGACTCCTCCATAATTGGTTTTATGCCTCCTATTTCCCTTAAATTGAAGTGCATCAAACACGTTAACAAGGAATTAGTACAAAACGCATATAACGGAGGCCTATTGGTAGGAAAATAGGAAAAAGGGGTATAGTAATAAAGAACATCTCTTGCAGGATTTTAATAAAATAAAGCAAATATATAACTAAGCGATGCATTCATTTTATAGTTCTTCAATGTATAGGAGAGATGAGTAATGAATGAAAGCAAAAACAAAGTGATCATTGTTGAAGGAAAGTCAGACAAAGATAAACTAACGGCCATCTTAGATGAACCGGTTGAAATCATTTGTACGAACGGAACATTAGGTTTGGATAAATTAGAAGAGCTTGCATTAGCAATAGAAGATCGAGATGTTTATATCTTAGTCGACGCTGATGATGCAGGCCACAAATTAAGAAAACAGCTGCAGCGTGAACTGCCGAATGCAGAGCATTTATATATTAATAAAATGTACAGAGAAGTTGCAAAAACACCGCTGATGTATCTTGCAAAAGTATTGGTAGGTGCGCACTTTAATATTCATAAGAATTGTTTAGGATAAGCATGAAAAAAATATCTTTGACCATATTAACGGCTTTCTCGATATTCAGTGGATGCAGTTCTTTAAATAAAGGCGAAGTAAAACCAGATTCACATGAAACGATTGTGAAAAAATTAAATATTCCGTGGCAGATTAACGGCACCCAAAATGAAATGTGGATAAGCGAAAGATCAGGGGGGCTTGTTTCAATAGGGCCAAAGCATAAAAAAACCTCTTATACCCCTGAGTTTTCGTCAGCTTTATCTGATGATGGGGAAGGAGGTTTTCTTGGTTTTGTGTTGGATCCGAATTTTGAAACAAACAAAATAGCCTATGCTTATTACACATATGAGAAAAAGGGAAGATTGTTAAACCGAATCGTTAAAATGAACTTTGAGACAGGAAAATGGATTGAAAATCAAATCCTTCTTGATGACATTCCAGGTGGTTTTACACACAATGGTGGCAGGCTTAAATGGGGACCAGATAAAAAGCTGTATATCACAACAGGTGATAGCGGTGATGAGAACCTTTCACAGAATTTGGACAGCCTTGCAGGTAAGATTTTAAGAATAAACAGCGACGGGACGATTCCTAAAGATAACCCGTTCTATCCATCCCCTGTTTATACATATGGCCATCGAAATCCTCAAGGAATGACTTGGGATGAAGAAGGCACCATGTATGCCGCTGAACATGGATCATCGAACTATGACGAAATAAATAAAATTAGTCCTGGTAAGAACTATGGCTGGCCCGTTATACGTGGAAATGAAAGAAGAGAAGGTATGGAAATTCCATGGATCCACTCTGGCAAAGAAACGTGGGCGCCTTCTGGGATACATTATAAAAAAGGATTCATTTATATAGCATCCTTACGAGGAGAAAGTGTAATGAAAGTTAAGACATCTTCCAAAAAGCAAACCTTAATTGTTACCAATGAAGGACGAATTCGTGATATTCTAGTTGATGGAAATGAAATGTACATTGTAACGAACAATACAGATGGAAGAGGGCAGCCGTCTAAAGATGACGATCGGTTGCTAAAAGTTCCATTAGAAAAATAATGGAGTAATTTATGAATGAAATCACACGAAATAACTGGGATGCCGTTATCGAGCAATCGCTAAGCAAACCTTACTTTCTATATTTAGAAACGCCGCTTTGCGGAACATGTAAAATGGGAAAGAAGATGTTTGAAGTTGCGGTAGAAACCATTCGCGTTCAAAAAGGCGAAAATGTTGCAGTAGGAATAAGTAATATTAATGAAATGCCCGAGCTAGCTTCAAAATATGGCGTAACAAGCGTGCCATGTTTACTAATCCTTTCGAGGGGAATCGTCATTAATCGAATTTATGCGCTCCAATCAGCAGGAAATATTTATCAATCAATGTTGAAAATTGTTGAAAAGGAATAAATAGGTTGAAAAAAATGTGTGAAACACCCCACAATTTTTTTATTTCGTCCTAATTCTATAAAAAAATCACTTTTTCGGGGGTTAAAACCCAAGAAAAAAATGGTAATTTAATGTCGCTGTCACACTTCTTTGTAACAAAAAGGAGTGTGTTTTTTCTTTTATAAAAATAGCGTTAAGCACTATGCAAAAGGGTTTAATGAGTTTTCATGAAAATTATCAGTTTGTTTTGTTTATTCAGTATTTTAACGATAACGTCACAAATGTTACGAGCGTTGTAATATTGTTATAGAACTGTATCCTACAAATGTCAAAAGTCATGGTATAAATGAATAGGAGAGCTTGTTAGCATGTTTGCTCCCGTCTTAATTGTGGTAAATAAGAATGATTTTATTTTTAAAACAAAAACAAACGAATTTTAAATAAACCGAACAAAACAGAAAGCAATTTTTCTAACAGAGGTGATTGATAATCATGGCATCTTTAAACTTAAATGCAGTATTTCCGATTGCAAAAAATAAACTAACTAGCATAGAAGATAAGGTTTTAACGATCCAAGAAAGAAACGATGAGAAACTTAGGAATGAACTTATAGGTGATTACCAACCATTTATTAAGAAAGTAACTTCTAAAGTTTGTTCTCAATATATAGATCGTACAATGGACGAGTTTAGTGTAGGTCTTTTTGCCTTCAATGAAGCAATCGACCAATATCAAGAAGGCCAAGGAAGCCGTTTCTTATCATTTGCTGATATGGTTATTAGACGCAGAGTGATTGATTATATTCGAAAAGAAGTACGCCAGAACAGACTGATCTTCTTACAGCCAGACGAGGAAGATGAAGAAGGACGTTTAGAAGAAAGTTACGCAGAGCAAAAAGCTGCGATGGATCATTTTGAAGGCCAGATTCAAGTTGAAAATCGTGTATATGAAATTGAAGAGTACCAAAAGTTACTAAAAACATTTGGATTAAACTTTAAAGTATTAAGCAAACATTGTCCAAAGCACGTAGATGCACGTGAAAATGCTAAAGAAATTGCACGTTTATTAGCTGAAAACGAAGAACTTGCCGCATTTTTAAAGGAAAAAAAGCAATTGCCAATAAAAGATTTATTAAATATGGTATCCTGTAGTCGTAAAACCATAGAGAGAAATCGAAAGTATATAATAGCAGTATCACTTATATATTTAGGCGATTTTCAAGCGCTGAAATCTTACATTCAGCCATAAGGTGAGGTAAAGATGATTACATGGTAAGAGAGTTTCAGCTTCTCTTACCTGTAATTTATACTGATCCTGCTACATGCGGGAGGGATATCATTGAAAAACGGCAGCGGCATTGTCATTGAAGTTCAGAATAAAAAAGCAACACTTCTCATGAAGGATGGAACATTTGTTTCGGTAAGAGTCCCAGCAGGAAAAAGGCCTCTTATAGGCAATGAGTATCAGGCTTCTTATTTTTCGCAAAGAAAAAGGAGTCTTTTTGTGTTGCCATCCATTTCTTTATCTATAGCAGCACTAGTTGCCTTTCTTTTTTTCTCAGGCTTTATCCCTTATACCAGTAAGCAAGCAGCTGCAGCATATGTCAGTTTTGATATTAATCCAAGCCTAGAAGTTGGCGTGGATGAGGATATGCGTGTCGTGGAAATTGATGCTTTTAATAACGAAGCAGAACATATCATAAAGAAATATGAATTTTCTAAGGATAAGTCCATACCGCTTGAACAATTCGCAGATCAACTGATAAAAGCATATGAATCAGAAGGTTATATGGACGATAATCAATCCATGCTGATCACTTCAGTCTCAGACAGCTCAAGCGATAAAAAGACTAAAAAAGAGCTGGATAAAGCATTGAATAC
The DNA here is from genome assembly GCF_043558025.1 of Fictibacillus sp. UD. Taxonomy (NCBI): domain Bacteria; kingdom Bacillati; phylum Bacillota; class Bacilli; order Caryophanales; family Fictibacillaceae; genus Fictibacillus; species Fictibacillus sp. UD. The sequence goes on from NZ_JARUHH010000004.1 coordinate 322,772, forward strand.
TATTGTAAAAAAAGCTGTTGTTCAATATCCTGTGGCAATCACTGTTACAGAATCGAACGAAGATACTCGTAAAAAAGCAAAGCAGCTTGGAGTATCATCGGGTAAATATACTGCATTCCAAAAAGCAAATGAAAATGGAAGAACATATAAAGAAGAAAAGATCAAAGAAGTTAAGTTTCAAGAACTGAAGGTTAATACAGCTTCTTCAAAAGATATTAAAGTAGTTCCGCATCCTCGTAAGATTAAGTCATCACAGCATGAAATTAAGCAAAAATCTGATAAGCCTGTCTTGGATCAAAAGAAACGAGAGCATGATCATAGCCACCATAACAAGAAAGCACAAAAAGATCTTGTGAAAGCTCAAAAGCCGATCAAAATAAAGGCAGACGAAAAACAAGTTAAAAAAAGTAAGCACAACCATATAAGCATAAATAAAAAGCAAAATGAAAAAAGACCTGAAACAAAAAATGCTGTACCCAAAAACGGATATGAATCGAGAAATGCTGGTAAGCCACAAAAGCAAAATCACAAAAGTGATAACAAACAGCAACACAAACAGCAACACAAACAGCAACAAAAACAGCAAAAAAATGAACATAAGCACTAATTTTGAGTAAACCTGTCGTAATACCAATTACGATTTCTTGCGACTGTCGAAGAGTTTATAAAGGTATGTGAATATTCCTCTCGAATCGGTGAAGTAACAACCAATTCGGGGGGGATTTTTATGTTAGATATTTACTACTTTGAAAGCCAGATTGCCAAAAGCCCATATCTTTCACTTTATAATATTCCTGTGAAACCCAGCTTCAAATTCAAGGATGAAACGACTCTCAAAATAGAATACAGAGAAGGAGTAAGGAATCGGACTGTAACATTTACAGGGAATCCGAAATATCTTTCCTTAATGTTAGAAGGGAAGATGAAGCTAAGTACATTGCTGAGGCAAGAGATGATAGAGTTTCATGGAACACTAAGGCAACGATTAAAATGGGAAGCCATTTTTTACTTAAGTTCGCATTGGGAACAAATCTCCGCAGGTGTTTTAGTTAGAACTGCAAAAAATATTTGACACAAATCGACAAGGATGATAATATTCTTCACAGTGATTCAAAACATGTAACGCTTTAACTTAATAAAGTAACACTTTTTTACTTATCACGAGAGGTGGAGGGACTGGCCCTATGAAACCCGGCAACCGCTAGAACGTATGCATTGCATTCGATCTAGAAAGGTGCCAATTCCTGCAAGACTTTTATTAAGGTCTTGGGAGATGAGGAGAACGTGCATAGAATATTATATGCCTTTCTGCTCATATTGAAGCAGAGAGGCATTTTTTGTTTGGCTATGATTAAATAATATTTGTTTTTAGTAATTTCTTTAAACGACATCATTGCCAAGTTGATTGGAGTGCAAGGTGCGAGACTCCTGCGGGACAAGCGGTCAGGTGAGACACTTAAGAGTGAAACGTTACGAATGTGGCTCACCGCCTTCCCCGCGGAAAGCGAGCACCTGAAAAGGAAATCAACTACCTTCAAAATCAGCTGTGAGAATTCAATAAACAGCTTTATTTTTTATAAGAAATGAGGTAAGAATCTTGATTAATCTACAATCAGTCCGTAAAGTCTTTCAAACCAAAGATGGTGAAGTGAAGGCTGTTGATACGGTGGATTTAAACATAAAACAAGGAGAAATATACGGAATTATCGGTTACAGTGGTGCAGGAAAGAGTACCCTTATTCGTATTCTGAACATGTTAGAACGTCCGACTAGCGGAACCGTTACAATCGGTGGTAAAAACATGTCGGAGCTTTCTTCAAAAAAGTTAAGAGAAGCTAGACAAGAAATCTCGATGATCTTTCAGCATTTCAACCTTCTATGGTCTAGAACGGTAAGAGAAAACATTGCTTTTCCACTTGAAATTGCTGGCTATCCAAAAGAAAAAATCAAACAGCGAGTTGATGAACTGATCGACCTAGTTGGATTGGAAGGACGCGGTGGATCTTATCCATCACAGCTAAGTGGCGGTCAGAAGCAGCGTGTTGGTATTGCTCGTGCACTTGCGAATGAACCAAAAGTTCTTTTATGTGATGAAGCCACTTCAGCACTTGATCCTAAAACGACAGACAGCATTCTGGATCTGCTCGTTGAAATCAACCAGAAGCTCGATTTAACGATTGTTCTTATCACACATGAGATGCACGTAATCAGAAAGATCTGTCATCGTGTAGCGGTAATGGAAAAAGGAAAGGTCGTTGAAGAAGGCGATGTACTGAATGTCTTTAAAAATCCGAAAGAACCCATCACGAAGGATTTTGTGAAACAAGTAACAGAGCCTGAAGAAACCGTTGATACGATCAAACAATTTATTGAAGAGTTCCCAGAAGGACGAATCGTTCAGCTTACATTTATAGGTGGCCGGGCAGGGCAGCCATTAATTACAGAATTAATTCGAAATTACGAAGTGGATGTAAACATTCTGCAAGGTAAAATAACACAAACTCAAAATGGACCTTATGGCACGTTGTTTATCCAGATTAAAGGTTCAGAATCTGCACTATCTCGCGCAATGGAGTTCTTAAATAGTGTGCAGGTTGAAGTAGAGGTGATTCATAATGCTTAGTACATGGTTCCCAAACGTACAATGGGACGTTCTTTTAGAAGCGACGAAAGAAACATTATATATGTCAGCTATTTCAGTCGTGATCACATTCATCCTAGGCTTAGCACTTGGACTGGCCTTATTTTTAACATCTCCTGGAAACTTATGGGGAAATAAATTTTTAAACAGTGTAATAGCGATAATCGTTAACGTATTTCGTTCGATCCCGTTCATTATCTTAATTATTTTATTGATTCCTTTTACACGCTTTATCGTTGGTACAATGCTTGGTGCAGAAGCAGCACTTCCAGCCTTAATTGTAGGAGCAGCCCCATTTTACGCTCGTATGGTTGAGATCGCTTTGAGAGAGATTAATAAAGGGGTCATTGAAGCTGCGAAGTCCATGGGTGCTACAAACACTCAGATTATTTTCAAGGTTTTAATTCCTGAAAGTACACCAGCTCTTGTATCAGGAATTACAGTTACAGCGATCGCACTAGTAAGTTACACGGCAATGGCCGGAGTTGTTGGTGCGGGAGGCTTAGGTAACTTGGCTTACATGGAAGGTTATCAACGAGATAACGCGGATGTAACATTGATTTCCACAGTCCTTATCCTGGTTATCGTATTTGTAATCCAATGGATTGGAGACCGTGTTACAACTGCATTAGACAAGAGATAACGTTTAGACAACAAGGAGGAATTTCACATGAAAAAAGTATTATCAGTCCTATTATTAGCTGTCCTTACAGTAGCGCTTGCTGCTTGCGGGAATAAAACAGAAGGCGGAATTAGCGACGAGAAAATCGTTGTTGGCGCATCTAACGTTCCACACGCTGAAATCCTAGAAGAAGCAAAACCTCTTTTAAAAGAAAAAGGCGTTGAACTTGAAATCAAAACATTCCAAGATTACGTTTTGCCGAATAAGTCATTAGATGAAAAAGAAATTGGTGCTAACTACTTTCAGCACGTTCCTTATTTAGAGTCACAAATGAAAGATCATGGCTATAAGTTCGAAAACGCTGGCGGAATCCACATCGAGCCGATCGGTGTTTACTCGAAAAAATACAAATCATTAGATGAATTGCCAGAAGGCGCAACAATCATCATGTCTAACTCTGTAGCTGATCACGGCCGTATGCTTGCATTGCTTGAAAAAGAAGGTTTGATCAAAGTTAAAGAGGGTGCTGGATACGAAGCACAAGTAAAAGATATTGCTGAAAATCCAAAGAAACTTAAATTTAAAGCTGACGTTGATGCAGGAATGCTGCCAAAAGCATATAAAAATGGTGAAGGCGATGCTGTACTCATCAACACAAACTATGCGATTGATGCTGGCCTCAATCCACAAAAAGATGCCATTGCACTTGAAGGAACTGATTCACCATTCGTAAACATCATCACAGTGCGTGAAGGTGACAAAGATAAGAAATCAGTAAAAGCATTAGTAGAAGTATTACGTTCAAAAGAAATTCAAGCTTTCATCGAAAAGAAATATGAAGGCGCAGTAGTACCGGTAACGGAATAATTGAGAGAGAACTGACTTAAACTTTTTAAGTCAGTTTTTTTTGATTGAAAATGACTTTACAACACTTTTATAGTCCTTCAACTAACTTTATAGGCCTACAATTTTTTTTATAGGCCCTAAAAATTAATTTATGGTCCTTCAAATTTTTTTATAGTCCTTCAAAATCATTTATAGGCTTTTCGACAAAAGGACAAAACTTACGATGTTTATTACATAACCGGCTTGCGAATAACTCATACTAATCCTGTTTACTATTTTGTGACAGGAGTGAATGAGATGAAACAAGAAGAACAGCCGCTGCCAGGCGCTAACTCGACTCAATACCACTTGATTCGTTATAAAGAAGGTTTAGGGAAATACAACGAAAATATGCCTGAATTAACTCATGCTTTTAATGAATTTACTCGCCACTGCTTTAAAGAGGGTGAGATCTCTGAGAAGTATAAGCAGCTGATCGCTTTAGGAATCAGTATCTATTCTCAAGATGAATATTGCATTATCTATCATACAAAAGGCTGTTTAGATCAAGGGTGTTCTGAGAATGAGATCTTAGAGGCCGTTGGTGTTTCTGCTGCTTTTGGCGGTGGTGCCGCTATGAGCCAAGGTGTGACACTCGTTCAAGAGTGTATTCAAGAATTGAATAAGCCGCGTCATTAAAGAAAAGTTTTAACTTCCATACTTTTCATGTTTTAGAATCAGCCAAAGAGGTTATTGAAGAAATATAGCGTTTTTAGCAGGATATCGCAGAGAAAATCTCGTGTCTCTTCAAAAGAACATTATGCTCCAGCAAACACCTTAATTTCAGTACGAGAGCAGATTGAGTATAACGATTGATGCTGATACGCTATAACTACTAACTTTGAAAGGATTGATTCATTATCCACCCCATTAAAGTAAAACATACGTCCGAGATGGAAAAAGCAATGCACCAGTCACATGGCTGTGGCTTTGCAGAGTATGAGAGGGATTTAGATAAAAGGTTAGACGTTGAAAAAAATCGTGATAAAGAGTATAAAAAAGGATTAGAAGTAGCGGCAGATGCAACTAAGAACCACACGCCGTAAAAACTTTAATATTAAAATTGTAAAAGGCTGACTCAAAAGGTGTTCTATTGCCTAATGAGTTAGCCTTTTTTCCGATTCATCGTGTTAAATAACGAAACATCTGTTAACAATGTAAGAGATAAATGAGGTTTCGGCGTCGTTCCCTTGAACATACATTTCATTTGTTATAAGATTAGAATGAGAATAAATTGAGAATGGCTATTTAGTGCCTTTTATCAAAAAATATCTTGAGAATGATTTCATATTGGAGGTTGTATTATGTCAGCACCAAATTTAAAGATTGAAGATCTTCGTGTATCTATTGAAGATAAAGAGATTATTAAAGGTTTAGATCTCGAAATAAATGGTGGAGAAATCCATGCAATCATGGGACCGAACGGAACAGGAAAGTCTACTCTTTCTGCAGCGTTAATGGGACATCCTAAGTATGAAGTAACTTCGGGTAAAGTTACGTTCAACGGTGAAGACCTTCTAGAGATGGAAGTAGATGAGCGTGCACAAGCTGGTCTTTTCTTAGCTATGCAATACCCTTCTGAAGTAAGCGGTATTACGAACGCTGATTTCCTTCGTTCTGCAATCAACGCAAAACGTGAAGAAGGCGACGAAATTTCACTAATGAAATTTATCCGTGAACTAGACAAGAAGATGGACCACCTTGAGATGGACAATGCGTTCGCTCACCGTTACTTAAACGAAGGTTTCTCTGGCGGAGAAAAGAAGCGTAACGAAATTCTACAAATGATGATGCTTGAGCCAAAATTAGCGATTCTTGACGAGATTGATTCAGGACTTGATATCGATGCTCTTAAAGTAGTAGCAAAAGGTGTTAACGAAATGCGCAACCCTGATTTCGGTTGCTTGATCATCACTCACTACCAGCGTCTATTGAACTACATCACTCCTGATAAAGTACACGTGATGATGCAAGGACGTATTGTGAAATCTGGTGGACCTGAACTAGCTCAACGTCTTGAAGCTGAAGGGTACGACTGGATTAAAGAAGAGTTAGGAATTAAAGACGAAACTGTTGGTCAAGAAGCGTAAGCATTAAGGGGGACTATACATGTCAGTTGATACGAGCCTAAGATTTGATAAGGACTACGTAACCGGTTTTTCAAGCAGCAGACAGGAACCCGCTTGGCTGCAGGAACTTCGTTTGCAAGCATTGGAATTGGCTCAAGAGCTTCCGATGCCTAAACCGGACAAAACTAAGATCGATAAATGGAACTTTACAGAATTCAAACATGAAGCAACTGGCACTCCTGTTGCATTCAATGAACTTCCTGAAGATGTTAAGGCATTGATCGGTTCTGAAGAAGAAGCGAAAAATGTTCTTGTTATCCATAATGGAACACCTGTTTATTTTGCACTTGAAGAGTCCGTAAAGGGTCAAGGCGTTATTTACACAGACCTTTTAACAGCTGCAAAAGAGCATGAAGATCTAGTGAAAAAGTACTTTATGAAAGCTGTTGCGGTTGATGAGAACCGTCTACCAGCACTTCATGCAGCACTATTCGTTAATGGAGCATTTTTATATGTTCCAAAAAACGTTGAACTTTCTGCTCCAATTCAAGCGGTTTATTATCAAGACAATGAAGCAGCGATCTTTAACCATGTTATCGTTGCTGCTGAAGATAACAGCTCAGTAACGTATGTAGAAAACTACTTATCAACGAATGATTCTACAGATTCAGTAGCAAACATCGTGTCAGAAGTTTATGCAGGCAGTGGTGCTAAAGTTGTTTACGGTGCTGTAGATAACCTTGCAAAAGGGATGACAACATACGTGAACCGCAGAGGCCGTGCTGAAAAAGATGCTCGCATCGAGTGGGCGCTTGGTCAGTTTAATGATGGTAATACGGTTTCTGATAATACTACACACTTGATCGGTGATGGATCATTTACAGATACAAAGACTGTAACAATCGGCCGCGGTGACCAAAAACAAAACTTCGTAGCACAGATCTTTAACCATGGAAAACATTCTGAAGGTTATATCCTCACTCATGGGGTAATGAAAGATAGTGCTAGCTCTATTTTTAACGGTATTACAAAAATTGAGCACGGTGCTACAAAGTCCCACGGTGAGCAAACAGAACGTGTTCTGATGTTAAGTGAAAAAGCGCGTGGAGATGCTAACCCAATTCTTTTAATCGACGAAGATGATGTTACAGCAGGGCATGCTGCGTCAGTCGGAAGAATCGATCCGCTTCAAATGTTCTATCTGATGAGCCGCGGTATTTCTAAAGCTGAAGCTGAACGTTTGATCATTCATGGATTCTTGGCACCAGTAGTTAGCCAAATGCCTTTAGAATCTGTTAAAAACCGTTTAGTTGAGGTTATTGAAAGGAAAGTGCGCTAATGAGTGCAAACGAATGGAGAAAGCTGTTTCCTATCCTGGATCAGGAAGTTAACGGCAAACCTCTCGTTTACCTTGATAGTGCAGCCACTTCACAGAAACCAATACAAGTTATTGAAGCATTAGATAAGTATTACAAAGAGTACAATTCGAATGTTCACCGTGGTGTTCATACGCTTGGAACTCGTGCTACTGATGGCTATGAGGGAGCGCGTGAAAAGGTTCGCCGTTTTATCGGCGCAAAATCCACTCAGGAGATTATCTTTACACGCGGTACGACAACGGCAATTAATACGGTAGCAAGCAGCTATGGTATGGCTAACCTTTCAGAAGGCGATGAGATTGTGATCACTCCTATGGAGCATCACAGCAATATCATTCCTTGGCAGCAGGTGGCGAAAAAAACCGGTGCAAACCTAAAATATATTCCTTTGCAGCCTGATGGCACGATTGATCTAGTGGATGTTGAAAAAACCGTAACAGAGCATACTAAGATCGTCTCAGTTATGCAGGTATCAAACGTACTAGGAACCATAAATCCAATCAAAGAAATTGCCGCAATCGCTCATAAAAACGGAGCGGTTATGGTCGTGGATGGTGCTCAAAGTGCCCCGCACATGAAAGTCGATGTTCAAGATCTTGATTGTGATTTCTTTGCCTTTTCTGCACACAAAATGTGTGGTCCTACAGGCATTGGTGTTCTTTATGGGAAGAAAGCGCTTCTTAATAAAATGGAACCTGTTGAGTTCGGCGGCGAGATGATTGATTTTGTCGGACTGCAGGAATCCACTTGGAAAGAGCTGCCTTGGAAGTTTGAAGGCGGTACACCAATCATCGCTGGTGCGATCGGTTTAGGTGCAGCGATTGATTTCCTAGAGGACATTGGTTTAGATAACGTTTTGAAACATGAACATGATCTGGCAGAATATGCGATGGAACGTCTTTCAGAACTTGAAGGTGTTACAATCTTCGGACCGAAAAAAAGAGCTGGACTTGTTACCTTCAACTTAGATGACGTTCATCCACACGATGTGGCAACTGTTCTTGATTCCGAGGGTATTGCCGTTCGTGCAGGCCATCACTGTGCACAGCCGCTCATGAAATGGCTAGATGTAACGGCTACAGCTCGTGCAAGTTTCTATATGTACAACACTGAAGACGACGTCGATGCTTTTATGAAAGGCTTAACAACAGCAAAGGAGTATTTCGGTCATGTCTTCTAATTTAGATCAGCTATATCGGCAGGTAATCATGGACCATTATAAAAACCCGCGCAACAAAGGGGTTATTGAAGATGGTGCATTAACCATTAATATGAACAACCCAACATGCGGCGATCGCATACAGCTCACGTTAAAAGTAGAAGATGGAAAGATTGAGTCTGCTAAGTTTGATGGTGAAGGGTGTTCGATTAGTCTTGCATCAGCATCCATGATGACACAAGCTGTAAAAGGTCTTGCCGTTGAAGATGCTGTAAAACTTGCAAAGATTTTTTATGATATGATGTTAGGGAACGACTACGATGCTGAATCCTATGATCTAGGTGACATCGAAGCTCTTTCTGGCGTATCTAAATTCCCGGCTCGCATCAAATGTGCCACACTTGCGTGGAAGGCGATGGAGCAAGGAGTAGGAAAGCCTGAGGAAGAGGAAGAATAAGTTCCTTTTGATAATAAGTAATAGAGTGCCAATCCAGTAAGGAGGGATTCTGTAATGGCTAAGAAAATGCCGGATATCGGCGAATATAAATATGGTTTTAGAGATAAAGACGTATCCATTTTCAGATCGAAGCGTGGGTTAACAAAAGAGATCGTTGAAGAGATCTCACGCATGAAGAACGAACCTGAGTGGATGCTTGAATTCCGTTTGAAGTCATTGGAGCAGTTCTACAAAATGCCTATGCCACAATGGGGCGGAGACATGAAGGACTTAAACTTTGATGATATTACGTACTATGTTAAGCCATCTGAGAAATCTGAAAAGTCTTGGGATGAAGTGCCTGCTGAAATTAAAGCGACTTTTGACAAGCTTGGAATTCCAGAAGCTGAACAGAAATACCTTGCAGGTGTATCTGCACAGTACGAATCAGAGGTTGTATACCACAACATGAAAGAAGACCTTTCTGACTTAGGTATTCTTTTCACAGATACGGATACAGCTTTAAAAGAGCACGAAGAAATCTTCCGTGAGCATTTCGGAACGATTATTCCGCCAACTGATAACAAGTTCTCAGCACTAAACTCTGCAGTATGGTCTGGTGGATCTTTCATTTACGTACCAAAAGGTGTTAAATGTGATACTCCACTTCAAGCTTATTTCCGAATTAACTCTGAAAACATGGGTCAGTTCGAACGTACGCTGATCATTGCAGATGAAGACAGCTCTGTACACTACGTAGAAGGATGTACAGCACCAGTTTATTCTACAAACTCACTTCATAGTGCGGTTGTAGAGATCATCGTTAAAAAGAACGCTTATTGCCGTTATACAACGATTCAAAACTGGGCGAACAATATCTATAACCTTGTTACAAAGCGTGCTGTAGCTGAAGAGAACGCAACAATGGAATGGGTAGATGGAAACATTGGATCTCGTCTAACGATGAAATATCCTGCTGTTATCATGAAAGGCCGCGGAGCGAAAGGTACTATCCTTTCTATCGCGATCGCTGGTAAAGGGCAGCATCAGGATGCAGGAGCAAAAGTATTGCACCTTGCACCAGATTGTTCTTCTACAATCGTTTCGAAGTCGATCTCTAAGCACGGCGGTAAAGTAACATACCGTGGTATTGCTCACTTCGGACGTAAATCTGACGGATCTAAATCCAACATCAAGTGTGATACACTGATCATGGATAACCAGTCCACTTCAGATACGATTCCGTACAATGAGATCCTTAACAACAACATCACATTAGAGCACGAAGCGACTGTATCAAAGGTTTCTGAAGATCAGTTGTTCTACCTCATGAGCCGTGGTGTTTCTGAACAAGAAGCAACGGAAATGATCGTAATGGGCTTCATCGAGCCATTTACGAAAGAACTTCCAATGGAATATGCAGTAGAAATGAACCGTCTGATCAAGTTCGAGATGGAAGGTTCAATCGGATAATATGTGAAAAGCCTTGGTATATAAGTGATATACCAAGGCTTTTTTATATTCTTAAATTTAGGATGCAATTTCATAGCAACTTGAATTTTTTCAGTACTTCGATTCTCCCTATTCAACAAAACAGCCCATTTTCGTGTTAATTGGGCAAAAAAATGTTGAAGGACCACTTGCCTAAACAAAGAGATGGAATAGACATATAGTGAGTATATCTTTGAATGGCGTATGGGGGAGGAAACTGAAGTATGAATTCAAAGAATAAGAGATATCAGTGTAAAAAAATTAAAAAAAGCTATCACTGTAAAACATGTACGGAGTTTGAAAAACCTAAAAGCCTGTTCACATGTAATAAAAAAGATATAGATTTCTGTGGGCGTAATACGTGCGAGTGCAAATATGAGAGTTATGAGTGCAAATGCAAGCATGAGAAGTGCGAGTGCAAATATGAAAGTTATGAGTGCAAATGCAAGCATGAGAAGTGCGAGTGCAAATATGAGAGTTTTAAGTGCAAATGTAAGCATGACAAGTGTAGATGCAAATATGAGAGTTATGAGTGCAATTGCAAGCATGAAAAGTGTGATTGCAAATGTGAAAATCATGAACGGAAGAGTCAATGTCACGTTTGCATGGAGATTATTTGTAAATGTAAAGAAATAAAAAATAAGGGCCATAAGCATTGTCCAGACAAAATCAAAGGCTTTGATTTATGTAAGAAGAAAAAAGAACTAAAATGCTTTAAGCATTGCAGCCCCATCTCACAACCTTGCGATGAAATTTTTTATAATCAATTCACTAGCAGAGCGGATATGGACTTCAGCGGTCTGATTGTAGTTGTGAACTCAGGTAATATTACCAATGGCTGCTCTATGGAAGTACAAGTGACTGATAGTGCCGGTACGTCTACCGTTGCGGTCATTAATCCAGGAGCATCTGTCCCAATATTTACTGATTCTTTGATTTCCCTTGATATTAAATGTTTTAAGAATGAGTCCGAAAATCCATTGCCAGGTACATGCAGCGGCGAAATCAAATATGATTTAGAGTACTATTTGGAAAGGGAAAGCAATAAACCTTTTTAGAAATTAGTTAAAATGAAGATTGTTTGTATTGGATGGCGATGGGCACAAAACATTCAGAAACCATCATAAATCAAGTTTCATGATAGACCTATCAATTGGATAATCGTCTCAACTCCTTGGTGCATTTAAAATTATACCGAGGTTTTTTTATTTTTTATCTATCTGTTTTATACACCTTGGTATTTATTAAAACGATTTAAGAGGATATTTGCAGCGATTGTATAATTTATTAAGAGTACTAAAAACATTCAGGGGTGTTATTTATGATTAACAAAGTCGGTCAAATTATGGTGTATGTCAATAACCAAGATAAAGCAGTGGATTTTTGGACGAAAAAAGTAGGATTCAGTGTCATTTCTGAAGAAGATAACGGACAAGGCATGAGATGGATTGAAGTTGCTCCATCAAAGGATGCAGAAACAAGTATCATCCTGCATAATAAGGAATTCGTTGCAAAAATGTCACCTGGATTAAATCTCGGCACACCTTCACTAATGTTTTTTACAGAAAATCTAGATCAGTTACATAACGAGTTATCTAGCAAAAGTATCACAGTCGGCGAGATTGTAAATATGCCTTCTGGCAGAGTATTTAACTTTGCAGATCATGAAGAAAACTATTTTGCAGTTATGGAGAAGAGTGAATAGCTTAAATGTTGATAGACAAGAAAGATTTAATACTGTGAAAACAGCCTTTAAAATAGAAAAAAGACGCCCAAAAGGACGTCTTTTTTGCGTATATTGCGGCGAGAGACAGCACTCCACATAGTGCTTTGCCTAACAGGCGCGTCAATCTCGTCTTATGCAATTAGCTCATCGCTAGAACAGTATATCACCTCTTCGCTTGAAAGAGAAGTGTTTATTCTAGGACTCAAATGGTTCGCTTTTTTGTATCCGAAAAAGATATAATGCAATCAACCGTTACTTTCAAAAGGAGCCTGTTTTATGAACGAAGTCATTGAAACGATACTAGCACACAGATCCATTCGCAAATTCATAGACAAACCATTAAGTGAAGATATAGTCACAACACTCGTAAAATGCGCCCAATCTGCTTCTACATCGAGCTATCAGCAAGTTTGTACGATTATTGGTATAGAGGACAGGGAAAAGAAAGAAAAACTGGCTGAGCTTGCTGGCAATCAGTCTTATGTAGCCGATAACGGTTATTTCTTTGTCTTTTGCATAGATTACAATCGTCATAAGATTGCGGCTGAAATGAAAGAAACAGAGATTAAAGAAACCATTGAATCAACAGAAGCTTTTATTGTAGGAAGCGTAGATGCTGCACTCGCTGCTCAAAATCTATCGGTAGCTGCTGAATCACTTGGACTCGGTATCGTTTATATTGGAGGCATCCGTAATTCTCTGAAGGAAGTTTCAGATTTGTTAGGATGTCCTGAACACGTTCTTCCGCTCTTTGGAGTAGCAGTCGGTTATCCTGATGCAGAGCCTGGGAAAAAGCCACGTTTACCAATTCAAGCTGTTTTTCATAAAGACAGCTATCAAAGTAAAGAAGAAACGGAAAATCTGTTAAAACAGTATGAAAATAAAACATCTGAGTACTATACGAAGCGCACGGGAGGAAAACGTACGGAAGGCTGGGTTACACAGATTACAGCATCTATGGGGACTCCAAAACGTACGTATATGAAAGACTTTGTCCAATCAAAAGGATTAAATAGATTGTAATCACGTATAGGCAGGTGACTTCTAAGAATGATTAAGATCGGTGTTACAGGTTGGGGAGATCACGATTCTCTATATCCAGATGGTACCCCTGCAAGAGATAAGCTTGCTGTCTACAGCGGCCATTTTCCTGTTGTTGAGGTCGATTCTTCCTTTTATGCAGTTCAGCCTATAAAGAATTATGAAAAGTGGGTTACAGCCACTCCGAACGACTTTTCCTTCGTTGTGAAAGCCTATCAAGGCATGACAGGTCATTCGAGAGGCAAATTACCGTTTGATTCAGTTAAAGAAATGTTTGAAGCTTTCGTCTTGTCCATTCAGCCTGTCATCTCGTCAGGGAAGCTTGAGATGGTTCTTTTTCAATATCCGCCATGGTTTGATTGTAAGAAGGAAAATGTTCAGATGCTTCGGTATGCGAAAGAAATGATGGGAGACATCCCCGTCGCTTTAGAGTTTCGGAATCAAACATGGTTTAGCGAGGAAATGACAGAGAAAACGCTGAGTTTTATAAAAGAAGAAGGATGGATTCATACGGTTTGCGACGAACCCCAAGCCGGGACAGGCTCTATACCTATTGTTATGCATGCACAAGAAAAAACACTCGTACGTATGCACGGCAGAAATGTATATGGATGGAACAACCAAGGGCAGCCGAATTGGAGAGAAGTCCGTTATCTTTATCGATATAATGATGCCGAACTAAATGAATGGAAAGAACGGATTCAGAAGCTTGCATCAGAGACAAAGAATCTTACCATCCTATTTAACAATAACTCGGGTGGAGATGCTGCTGACAATGCAAAACAGATGATCGAATTATTAGATATTCATTATGATTTCCTAGCGCCAAGACAATTGGACTTGTTTTAACCTTTTCCTAATATTACAAATTGTTTTCAAAAGATGGTAAACGATTCAATTTTTTAAATGGACTGATATACTAATAGGGTGAATTAAATCAGTTAAGCTGGATAAAGAAAGTGGGGATCACTTTGGATTATAAAAAATTGATTCAGATGATGTACTGCTTACAGGTTGCCTTTGTCGTGAGTGGCGTTTACTTGCTTTTCGTCTACATATTTACGAACAATTCGAAACGTATCCAGTTTCTTACCCTCGTGTTATGTATTAATCTAATATCATTAAAGATCACAAGAGATCGTTTTAAGATATAAAGAAAACTGCGCGGCTTATAGCGCAGTTTTTTTATCATTAAAGCATCTTTAAAAGTGCTTTTCGCCCTTGCATACCAACTTCAATACCTTTTTCCCTTGCTTCAAGTGTAATTGATTCTAAAGGTGCATCCAGCAGCTGTTCGATCGTTCTGACGCCTACAGCGCGCCCTGCAATAATTTTACGGTCTGCTAATTTTTCATTCAACAAAGCTACATCTAGTGCTCCACACATGATATATCCATTATCGTTAAACACAGCCATAAAATTTGTTTTTGGCAAACGAAGGGTGACAGCGGTAAATGGATGTCCTTCTATTAAGATCGGGTTCATCTCTAACATGCTTCCACTCCTTTCTTCATTATTATTTTTATGTGTATATAAGGGAAAAAGTGTTAGGTGTTGAAGCTATTTTTATGGCTTTTTCATGAACAAAAAGGGAGTCGGATATGATACGATTAAAAGAAAAAGAGGAGGCGATGAGGGATGAAACAATACTTGGATTTTCTTCAAGATATCTTACATAACGGTACGAAAAAAGAAGATCGGACAGGCACTGGCACGGTATCTGTATTTGGCCGTCAGATGAGATTTGATTTAGAGGAAGGTTTTCCGCTTGTTACAACAAAAAAACTTCATTTGAAATCTATCATTCATGAATTGCTTTGGTTCTTAAAAGGTGATACAAATATTGCTTATTTAAAAGAAAATGGTGTTCGGATTTGGGATGAGTGGGCAGATGAGGACGGAAATCTTGGTCCAGTTTACGGTCACCAGTGGCGTTCATGGGCTGCTCCAAACGGTGAGACCATCGACCAAATCACAAACGTTATTGAAGACATTAAGAAGAATCCTGATTCAAGACGCTTGATTGTGTCTGCATGGAATCCTTCTGATGTACCGAATATGGCACTCCCGCCTTGTCACTTGCTGTTTCAGTTTTATGTAGCTGATGGCAAGCTATCTTGTCAGCTCTATCAGCGCTCAGCTGACAGCTTCCTAGGTGTGCCTTTTAATATCGCGTCTTATGCACTACTTACAATGATGGTAGCCCAAGTAACTGGTCTTAAGCCAGGCGAGTTCGTTCATACGGTTGGTGATGCACATATCTACACAAATCACCTCGAACAAGTAGAGCTGCAGTTGACCCGTGATCCGAAGCCGCTTCCTAAAATGAAGTTGAACCCGAATGTGGCGAACATTTTTGATTTTACTTATGATGACTTTGAACTGGTTGACTATGAAGCACATCCTCATATCAAAGGCGTGGTGAGCGTATGATTTCTTTTGTTGTTGCAATGGATGAGAACCGGGCCATTGGTAAAGACAATGATCTACCCTGGTATTTGCCAAACGACCTTAAGCATTTTAAGAATGTAACGATGGGGAAACCAATCGTCATGGGTCGTAAAACGTACGAATCGATCGGCAAGCCTTTGCCTGGCCGCGAAAATATAGTGGTAACGAGAGATGACAATTATCAAGCTGAAGGAACAACGATTGTACATTCGGTAGACGATGTATTGAAGAAAGACGCCGAAGAATTGTGTGTAATCGGTGGAACGGAGATTTTTAAATTGTTTATGCCTGTAGCTGACCGCCTATATGTGACTGAGATTCACCATACCTTTGAAGCGGATACTTACTTTCCAGAAATCATTCGAGATGAGTGGCGTGAAGTCTCACGCAAGGCAGGAATCGTTGATGAAAAAAACAAATATGCACATGACTTCGTTGTGTACGAAAAAAATTAAACCATAAAGTTTGAATGAGCCCCCCTCTTGTCTGCATACATATGTATATGTAGATAAAGGGGGTTACCTTTTGCTTAAACGTCGAAAAATGAAACTCCGAAAAGGGCCGCTTCCATTCCGGTTTGTACTCCTGATCTCATTTATTCTTTTTACTTTTATAACCATACAAGGACTTTGGCTTGTGAACAGAGGCATTGAACCTACGCTTATGCTCATCGCTCAAAAGAAGACGGAAGAAATAGCAGCACTAGCGATAAGTGAAGCGATCGATAATGAAATATTAGGTCCTTCAGAGATGGATGATATTATTGAATACAAGACCGATACGGAAGGAAATGTCGTGTTTGCCGGCATTAATCAGAGCGTAGTTAACAGGGTTGCCAATCAATCACAGAAAGTGGTTCAAAAATACCTCAAGGAAATTGAAGAAGGTAAAGCACATGAAGTAATAAGCAACGATGAATTAGGGATAACAGCATATAAAAATGAACCAGGTGTCATTATGGAAATTCCGCTAGGGCAAGCAACGAGAAACTCCTTACTAGCAAACTTAGGTCCTAAAATTCCAATTAAATTCATGCTCATTGGTGAAGCAAACACGGATATTGAAGAAAAAATCGAAAATTCCGGTATCAATAATACATGGATTAATATTGATATTGTGGTAACTGTCAAAACGAGGATTGTTATTCCTTTTGCAACGGAAACAACGGTTGTAAAAAGACCGATTAAGATCACAGCTCAGTTTATAAAAGGAGAGGTACCTGTATACTACAATCAGTCCGGAGATCCGATTCAGCCTACTGTTCCGATCACTCCTGATTTAAAGGAAAAGCCTAAAGACGATAATGAGCTGGATATCCCTGAAGAGAACTCGTCAGAAGAATCGGGTGATGAGGAAGCGGCAGAGTAGGAGATTCCTGAATTTAACAGCATTCATTTGGGTTGACCATTTATTCAACTTTGTTATAATGAGAATTGAATTTAAAATTTTATATGTCTTTAAGCCTATCACCGATGGGGTAGAGGAGCGGATTTTATAAGTACTTTTTCAGAGAGTGACGTCTGTGAAGAAAAAGAAAAGGAACTTCCGCCGAAGCAAAATGTAAACCGTCTGTTCACTTTTGCTGGGTTTACACTGAAAAAGTGTAAAACTGTCACTGCTTGGGAATTAAAAGCAGTGGAGGACTACTGATCGATGAGGAAAACCATAAATTACTTAAGTGATTGATAGCAGGTTATTTCCTTGTCTATTAATCGCTTTTTATTTTGTCTTTTTTTCCTCAACGTCCTGTAAACACTCCTCAAAAATCGATGGCTAATGAAAAGAAGGAGGAACATCATGGAATTTGAGAATTCGATTTATTCATTAATACCGCCCGTTTTGGCCATTTTAATGGTTGTTTTAACACGAAGAGTATTGATCTCTTTAGGGGCTGGAATTGTAGCGGGAGCACTATTGCTTCACGATTTTAATATTGGTGCTACGTTAAAGGAAATTGGAACGATTGTAAAAGGGCATTTCGTTGCTGACGGAGCACTAAATGAATGGAATGTGTATATCCTGCTGTTTCTATTGATCTTAGGAATGATGACGAGCATTATCTCTTTAGCTGGAGGAAGCCGAGCTTTTGGTGAGTGGGCGATTTCCAGAGTGAAAACAAGAAGAGGTGCACAGCTTTTAACGGTTGTTTTTGGACTAGTTATTTTTATTGATGATTACTTTAATTCACTTGCTGTAGGAAATGTAAGCAGACCGATTACAGATCGCCACCGTATTTCAAGGGCGAAACTCGCTTATTATTTAGATTCGACTGCTGCTCCTGTATGTGTAATCTCACCAGTGTCTAGTTGGGGAGCTTACATTATCGGGATTATCGGCACGATTTTTGCTACACATGAGATCACAAACATGTCTGCGTTCAGTGCTTTTATTCAAATGATCCCTATGAATTTTTATGCAGTTTTTGCACTTATTCTTGTGTTTGCGGTTGCTTATTTTCAACTTGATTTTGGACCGATGAGAAGACATGAAGAACGTGCTTTTTCAACAGGCGAAGTCATTGATCCAGAGAAAAAAGCAGCAATCGGTGAAGGAATCAAGCTTGAAGAAAGCGATAAAGGGAAAGTTGGAGATCTTGTTTGGCCGATCGTTCTTTTGATTGTTTCAACGGTTGGATTCATGATCTATACAGGCATTCAAAATGTAAAAGGCCTAGAAGAACCAACGGCTGTTACACTTTTATCTATCTTTGAAAATACAGATGTACCAAAGTCATTAGTTTATGGAGGTTTGATTGGATTAACTGCAGCCATTCTGTTCTTCTTGCCTAAAAAAATGGGTGCGGCCTCACTAGGAAAAGGTCTTGGTCGCGGTGTTCAATCCATGATTGGTGCAGTAACGATCTTACTTTTTGCTTGGACGATTATCTCCATTATAGATAGCCTTGGAACAGGGAAATACCTCGCTGGATTGGTTGATCAGCATATGAACTTAGCTTATCTTCCGTTCGTTCTATTTGTACTGTCAGGTCTAATGGCTTTTGCGACAGGTACGTCTTGGGGAACGTTCGGAGTTATGCTTCCGATTGCAGCAGAAATTTCAGCTTCCACTAACATCGAACTGATGTTGCCAGTACTTGCCGCTGTGCTTGCTGGATCTGTGTTTGGAGACCATTGTTCACCAATTTCAGATACAACGATCCTTTCATCAACAGGAGCGGGAAGTCATCATATTGATCATGTCATGACACAGCTACCTTACAGTTTAATCGCTGCTGGAGTATCTGCAGTGGGTTATCTTGCACTCGGATTAACTGAAAGTGTTTGGATAGGACTATTGGTGTCAACGGGAGTATTTGCTATCGTTTTGTTATTTATAAAAAAATTATCTAGTAAAAATAGCATTGCTGACAATTCGATAAAAGCATAATTTTGAAAGTGTCTGGTAGTAAACCAGGCACTTTTTCTTATATTTATACGACTTCTTTCCCCTAATTCCGACAAAATAACTAAAAACGTTTTGACAGATTTCAACGTTATGTAATATACTGAACGCAGAATAATCAGAAAAAAGTAATAATTTTAAACTTTTAGATTTTGTAAAAAGGGGGACACAACAATGGAAAACAGGCAACAATGGGGAAGCCGCTATGGATTTATTTTAGCAGCGGTTGGTTCCGCTATCGGTCTCGGCAATATCTGGAGATTTCCGGCAGTTGCTTATGAAAACGGTGGAGGAGCATTTTTTATCCCGTATCTTGTAGCACTCTTAACGGCAGGGATTCCCTTACTCATCCTGGAATTCACATTAGGACATAAGTACCGGGGTTCAGCTCCACTTTCTTACTTCCGTCTTCACAAAAATGCAGAATGGCTAGGATGGTGGCAAGTTTTTGTAGCGTTTGTAATTTCCACTTACTATGCTGTAATCATCGCATGGGCAGTAAAGTACTCAATTTACTCGCTAAACCTTACTTGGGGAGACAAGCCTTCCGATTTCTTTTATGGAGAGGTACTTCAATTAAGCAAAACGCCTGGTGACATCGGTGGTATCGTACCCGGCATTTTAATTGCACTTTTACTCGTATGGGTTGTAACGTTACTAGTTCTTTATAAAGGTGTATCTAAAGGAATCGAACGCTTTAATAAAATTTTTATCCCAGCTTTAGTTATTATGTTTTTATTAATTGTTATTCGTGCAATTACGCTTGATGGTGCTGCTCAAGGTTTGAATACATTCTTTACACCTGATTGGAGTGCTATAAACAACGGTAAGGTATGGGTAGCGGCTTATGGTCAAATTTTCTTCTCGTTATCTATTGCGTTTGCAATCATGGTAACGTACTCAAGTTATCTGCCAAAGAAATCAGATATCAACAACAATGCTTTTATTACAGGTTTTGCAAACTCAGGTTTTGAACTTCTTGCTGGAATCGGAGTTTTTGCTGCACTAGGGTTCATGGCTATGCAGCAAGGATTGCCGGTAGAAGAAGTGGTAAAAGGCGGAATCGGACTAGCATTCGAAGTATTCCCGGCTATCATTAATGAATTCCCTGGTGGTAATGCATTTTTCGGAACAATGTTCTTCTTAACACTTGTTTTTGCTGGTATGACGTCGTTGATCTCAATCGTAGAAACGTATGTCGCAGCATTACAAGACAAGTTTGGAATCTCTAGAACAAAAGCAGTATTAATGGGTGGAGGAGTAGCTTCAGTTATCTCATTGCTTTTCGCTACAAAAGGCGGACTGTACATGCTCGATATCGTGGATTACTTCATCAACAACTTCGGTATCACATTAGCTGGTCTTGCAGAGGTAGTTCTAATTGCTTGGTTCGTTAAGCAATTAGGCGGGCTTCAAAATCACGCGAATGCAATCTCTGACCTTAGAACAGGATTATGGTGGAAAGTTTGTCTAGGCGTCATCACACCGATCCTTCTTGGCTACATGATGTTTGATAACATTAAGCAAAATATTGCAGAGAATTACGGTGGATACCCTACAGAACTTGTTGTCACTTATGGGGTTGTCGTTGCTGTAGGCGTCATCGTACTCGGTATTGCTTTAGGTCTTGTAAAATGGAAATCTGATGTGATTGAAGAGCAAAAGGAGGTCAGCTGATATGACTAGTAGTGCAATTGCAATGATGGTAATCGGCATGGTCATCCTGTGGGGAGGACTTTTAGCAAGTATTGCAAACGTAGTTCGTGTTTCTAGAAAGAAATAATAAGGTGAAGCTGGTTCTTCCGTTGAAGAATCAGCTTTTTTTATGCTGTGGCGCTCGCAAATCAGAGCAGAGCTCGAGATTTACGAGCGATTCCAAAGATTTACGAGCGATTCCAAAGATTTACGAGCGATTCCAAAGATTTACGAGCGATTC
>NZ_JARUHH010000032.1:0-700 GCF_043558025.1 Fictibacillus sp. UD
TATTGAAGTAGCCGCGGCATCAGTATTGATCTACAAGAGCACCGCGTTTCCCGCTGGGCCATCTGAGATTTGGAAATTGGTAGACTTCGATGACTGTCTTGGGAGCGACATAGATCCTGGAAACTCGCCTCAAACTGGTCGCCCAAGCCCTTCAATGTGTGGAAAAGAAGGCGTGCGGACTGCCATTTGCTGGACCGGGAACCATGCGCTGCCTCCTAATCACATTCTTCGTGCCAAATACGGGATAAATGTCTGCACGTACAAAACCGCGCATCAAAGCGACTGCCATGGAGGACCGTTCCACGGCTTTGTGTACACTTGCGACCCACAAAAATAGTTTTTGCGGTGTGCTTCTTTCAAGGCTCAATTCATCGATGAGAGCGACGAGTCCACCGAGGGGCGGCTGCGGAAGGCTGCAGCTGATGCAACCTGAAGCGGTCCGCCTACTGACGTAGTAGAAATGTGCCCTAGGTCTCTCGCCCATAGGTTGAGAGGAGCGCTCATGTCCGTGCTGCCGAGCCACATCCAAGGCCACCGTGAGACCATGCAGGCGAGGAAGGCCGCTCAGCAGGAAAGCGCCGAAAGGGTATGGACGCAGGTGGAGGCCGAGCGACGCGCAGTTGATGAACGGACGGCGAAGCTGCTGGCGATGCGGCTAGCACGAGAGAGCGAAGCATCCTGATCAATGCGCCCGCACGTT
>NZ_JARUHH010000033.1:0-686 GCF_043558025.1 Fictibacillus sp. UD
GCGGCCAGCACATGGCCGAGCATGCTGCGGCCGGCGATCCGATGCAGCACCTTCGGCAGGTCCGAGCGCATGCGCGTGCCCTTCCCAGCCGCGAGCACGATGGCGGTGAGGCTGCGGGAAGGTGTTGCGGTCGCGGTCATGGCAGGTCCAGGCGTCGTCGTCCGGTGCCACGGATGGGCCGGACGGCGGTTTCGCGCAAGCCCGGCCGTTCGGTCAGCGCGGCGCCAAGCCTTCGCTCAGCGCAGAGCCAAGGCGGCGTGGTGGGCGGAGCCGTGGGCGAAATGCTCGCGGCGGCGCTCGATCGAGCTCGGAATCCGCAGCGATTCCCGGTACTTCGCCACCGTGCGCCGAGCGATGTCGACACCCTCGCTGCGCAGCTTCTGCACCAGCGCATCGTCGGAGAGCACGTCGGCCGGCGTCTCGCCGTCGACGAGCTGCTTGATGCGGTGGCGCACGGCTTCCGAGGAATGCGCCGCCATGCCGGCCGCGCCCGGGATCGCCGCGGTGAAGAAGTATTTCATCTCCAGGGTGCCGCGGCTCGTGCCGATCGCCTTGTTGGAGGTCACGCGCGACACCGTCGATTCGTGCATGCCGATCGCTTCCGCCACGGTCTTCAGGTTGAGCGGACGCAGATGCGTGACGCCGTGGACGAAGAACCCGTCCTGCTGGCGCACGATCTCGGTGGC
>NZ_JARUHH010000034.1:0-661 GCF_043558025.1 Fictibacillus sp. UD
GCTGGGACGGCCGATTAGGTTTCTCCAAAGCGGTGGGGTGGACGCCCCCTGACGGCATCGATGTGCCAGAGTGGAGGTGTCGCAACACCACTGCAGGAGGCGTCCATGGGCGAGGTTAGCACAGTCGGGATCGATCTGGCCAAATCGGTTTTCCAAATTCACGGCTCCGGTCCGAGTGGTGCAGTCGTGTTTCGCAAGAAGCTGCGGCGTGATCAGGTGCTGGCGTTCTTCTCGACACTTCCGCGATGCGTGGTCGCGATGGAGGCGTGCGCCAGTGCTCATTACTGGGCGCGCGAGATAGCCTTGGCCGGTCACGACACGCGGCTCATCCCACCAGCCTACGTGAAGCCGTTTGTGAAGCGGCAGAAGAACGACATGGCCGACGCGGAAGCGATCTGCGAGGCGGCGCAGCGCCCGACGATGCGGTTCGTCCAGGGCAAGAGCGCGCAGGCTCAAGCTGCGGCAGTGGTGTTCCGTACGCGCGACCTGCTCGTGCGTCAGCGGACCCAGTTGATCAACGCGCTGCGCGGGCACCTCACCGAGTTCGGATACGTCGTTCGCCAAGGGGCCGGGCACGTTGGCCAGCTCGTGGCGATCGTCCGCGACCCCACATCTGACGTTCCGGCCGAGGCACGGCCGGTCCTGACCATCATCGCGGGCA
>NZ_JARUHH010000035.1:0-648 GCF_043558025.1 Fictibacillus sp. UD
CGTTCCGGCAGGCTCGCGCTTCAAAGGCTACGAGGATGTCGTGGTGCGCGACCTCGTGCTGGAAGCGGTCGTGATCCGCTACCGGCGCGAGCGCTGGTCCACGCCGTCGGGGATGAGCGTCGTGGCCGCGCTGCCGCCGGGAATCGTCGGCGGGTTCGGGCCGCATCTGCGCCGCTTCCTCCTGGCGGCTCATGTCCAGGGGCAGGTCACGAGCGAGCGCTTGACCGCGATGCTCTCCGGGCTCGGCCTGCTGATCTCCAAGCGGCAGGTGGTCCGCCTCCTGAGCGGCCCGCTCGATCCCTTCGTCGCCGAGGAGCAGGCGGTGCTGCGCGCCGGTCTCGCGAGCGCGGCCTGGATCAGCGTCGATGACACCGCCGCCCGGCACGCGCGGACGGACGGCGTGACCACGCAGATTGGCGATGCACGCTTCACCGCCTTCCGTACCACCGCGTCCAAGTCCCGCCTGAACTTCCTCGCGCTGCTGCGGGCTGGTCACTGCGACTTCGTCGTCAACGCCGCGGCGCTGGCCTACATGCGCACTCGCGCGCTTGCCGGTCCCTTCCTGGCGGCGCTCGCCGCCCACCCGGTCAAGGTCTTCGCCGATCCCCCGGCCTGGCAAGCGCATCTGACGGCCCTCGGCTTCGATGC